>JBGQLG010000062.1:0-24835 GCA_041499965.1 Methylomirabilia bacterium
CCTCGACAACTGGGTGACGAATCTCCAGCTGTCGTCGGAGGTGATCTACGCCGGACGTACGGCACTCTACTTCGACATCTTCTACGGCACGCTTGCATTCCCCTGGGGGATGGGGGGCCCGAGCGAGCCGAGCCCGGAGCGAGCCACGGCGACCGGCGAGCCACGCCGACGCGCCCGCGGCCTCCGCGCCCGCCCGCCGACGTCATCGCGCTGCACGAGAGTCATCAGACGACCTCAGCCCGGTGGGAGGTGCGCAGCATGAAGATCGCCAGCGCCACGAGGACGGGCACCAGGAAGATTGCCACCGCGGCGCCGCGGCCCACATCGCCCCCGAGCACGCCGTCCTGGAAGGCCAGGCTGGCCAGCACGTGGGTGGAGTTGTAGGGGCCGCCTCGGGTCAGCAGGTAGACCACGCTCATGTCGGTGAACGTGAAGACGACGCCGAACAGCACGGCCACCGCGAGGATCGGCTTCATCATCGGGATCTCGACCTGGAAGATCCGGGCCAGCGTGCCGGCGCCGTCGATGGCGGCGGCCTCGCGCACCTCGTTGGGGATCGACGTCAGGCCGGCCAGCAGGATCACCGTCGAGAACGGCAGCATGCGCCAGACGTGGATGGTGATGATCGCCACCATGCCGAGCGTGGTGTCGCCCAGCCAGTAGTACCACTGCCCCGGGCCCAGCCAGCCCACCACCTTCAGCACCCAGTTGATGACGCTGAAGGTCGAGTCGAAGATCCACAGCCAGCCGAGCGTGGCCAGCGAGATCGGCGCCGCCCACGGCATCAGGATCAGGAAGCGGGCCAGCCCCTTGCCGAGGAAGGGCTTCAGGAGGGCCCGGGCCAGGATGTTGCCCAGCACGAGCACGGTGAGCTGCGAGGCGAAGGTGAAGACGAAGGTGTTGCGCAGCGAGCGCTGGAACACCGGGCTGGCCAGCACGTTGCGGAAGTTCTGCAGCCCCACGAACGAGAATTGCAGGCTGCCGGCCGAGGAGTTGGTGAGGCTGAGGAACAGGGCCAGCAGGAACGGCAGCGCGACCAGCAACGTGATGTAGAGCAGCGCCGGCGCCAGCATCACGACGCCGAGCCGGCGGTCCGAGCGGCGGATGGTCTCGCCGCTGCGGACCGTCGGGATCGTGACGACGGCGCTCACCCCGGGCCGGCTACTTGTCCTTGCCGCCGCCCGCCACCATCTTTTTCTGCCGCCACTTGTCGAAGATCTGCCGGGCCCGCGTGTTGGCCTCGGCCAGGGCGTCCTTGGGCGACAGCGCGCCGGTGGCCGCCTTGGCGAACATGTCGGTCAGCACGTAGGTGTCGAAGATCTCGCCCTCGGCCGGGTTGCCGTAGCCCGGATAGCCGAGGTTGGTCGACCACGGCAGCGCCTTGGCCAGCAGCGCCAGCTTGTCGGCCGGCACGGAGCCGAACGGATCCTTGTTGCACTGGGCGGCGATCCAGGCCGCCCCCGACTCCGCCCGCCTGGCCACCGGGGTGCCGGGCTCGGCGGCGGCGCCGTAGAAGGACGGGAAGTTGTAGAGCTTGGAGGCGTGCATCGACTCCCGGGAGGCGTCGACCAGCGCCACCAGGAACTCCTTGGCCGTGTCCTGGCTCTTGGAGAACTTCCACACGACGTAGCCGCTCATGACGTGCTCGGAGGCGAGCGTCGCCTTGGGGCCTTTCAGCGCGGGAACGAAGAAGTAGTTCTCGATCACCGGCAGCTTGTTGTCCTGGGCCGTCCGGTAGGCCGAGATCGAGTTCAGGATGTAGGCCGTCTCCTGGGCGTTGAACGCCTGGTTGTTGGAGGCGGCGTTCCAGGACAGCACGGCCTGGGTCATGCCCACCGAGTAGAGCTTCTTGGTGTACTCCAGGGCGGCCAGCGTCTCCGGCGAGTTGAGGACAACGTTGCTGTCCTTGTCCTGGATCGACCCGCCGTGGCACCAGAGGATGTTGCGCACCGCCATGTTGGAGTCGATGTCCTGGCTGAGCCCGACACCGATGGGAATCTGCATCTGGGGCGCGACCTTCTTGATCTCCGGCGCGGCCTTCACGAGGTCGTCGTAGGTGGAGGGCCCGTTGGGCATGCCGATCTTGGTCCAGATCTCCTTGTGGTAGTTGCCGGGGTCCGGGACCCACATGTCGGAGACCGCGAACTGCTTCTTGGTGAACGGGTTGTACGTCGACCGGCGGGCCAGCTCGACCCCCTTGCCGTGCTTCTTCTCGAGCGTGCTCACGACGTCGGACAGGTCGATCACGTGCTCCTCGAAGGCGCTGGCGAGCCCGAGGAACATGTGGATGTCGTGCCCGGACTGGGCGGCGACCTCGGCGGTGGCGCGGGGGACGACGTCGGCGAACCCGACGTGATCGACGGTCACCTCGACGCCGTGCTTGGAGCCCCACTCCTTGGCCCACGGGTCGAACCACTTGTCGTAGGCCGGGACGAAGTGGGCCCACTGCAAGATCTTCAGCTGGCCCGCCGCGCGCGCGTCGCGCGCCAGGATCGTCGGGCCCACCGTCGTGGCCACGGCACCCGCGGCCACGAGTTGCGTTCCCCTGACGATGAACTGCCGCCGTGTCTGCATGTCGCCCTCCTCGTTGAGGCTCAAAGTCCCGCCGAGCGGGCGGGAGCACGAAGTAATGCTGAGAATATCATGGCTTCCGCAGCACCCACAGTGTGCGATAGCATCGAACCCGCCGGCCCCCTGGACGGCCATCCATCCGCACCCCACGAGGAGGAACCGAGTGCGATTCTCCGATGCCCGGCTCGAGCCGATCGCCGACAAGGTGCGGAGCGGCGAGCGCCTCGACCGCGCGGACGCGCTGACGCTGTTCGAGACGGAGGATCTGCTCGGCGTCGGCCGTCTGGCCGACCACGTCAAGTCGCGCCGCGAGGGCGACCGCGTCTACTTCGTCATCAACCGCCACATCACCCCGACCAACCTGTGCGTGCTCTCCTGCTCGTTCTGCGGATTCGCCCGCAAGCCGGGCGAGGCCGGCAGCTACGAGCACACGATCGAGGACATGGTCGGCATGGTGAAGGACGAGACGCGCGAGGTGCACATCGTCGGCGGCCACCACCCCGATTGGCCCTTCGAGTACTACGAGCGGATGATCGCGGCCATCCACGCCGCCCGCCCCGAGGTGCAGATCAAGGCGTTCACGGCCGCCGAGATCGACTACTTCTGGCGGCGCTGGAAGATCGAGCCCAAGGCGGCGCTGCAGCGCCTGCAGGCGGCCGGCCTGCAATCGATGCCCGGCGGCGGCGCCGAGATCTTCTCGGCCCGGCTGGCCAAGCTGCTCAAGTACACGGGCAAGGCCGATCCCGACCGCTGGTGCGAGATCCACGGGATCGCCCACGGCCTCGGCATCAAGACCAACGCGACGATGCTCTACGGTCACGTGGAGACGTTGGCCGAGCGGGTCGAGCACCTGCTGCGGCTGCGCGCCCAACAGGACGCCTCCGGCGGCTTCCTGACGTTCGTCCCCCTCGCCTACCAGACGGCGACGACCAAGCTGGTGCCGCGGCAGACGCCGCCGGCCGACAGCCTGCGCACCATCGCGATCGCGCGGCTGTTGCTCGACAACTTCCCCCACGTCGAGGCGTACTGGGTCGTGCTCGGCGAGGAGACGGCGTCGATCGCGCTGCACTTCGGCGCCGACGACGTCAATGGCACGCTGGAGGACGAGCGCATCCAGCACCTGTCGGGCGCCCAGACGCCGGCCGGCCTGGCCCGCGAGCAGCTCTTCCGCATGATCCACGACGCCGGCAAGACGCCCGTCGAGCGCGACGCCTTGTACAACGTCGTGGGGGGCCCCGACACGGCCCCCCACACCCCCCCGCGCTCGGGGCGTCCCGGCAAGCCGTGACGCTCCTCGATCCCCGCCGCTCGGGGCGTCCCGGCAAGCCGTGACGCTCCTCGATCCCCGCCGCTCGCGACGGCCCGGCAAGCCGTGACGCCCCTCGATCACACGCTCGGGCACCCACGGATCGACGAGATCCGCGACAAGGCGCTCGACGGCACGCGGCTCGATCGCGAGGAGGGGCGCTTCCTCCTGACCGAGGCGCCGCTGCTGGAGGTGGGCGCGCTGGCCAGCGAGGTGCGCTTCGCGCGCTGGCCGGAGCGCGTCGTCACCTTCGTGATCGACACCAATCCGAACTACACCAACGTCTGCATCACCGACTGCCAGTTCTGCGCCTTCTACCGCAAGCCGGGCGACAAGGAGGCGTGGACGCTCACGATCGACGAGGTGCTGGCCAAGGTCGAGCTCGCGGCCGCCAGGGGCGCGACGACCGTGCTGCTGCAGGGCGGCCACAACCCGGCCCTGCCGCTGGACTACTACCTGACGCTCGTGCGTGAGACGCGGCGCCGCTTCCCGCAGGTGACCCCGCACTTCTTCACGGCCTCCGAGATCCGCACGATGGCCCAGGTCGCGTCCATCAGCATGGAGGACGTGCTCGAGCACCTGTGGGAGGCCGGGCAGCGCACGATCCCCGGCGGCGGCGCCGAGGTGCTGTCCGAGCGCGTACGCACGCGCATCGAGCCCAAGAAGGGCGGACCCGAGGCGTGGCTGTCGGTGCATCGCGCCGCCCACCGGCGCGGCTTCAAGTCGACGGCCACGATGATGTACGGCCACGTCGAGCAGGTCGACGATCTCCTCGACCACTTCGACGCCATCCGTAGCCTGCAAGACGAGCACGGCGGCTTCACCGCCTTCGTGCCGTGGTCGTTCAAGCCGGGCAACACGCTGCTGGAAAAATGGATCAAGCAGTACAAGGGTCCGAACACGTATCTGCGGATGCTGGCCGCCTCCCGGCTCTACCTCGACAACTTCCCCCACGTGCAAGCCTCGTGGTTCTCGGAAGGCAAGCAGGCCGGCCAGATCGCGCTGCACTTCGGCGCCGACGACTGGGGCGGCACCCTCTTCGAAGAGAACGTTCACAAGGCCGCGGCGTACGTGAACACGGTCACCGTCGAGGAGATCGTCACGCTGATCCGCGAGGCCGGCTTCACTCCCGCCCAGCGCACGACCGAGTACGAGATTCTCCGGACGTACTGATCTCTCGAGTCGAAACGCCACGCCCGTGGCCGGAAGGCGTGAGCGGGGACGCGAGAGGGGCGCTCCAGTCGCGCCCAGGGCTCGCCTGCGCGACGCGAGCGGGGTTCGCTCGGCCCCCCATCCCCCAGTGGGGGCTGGGGTGTGGGCTGTCAGATGTGGGTGGCTCGCTCACCCCGCCGGCAGCAACCGTTGTCGCGCCCCTCTCGCGTCCCCGCTCACGCCTTCCAACCAGAGGCGCGGGGTTCTGGCTCGCCAGTATCTTCTCGTGCGTGACTCGCTCAGGCGGGCGACGGGGCGGGGCGCGTGGCCCAGAAGGGGCCGATGGCGAGGCAGTCGACGCGGCCCTCGACCAGTGCGCGGACCGCCTCGGCGGGGGCGCAGACGATCGGCTCTTCGTGGACGTTGAAGCTTGTGTTCAGCACCACCGGAATCCCGCTCAGCTGCTCGTAGCATTGGATGAGACGGTGGAAGAGGGGGTTCTTGTCGCGCACGACGATGTGGGGCCGGGCGGTGCCGTCCACGTGGACGACCGCCGGGATCCGTGGCCGCC
Source organism: Methylomirabilia bacterium (assembly GCA_041499965.1). Lineage (GTDB taxonomy): Bacteria > Methylomirabilota > Methylomirabilia > Rokubacteriales > CSP1-6 > AR5. The sequence continues at coordinate 5,601 of JBGQLG010000062.1, forward strand.
ATGCGGGAGCGACGTCGAGCGTCACGGTCATGAACTCCGCCGTGTGCCGCAGCGGCTCCACGTTCTGGAAGATCGTGCCGGCGCGCTCGGCCAGGACGCTGGGGGCGAACGGCATGAAGTCCGTGCGACTCAGGCGGTCGTTCAGCCGCTTGTTGATCCCGGCGTCGATCGGGCTGGCGACGATGCTCCGGTTGCCGAGCGCCCGAGGGCCGAACTCCATCCGGCCCTGGAACCAGCCGACCACGAGCCCCTCGTGCACCGCGCGGGCGGTGCGTGCGGGAAGCTCAGCCGGCACGCGCTCGTAGCGCAGTCCCGCGGCGGCAAGCGCGGCCTGGATCTCGGCATCGCCGTACGCGGGTCCCCAGTACACGGTGTCGAGGGCCCGCCGAGCGCGGGCGAACATAGCCGGATCGTCGTCGGCCAGGGCCAACAATGCGGCCCCGACGCTGTTGCCGGTGTCGCTCATCCCGGGAAAGACGAACACACGCTCGACGCCGGGCAGGCCGGCGATGTGCTGGTTGAGTCGCACGTTGGCGAAGACGCCGCCGTTGAGGGCGACGTGCCGCGCCCCCGTCTCGTCCATCACGTTCTGGACGAGGGGGATCACGGCCTCCTCGAGCGTCCGCTGGGCCGCCGCCGCGACGTCCTCGCGCGAGTGGCCCCGGATCACGTCGGCCAGATACGCGACGCGTTCGGCGTCGGCCTGGGGCCGTCCGGCAAAATCAGAGGTGAGCGTCCGACCGGAGGGAGCGCAGCGGAGCGCGCGACGGAACGCCTCGCCGAGCGGCTTGGGGTCGCCCCACGCGGCGAGGCCGAGCACCTTGCCTTCGTGACGCAGCGGCCGGAAGCCCAGCAACCGCGTGATGCCCTCGTAGAACCAGCCGGCCGAGGTGCCGGGCGTGTCGGACACCGCCAGCCTCCGCAGCGCGCCGTCGCGGAACACCCCGGACGTGTGGTGCACACCCAGCAGTCCGACTCCGTCGACGGTGACGACGCTCGCGTCGTCGAAGCCGGAACAGCCGGCCGCCGCCATGGCGTGACTCGCGTGGTGATCGAAGAACCGGAGCCGGGTGTCGGGCCGGAAGCCCTCCCGCCTCAGGAAGCGCCCGGTCCGGATGTAGGGCTCCACCTGGGGCTCGCGGCCCATCGCTTGCAGCGCGCGCTGCACGTGATCGACCGCCACGTCCCGCACCGGCCGGCGCAGCACACGGTCGCGCCACGACCGCAGGCGTCGTTCGAGGTCGCGGCCGATCAGGGGGTGTCGGATGCAGTCCTCGGGAAACCGGTCGGGCACGACCGCGATGCCGTCGACGTCCCGTCGGTCGATGCCGGCGATCCGCAACACGTGCTCGATGGACTGGCGCGGAAGTCGACCCCCGTCGCCCTTGACGCGCGTCAGCCGCTCCTCGGCGATCGCCGCGACCACGACCCCGTCGCGCAGCAGCGCCGCCGAGGCGTCGTGCGACGGCGAGACACCGAGAAGCCACATCAGATGGGATCGATGGGCGGGACGGCGGCGATGAGGCCTTTGCGGTGGGCCAGCGTGAACAGCCGCTCGATGGCCGCGCGGCCCTCGGCGCCCAGGGCCAGCGTGAAGTCGTTGACGTACATCAGCACGAACCGCCGGCACGTCTCCTTGTCGATCCCCCGCCCGTAGCGCATCGCGTACTCCAGCGCCTCGTCCACGTTGGCGTGGGCCCAGGCGATCGAATCACGCAGCCCCTGCGACAGCGCCCGGTGCAGATCCTCGCCGAGGTCGCGGCGCATCACGTTCACGCCGAGCGGCAGCGGCAGGCCGGTCTCGCGCTGCCAGGACTCGCCCAGGTCGAGGACCTTCGTGAGGCCCATCTGCTGGTGGGTGATCTGGCCCTCGTGGATCAGCAGGCCGAGATCGGCCTGGCCGTCCAGGACGGCCTGGGGAATCTTGTCGAAGGCCACCTCGATGAGGGGCGGATCACCGACGTACAGGCGCAGCAGCAGCGCCGCGGTGGTGTGCTGGCCCGGGATGGCCACCACGCGCTGCTCCAGCTCCGCGACGGGAATCGGCTGACGGGCGACCAGGATGGGGCCGTACCCCTTCCCCATCGAGGCGCCGGGATCCATCATTCGATACTGCTCGGCGATCAGGATGTAGGTCGCGAACGAGACCGCGGTGACCTCCAGCTCGCCGGTGCGCGAGCGGCGGTTGAGCGTCTCGATGTCCTCCAGCAGGTGCTCGATGCGGACGCCGGGGATGCGGACCTTGCCGGCGGTGAGCGCGTAGAACATGAACGCGTCGTCGGGGTCGGGGCTGTGGCCGATGCGGACGATCCGCTCCATCGCGCGCCAAGGCTATCACAGGCGCGGAGGCGGGCGAAGCGTCAGCGGTCGCTGAAACGCATCTGGACCTCGCCGGCGCGGATGGCCCGGATGATCGCGTCGCGATCGCGAGGGGCGTCGACCTCGATCCACGCGCGCCCGAAGTGGGGCGGACGGTGCGCGTCGTCGGTGGCGATCTTCACCAGCGGGATGGCCTCGGTGTCGTACTCGGGCCGGTAGTGCCCGGTGTCGGTCACCTCGATCGCGGCCAGCGGCCAGCCGGCCGCCTGGATCATGGTGATGCGCTCGCGCGTCTCGTCGACGCTGAGCCGGTAGCGGGCCGGGTGGTTCAGGATCCACAGAGTCTCGGCGTCGCCGATCACCTTGCCGATGTGCTGGGCGATGGGATCGAAGTTCACCTCGATTCCCCGGAACAGCAGCAGGCCGGGCCGCAGCCGGTCGAGGGCCTGCTGGTAACCCGGCTCGACCCAGTTGGCGTGGTCCTCGTGATCGGTGATGGCCAGGAAGTCGTAGCCGCGCGACTCGTACTCGGTGACCAGCGCGGCCGGCGAGCGCACCCCGTCGGAGAACGTCGTGTGCGCGTGCAGGTTGCCGCGCAGCAGCGGCATCAGGCCAGCGCCGTCCGGGCGTGGGCGGCGATCTGCTCCAGGCGCGCCACCCACAGCTTGGGCGTGTGGCGGGCGTGCTCGACCAGCTCGCGCAGGCAGGCGAAGCGCGAGGGCCGGCCGATGATCTGCGGGTGGAACGTGAAGTTGGTGACGCCGCCGACCTCGGTGATGCCGTCCAGCTCGGTGAGCCAGCCCTGCAGCACCGGCCCGGGCGGCTGCATGGCGCGCTGGCCCGTGAACATGAAGAACGGCGCGTCGTCGAGCACCCACGAGACGGGGATCTCGACCAGCCGCCGGCCGGCCCGCTCGGCGTGCAGGTAGGGCCGCAGCCGATCCATCATGTTGGACGAGTACTCGAAGCCGTGGCGCGCGACCAGCTCCAGCGTATTCGCGGAGAGCTGCCAGGCCGGCGCGCGGTAGCCGACGGGCCGGCGCCCGGCCTGCCGCGTGAGCACCTCCACGCTGCGCACCAGGATCGTCTCCTCCTGGGCGGCGTCCAGGTCGCTCACGCGCTCGTGCACGTCGCCGTGGCACCCCACCTCGTGGCCGGCGGCCACGATGGACTTCACGGCGTCGGGGTGGTGCTCGGCGACCCAGGCCGGCACGAAGAACGAGGCCGAGATCTCGGCGTGGCGGAGCAGCTCGAGAATGCGGGGCAGCGCTTCCTGCACGCCGAAGGTGCCCTGCGAGAGCGTCACCGGCTCGGTGACACCCCGGGCCAGCCACAGCGTCTCGGCGTCGAGATCAAAGGTGAACGCGCAGGCCGCCCGGGCGCCGTGCGGCCAGCGGAGGACGGTCATCGGGGCGCTAGCGAGGGGCGACCTTGTGAGCGGGCGGAGCGGGCGGGCCGCCCCACGTGATCGAGAAGCCGAGCGCGAACCAGCCGTTGACCTCGCGCCAGTTCCCGGCCGCCCCCCCCAAGGGCTGATTCGGCGCCGTCCAGCCCGAGACGCCGACGCGCCCGGAGCCGCTGGCATTCTCGTACTTCGAGGACAGCGGCTCGATGAACGCGGGATCGTGCTCGACCTGGGTGCCCTGGGGGTACCAGTCGTGGTCCGGCGGCTTCGTGGTCTCGTAGCGCAGCGGCGGCGGAACGACCCGCATCTCGCGCTCGGGCGCCGCCGGCTTGGCCTCGATCTGAACCTGGGCGGCGGCGGGCAGGGCGAACAGCACCCCCAGCCCGGCGATCAGGACCATCATGAAGGCTCGCATGAGCCACATTGTACCGGAGCGCGGTGCGGGCTTCCAGCAAACCTCCGGGCTCAGCCCCGGCACAATGTCGCGAGCCGCCGTACGTCTGGCAGGGAGTCGAGACTCAGCGCCGCGCGCTCGAGCTCGGCCACGCGCGCCGCGGGCAACGATCGAGAGGCGTTGTCACGGAACTTTTCGACGATGGCTTCCGGCGGCAGCGGGCGGGCCAGGCTCCCCCGCCCGTCCGGCACTCGCGCCTCCAGCATTCGCCCGTCGCGCAGGCGCACGCGCACCCAGCCGGGGAAGCCGCCACGCGGGAACGGCGAGTCGGGATCGACGACGTGGGTGACGCGCTCGGCCAGGGCCAGGCGCCGGGGGTCGGCCAGTCGCTCGGACGCGTAGGTGTCGAGCCCGACCCGGCCGTCGAGCAGGGCGGCGGCCACCGAGTACGGCAGGCTGAACTGCGCGTCGTACGCCGTGCGCGGCCGCAGCTTGGCCGCCCGCGGCTCGCAGACGATCGGCACCTGGCCGGCCGGCACCCGGCATTCGATCGCCTCGACGTCCTCGTCCGCCAGTGCGTGGGCGCGCCGCAGATCGAGCACGCAGTCGAGATAGGCGTGGTTGTAGTGGCAGCACGGGTACGGCTTGAAGCCGATCGCCGGCGTCTCCCACTCGCGACCGAGCGTGGCGAACGGTGCCGGGTCGGGCTCGGCGCCGAGCAGCGTCCGATAGAGACCGAACCGGCCCTCCAGGATGGTGGCCGGCCCCGTGAAGCCGCCGCGCGCCAGCGCCGCCGCGACCGCGCCCGCGTGGCCCGCCCAGCCCGCGTGCACACGCTTCACCCACGAGCCGTCTTCCAGGTACTCGAGCAGGCCGGAGGCGAAGCTGCCGGCGATGCCCAGCGCCGCGGTGAGCCGGTCGGCGTCGAGCCCCTCGATCCGTCCGGCCACCAGCGCGGCGGCGAAGGGGCCGCACACGCCGGTGGCGTGCCACCCGCGCGCGTGGAACGCGCCGGGCACGGCCATGCCCAGGCGCGTGATGCTCTCGTAGCCGGCGACCATCGCGGTGACGAGCCGGCGGCCGTCGAGCCCGGCGGCCTCGCCGAGCGCCAGCGCGACCGGCACCACGACCGCCGAGGCGTGCGTGATCGACGTCGCGTGCGTGTCGTCGAAGTCCAGGCTGTGAGCGAGCGTCCCGTTGGCCAGGATCGCCAGCGGCGCGGCCGCGGTGCGCTTGGCCCCGACCACGGTGCAGTCGCCGGCGGCGCCCCAGCCCTCGAGCGCGCCCAGGATGGACGGCGCCGTCTCCCCGGTGGAGGCGGCCAGCGCGATGCCGAGGACGTCGAGCGTGCGCAGCCGCACGCTGGCCACCACGGCCGGTGGCAGCGCGGTGAAATCGAGTGACGCCGCGAACTCCGCCAGCCGGCGGGCCAGCGTCATGGCATGGCGGTCAGACGGTCGCGTCGGGGGGGGCCACGTTGCCGTTGCGCTCGCAGCTGCGCAGCGCGATCACCACACGGCCGTCGGGGCCCGTGACCTCGACCTCCTCGGCCACGCGGGCGTCGAGCATCTGCTGCACGAGCTGCTCGCGCTCCTGGCCGGCCGGCGGCAGCAGGTGCGACTTCCAGCGCATGACGAAATAGCCGCGGCCCACGTGTGGCAGCCGCGCCTCGGCGCGCTGCAGCTCGACGAGCGCGCGCTCCAGGACCATGCCCGGCGCCGGGCGCACGGGTGGTTCCAGCACCGGGGCCACGCGGGTCGGCGCCGGCCGCGGCGCGCGGCCATCCGGGCGGTGTGGTGCGGCACCGCCTCGATCGCGCGGCAGCCGGTCGACGCGGAAGGTGGCGACACCGTCGCTCAGGTTGATGTGACCGAAGCACCGCACCCGCAGGTCGGTCGACAGCTCCTCGGCCGACCAGGTGGCCACCCACACCTGCTTGCCGAGCGCGTTGACCGCCTCCACCGCCGGCACGAAGTCGTCGTCGCCGGAGACCAGCACGGCGGCGTCGTAGGCGTTGTTGGCCGCGTAGTGGATGAGCTCGGCCACCAGGCGCGTATCCACACGCTTCTCGGTCGTGTACTCGTTCTCGACGCCGCAGGCCGGACAGCGCGCGCTGCGCCGCACGCGGCGATCGCGCTTGACGAAGTAGCCCGGCCGCAGCTCCAGCCCCTTGAGGAACCCCTCCACGACCACCGGCGCGTCTGACGACACGCCGACGTAGTAGTAGGCGCCGCCGAACATCGCGGTGGGCCCGCCGACGGCGTGGGTGATCCAGGTGGCGAGACGATCGTAGTCGACGCGGAGGGTGTCGTCGTAGCGCTGCAGCGAGCGGTAGAAGTTCTGCCCGTCAAAGAAAATGCAGATCTTCATGCGTCCTGGCTCCCGGTAGAGAACAGCCTCAATCCTAGGGTGCGCTCATCCTACCACGCGCGTCACCGGCGCTCGGCGGCGGGCCTCTCCGGAGGAAGGCGGGGGCCGCGCTCTCGATCCGCCTCCGGTTCAACGATCGGGGCCGGCGCTCAGGGAGTGATCGCGGGCGGATGAGAGCTGGCCGGTTTCCGAAGCGCACCTTCTGCAAGTGCGCGATGTCGCTGATGGGGAAGGCGGCGGCATAGATCTGGCCACCCGAGGTCGTGCATGGCGGGCTCCGCCCATCGCTTGCCTTTTGGCCTCGGCCTGCTGGTGCGACGCCGCACGGATCCCGTTGATGCCGTCGGGTTCATCGTCGGACTTGTCTTGCGCCCATCCCGCATGGTGCTCGTGCGGTGGCGCGGCGCCGCGGCGACGTTCGAGAGCCTCGACAACTTGGTCGAGGTCCACGGCATCGCTCTCTAGCGGATGACTGAGCACGCCATCGCCGAGTCGGACCTCTGGCTGGTCCTTGAGACCCTCGATGGATTGCCTGCTGATAGTGAGGCCCACCTCCGCATGCGTCAGGCGATCGCCGATGGGCGTCGCGCGAGCCTGACGGGCGGCTTCGTTCGCTGGGTCGCCCTGGGTGGTGACGACGCCGCGACGCTGCGCGCGCACCTGCAGCGCGCCCGCCATCGCTTCCGCCCCGCGGAGCAGCGGGCGATCGATCGGATCCTCGGTGGGCTGAAGTCCGTCCCGTGGGTCGCGTCGATCATCGAGTCTCTGACACCCTTGTCAACGCCGAGATGTGCGCACGCACCCCTGCGGCAGCAACGCTCCGCAGGCCCCATGTGGGCACCCGGCCGAAAAACGAAACGCGAGGCGTTCGCAACCCCGCGTGTGAAGTGGTGGTCGATGCTGGACTCGAACCAGCGACCCCCGGCATGTGAGGCCGGTGCTCTGCCAACTGAGCTAATCGACCGTGCGAGAGAAGTTACCTACTTAGCGACCGCGAGTCAACCGCTCCCGCGTCACTGTGCCCGGAATTGTGCCCGACGTCGGCGATCCGGCGTGCCGCCTCCGGCAGATCGGCCGGGCTCACGATGTGGTAGCGGTCGAACACCGCACGCGTGTGATGGCCGGTGACCTTCATGGCCACGCGCTCGGGGACGCCGGCGTTGACCATGTTGCGGACCGCGCTGCGCCGGCAGTCGTGACGCAGCATGCCCGGCACGCCGGCCGCCTTGCAGGCCGTCGTCCAGGCCTTCCGGAAGTCGTCGCGTCGCTGCCCTTCGTTCCTTCACGCCGCGTCCTTCCCCAGGCCCCCCTCGAGCTGGCGCCGGAGCCAATGGTCTCACGCGTGGAAACGTCCTGGCGGCGCTGACGCCCGGAGATATCCGCGCAGAGCTCGCGCGTCGTCGCTATCCGCTATGCCAGGCGCTGGCCGTCGGCATCCGAGGCGCCCGGGACGAGACGACAGGCCATCGCCCACGGGTCCTGCGGACCGGCCTGAGCGTCGCCCATCACCCCTCCCCGTCGGAGCGCCCGAAGGGGCCCGCGCCATCACCGTGCACCAGGAGCCCGTATCGGGGCCACCCCGATTGCGCGGGTCGGATCATCGCGCTTTCTGGAGCGGTGCGCCCGGCTCGAAAAACTTGGGCGAGGGACGGGTCGTGAGCGATCGTAGGGGCCGAGCCGAAGGGAGCCTCGTGGACGTCGTCCTGAAGATGGTCTTCGTCAAGCGATTCGGTGACGCCGGCGCGCACGTCTACACGGTCGCCGTCGAAGACCTGGAGCCGATCGCGGTGAAGGAGGTCCTGCTGGGCCACGTGCTCGGCCTGCTGCTGGGCGCGGAAGCCAGCGACGCGCTCAAGACCGTGATCTATGGCCCCACCGGGGAGTTCGAGGCGCGCGTCTGGGTCAACTCCGCGCAGGCCTCCGCCCTGCAACTGCTGATGATCGAGTACCGCATCGCGACCGAGTAGACGGTCCACCGCGGACACTCCCGGCCTGTTCCTGTAGAGCACCGGGGCCATCGACGGGGAGCCGGAGACGCATGCGCCACTTCTTCGCCCACGTAGCCGGCGAGAGCTCCCGCCATGCCGCCGTCGCCGATCGCCAGACGATCATCAGCCGGTGCCGCGTCGGCGAGCCGACTGGTCCTCGAGCCCACGCTCGACAACCCTCACGACATCAACGCGATCAAGGGGCTCAAGACAACGGGGGAGCAGATCGGCTACCTCACACGTGAGCTCGCCAGCACGGTCGTCTCCCACGGGCCCGGCGCCTTCTCTGCGTTCGTCGCGGGCATCGGCCGGGGTGGCGGCGGACTCTACGGAGTCGCGCCAGACGCTCGCGGCATCCGCGTCAACTCCGCGGCGTGATTTGGACGCCGGGCGCGACCGACGTAGGATGGCGGGGTGAGCGCGCCGGCCGGCCCGCATCCGAGCCTCAACGCCATGCTCCTGTGCGATCACACGATCCGCGAGCAGGGCACGGGCAAGGTCAGCCTCATCGGGATCTTCGAGAGCATCACCTCCGGGCGCTTCCCCGTCGTGCACCGCGCGCTGTCGGTCTACGCCAAGCTGACCGACGCCGAGGGCGAGTACGCGATCCGGCTGGAGCTGGTGCGGCTGGACGACAACCACGTCGTCGCGCAGGGCACGCTGCGGGCCTCGTTCGCCGACCGCATGACCCCGGGCGAGCTCATCTTCGCGCTCGAGAACCTCGGCCTGGAGCGGGCCGGACGCTACGAGTTCCGCCTCTTCGCCGACGACCGCTTCGTCGCCGGCAAATCCTTCACTGTCCAGTCAGCGCCGGCGGCGAGCGCGTGAGCGCGACGCTCGAGCTCGAGGCGATCGCCTGCCCGCTGTGCGCGGCCCCGAACGCCACGGTGCTGTGTACCGAGCGCGACCTGGCCCTCGGGGTGCCCGGGCGCTTTCCGCTCTCCCGCTGCGAGCGTTGCGGGCTGCTCTACCAGAACCCGCGCGTGCGTCGCGACCAGCTCGATCGCATGTACCCGGCCGACTATCCGCCGCACGCGCGCGACCCCGACCTCGGCCGCGTGCTGCGCGATCGCTCGCCGGGCCTGCGCCGGCTGCTGGCTCGCCGGCTCGGCTACGCGCACCTGGGCGCCGGTCGCGTCGGCCTTGCCGACCGGATGCGGACGCGCCTGCGGCGCCGCAAGATCCTCAGGAATTTCCCGCCGTGGACGGGCGGAGGGCGGCCGCTCGATGTCGGCTGCGCCACCGGGCGCTTCCTGCAGCAGATGGCCGCCGTCGGCCGGCGGCCAAGCGGCATCGAGCTCGATCCCGAGGCGGCCGCCAAGGCCCGCACGGTCACGGCCGACGTGACCGTCGGCGAGCCCGCGGAGGTCAGCCTGCCGCCGGCGAGCTTCGACCTCGTCACCGCGTTTCACGTCGTCGAGCACCTGGCCGACCCCGCCTCGGCGCTGCGGAACATGCTCGGCTGGCTGGCCCCCGGCGGGCTGCTGATCGTCGAGGTCCCCAACGTCGGTGGCTGGGGCGGCACGCGGTTCGGGCGCCACTGGTCCGGCCTCGACTTCCCGCGCCACTTGATCCACTTCACGCCGGTCACCATGCGCGCGCTGGTCGAGCGCTGTGGCGGCCGCGTCGTCGACGAGTGGCACTGGTCCAAGCCGCGCTGGATCATCCGCAGCGTGCGCTTCTGGCTGCAGGCTCGGCCGGGCGCCGCGGCCCGGCTGGCGCTGGCCGGGCTCGACAGCCGGCTCGGCGGCGGGCTCGTGAAGCTCGCGCTGGAGATCGCGCTCAAGGCGGCGGGACCGGCGCGCCGGGGCGAGGTCGCGCGCTACTTCATCCACCACGCCGGGCCGGGGACGTGATGCGCGTCCTCGTCCTCACCGCCAGCTACGGCTCGGGTCACAACGAGGCCGCGCGCAGCCTGGCCGCGGGCTTCGTGGCCCGGGGGGCCACCGTCACCGTCGTCGACCACTTTCGCGAGCTGGTGCATCCGCTCTTCGAGCGGGCCTCGCGCCATCTCTACATGGCGCTGCTGCGCCGCGCGCCGGTCGCCTGGGGCATGGCCTACGCGCTGGGCGACTGGATGCCGAGCGACTCGCCGCTGGCCTTCGGCGCCACGCGCCTGGGTGTCGGTCGCCTGGCCGCGCTGCTCGACGCGCTGGCGCCCGACGCCGTCGTCTCGGTCCACGCCACACCGGCCGCCGCCATGTCCGCGCTGGCCGCCGAGGGCCGGCGACTGCCGCCGCACACCACGGTCGTGACCGACTTCGTCGCCCACAGCCAGTGGATCGCCCGCGGCATCGACCGCTACTGTGTCGCCGCGGAGGAGGTCGGGCGCGAGTTCGTCGCCCGCGGCATCCCCCACGAGCGCGTCGTCGTCACCGGCGTGCCGCTGCGCGCGCCCTTCGAGGCCGCGGTGGACGCCGCGGCGGCCCGGCGCACCCTGCAGCTGCGAGCCGACGTGCCCGTCGTCCTCGTCATGGCCGGCTCCTATGCAACCGTCGGCCGCCTGCCCGACGTGGCGCGGGCGCTCGGACGGCAGCGCGGGCCCGTGCAGGGCGTGATCGTGGCCGGCCGCGACACCGCGCTGGTCGAGCGCCTGCGACGCCTGACCGCGGCGACGACGACGCAGGTGCTCGGCTATTCCGACGACGTCCGTACGCTCATGGCCGCGGCCGATCTGCTGGTGACCAAGGCCGGCGGCATGACGCTGGCCGAGGCCATGGCCGCCGAGCTGCCGATGCTGCTCTACGGCTCGCTGCCCGGCCAGGAGCGTCGCAACGAGCGCTTCGCCTCGCGCGCCGGCGTGGCGCTGGCCGCCCGCTCGCGCCGCGAGCTGGGCCGCCTACTGGAGCGCGCGCTGACCGAGCCGGAGCTGCTCGAGCACCTGCGCGAGGGCATCCGCCGCGTACGACGGCCCGACGCCACCCGGCGCATCGTCGACGCCGTGCTCGCGCCGCACGGCCTGCGCGCGTGATCGGCCGCGCGCTCGCGCTGGGCGCCGCCGCCTGGGTGGGCTGGGCGTGGGTGCCCCACCTGTTCACGCCGGCCTGCGCGTGGCGCGGCGCCCGCCACGACCGGCGCGTCGCGCTCACCTTCGACGACGGCCCCGATCCGGAGTGGACGCCGCGGTTGCTCGACGCGCTCGGCGCGGCCGGCGTGCGCGGCACGTTCTTTGTGATCGGCGAGCGCGCCGCCCGCGCGCCCGGGCTCGTCCGGCGGATGGCCGCCGAGGGCCACGAGATCGGCAATCATTCGTGGTCGCACCGCAGTCCGTGGCTGTGCGGGCCGCGCGCGACGGAGCACGAGATCCGCCGGGGCCACGAGCAGATCGCCGCGCTCACCGGCACGCCGCCCCGCCACTTCCGGCCGCCCTGGGGCATGGTGAACGCGGCAATGTTCAGCGCGCTGCGGCGGGTCGGCGAGCGCTGCGTGTTCTGGTCGATCCAGCCCGAGGGCCAGCGGCCGGCGCCGGCGGCGCGCCAGGTGGCGTACGTGCTGCAACGCGCGCATCCCGGCGCCATCGTGGACCTGCACGACGCCGAGGGCACGCCGGCGGCGCCGGAGCGGCTGCTGGCCGCCCTGCCCGCGCTGCTCGACGGCCTGCGCCAGCGCGGCTACGGCACGGCGACGGTCGGCGAGCTGCTCTCAGCGCGCCACTGAGACGACGCGGCCGACGTCCCAGCGGTAGATCGCGTTGTCGTCCCCGCCCGAGTAGAGATAGCGCCCGTCGCGCGAGAACACCACGGCGTAGGTCGAGGGCGAGGGCGACGGGATCCGCGCCAGCGGCCGGCCGTCGGGCAGGCTCCAGAGCCGGATCGGCGAGTCGCGATGCGCGGAGACGACCAGGCGCCCATCGAGGCTGGCGGCGACGGCCATGACCTCCGGCCCCGGGTAAATGCCGTAGTGCTCCCAGCGGCCCACCGGCTCGTCCGTGCGGTCGAGCGAGAGCACCGCGCTGGAGGCCGTCGGCGCCAGGTTCCACAGCCGGAGCGTCTGGTCGGCCGCGCCCGACACCAGCGTGCGGCCGTCGGCGGTGACCGCGAGCGCCTGCACGGTGTTCTGATGACCCTTCAGCGTGCCGAGCAGCGACCCCGTGGCAACCTCCCAGGCGTAGATGATGTCGTCCGCGGTGCCGGTGAACAGGCGGGCGCCGTCGGGCGACCACGCCATCCCGCGCACGGTGTTGGCGTGGGGCAGCGTGCGCAGGGTCGCCCACCTCGAGGTGTCCCACAGCCGCACGGTGGTGTCGCGGCCGCCGGAGGCGAACAGGCGGCCATCGGGGCTCCAGCCCAGCACCCGGATCGACTGCGTGTGGCCGTAGAGCGCGATCCGCAGCTTCCGCGTGTCCACCTCCCAGACGCGCACGACGAAATCGTCGGAGCCCGACGCGGCCAGGCTACCGTCGGCCGAGACGGCGGCCACCCACATCGCCGGCCGCCACCAGCCGCGCGAGAGCGTCGCCTGCAGGGCGCCCGTGGCCGCATCCCACACGCGCAGCGTGCCGTCGCGGCTGGTGGAGGCCAGCCGTCGGCCGTCCGCCGACAGGGCCAGGCTGGTGACACTGTGGGTATGGCCGCGCAGCGTGCCCACCAGCGACGCGGGCATCGGGGGATCGGGCCGGCCACCGCAGGCGGCGGCGAGCGTCAGGGTCAGCAGCACGCAGGCGGCCAGCGGGAGCGGGCGCGACCGTCTCACCTCGGGGACCTCAGGCTGACGCGCGGCGGCGGCGTGAGAGGAAGCGGAGGAACTCGACGCCCTCGCCGAGGCGACGGCGCAGCACCGTGCGGTCGCGCAGCATCTCGCCGCCGATGGCGAAGATCTTCCGCGGGCGGAAATAGAAGCGCCGGTAGAACTGATCGAGCGAGCCGAAGATCTCCGTGCGGTCCAGGTGCGGATAGCCAAGCACACTGGCCTGCACGCCGCCGGCGTCGACGAGATCGCGCTCCTGCAGCCAGCCCTGCTCGCGCGCCTGGCGATGCAGCGCGGTGCCGGGATACGGTGCCGCCAGCGACACCTGGATCGTGTCGGGATCGATGTCCAGCGCGAAGCGGATGGTTTCCTGGATCGTCTCCCGCGTCTCGCCCGGCAGCCCCATGATGAACGTGCCGTGGATCTTGATGCCCAGCGCCCTGGCGTTCTTGGTGAACTCGCGGGCGCGGTCCAGGCGGATGCCCTTCTTAACGTTGTTGAGGATGACCTGGCTGCCGGACTCGTAGCCGACCAGCAGCAGGCGCAGGCCGTGGTCCTTGAGCACCTTCAGCGTGGCGTAGGGCACGTCGGCCTTGGCGTTGCACGACCACGTCACGCCCAGCCGGCCGAGCCCGCGGGCGATCGCCTCGGCCCGCGGCAGGTCGTCGGTGAACGTGTCGTCGTCGAAGAAGTACTCCTTCACCTGCGGGAACAGCCGGGTGGCGCGCTCGATCTCGGCCACCACGTGCTCGACCGAGCGCGTGCGGTAGCGGTGGCCGCCCACCGTCTGCGGCCACAGGCAGAAGGTGCACTTTGAGCGGCAGCCGCGTCCGGTGTAGAGCGACACGTAGGGGTGCAGCAGGTAGCCGATGAAGTACTGTTCCACCGCCAGGTCGCGCTTGTAGACGTCGACCACGAACGGCAGCCGGTCCATGTCCTCCAGCACCGCCCGCTCGGGCGTCCGCTCGACGTGGCCGTTGGCGCGGTACGACAGGCCGGCCACGCGGTCGAGCGGCCGGCCCTGCGCGATCTCCTGGATGGTGAAGTCGAACTCGCTGCCGGCCACGAAGTCGATCGCCCGCGAGGCGCGCACCGCCTCCTCGCGCGCCACCGCCACGTGGGCGCCGACGAAGCCCACGCGAAGATCCGGGTTGGTCTCGCGCAGCGCCTCGGCCACCTTCACGTCGTGGGCGAACGACGGCGCGCTCGTGTGCAGCACGGCCAGGTCGTAGTCGCGAGCCAGCGGCAGCACGTCGGCGAGCGCCAGACCGGCTGGCGGCGCGTCGACGAGGCGCGAGCCGGGCACCAGGGCGGCCGGCTGGGCCAGCCACGTCGGATACCAGAACGAGCGTACCTCGCGTCGCGCCTGATATCGGGAGCCGGCGCCGCCGTCGAAGCCTTCCCAGGACGGCGGATGCAGGAACAACGTGCGGAGGTAATCGGGCATCCGGCTCATCTTAGCCGATCGCGCGCGCGATCATCGATTGACGTACAGCCGACGGCCGCCGCCGGCCGCGACGAGCCGCCCGCCGGCCAGCTGCGCGATCACGCTGTGCTCCGCTGGACGGCCGGTCAGCAACCACACGCGACGCGGCCCCGCCCATTGCCGTCCCAGCTCGGCGTCGTCCCAGAAGCGGGCGCGGGCCTCGGGCCGGGTGGCGCCGAAACCCAGCACGCTGCGGAGGCCGTCGACGATGACCGGACGCCGCTCCGCGTACCACTCGAGCGCGCCCGCGTTCTCGAGCGGCCCCTCGTGAGCGACGACGTCGTCCGGTGCCGCCCGCCGCCGGATCTCCTCGGCGATACCCTTGACGGCGCGATGGGCCGACACCAGGCTGAGCGCCCCGGCAGCGCTCGGCAGCACCAGCACCAGCGCGCCGATCGTGGCGTACACGCCGAGCGCGCGCCGGCGCGTCACGGCGGCGATGGTGAGCGCGAGCGCGCCGCCGCCGAGCGCGACCGCCGCCGCTCCGACGAACGGCCGGAACGACGACCATGGCGGCAGCGGGACCGGGCCGCCGGCCAGGCCACTCTTGCGCGTGGCGACGTCGGCGGCGTCGAGCACGCCGGTCAGGAAGGTCACGCCGTCGCCCGCCCAGGCCACCGCGCAGACCAGCGCCACCGCGCCCAGCAGCATCGCGTGGACGCCGGCGAGCCAGCGCACGCCGAGGTCGCGCCAGCCGCGCGCCCCCAGCAGCGCGATCGCCGGGTACGCCGGCAGTCCGTAGTGCGGTAAGCGAAACGGCGAGAGCGCGGTCAGCCCGAGGACACCCACCGCCCACACCGCCAGCACCACCCACGGCAGCTCGGCGGTGTCGCGCCAAGCCCGGCGGCGCGCGAGGCCGACGGCGACGCCGCCGGCGGGGACGATCCACGGCGCGGCGCCGAGGAGCGCGACGGTCGTGAACTCGACGGCGGACAGCGGCACGTCCTCGTCGGGGAAGTGGCGGGCGCGGGCGACGTTCAGCACGTGGTTGTCGACGACCGTGTACCACGCGAAGCCCGGCGTGGCCGCCTCGGCGAGCGCCCACCAGCCGAACGCCAGCCCCAGTGCCAGCACCACGCCCGGCCACGGCAGCCAGCGGCCGAGGGGACGCGCGCGGCCACCCAGCGCCAGCGCGAGCCCGATCGCCAGCGGCGGGGCCAGCACGCCGAGCAGGTCCTTGGCGAGCGCCGCCAGCCCGAACACGGCCAGGCCGGCGGCGACGCGGCCCCGGCGCTCGTCGATCAAACCCGAGAGCGCCAGGGCGAACCCGAGTGCGAGCAGGGCAACGAACAGCGCGTCGGGGCGCACATAGCGCCCGTAGGCGAAGAATCCGATCGAGCCGAGCAGCGCCAGCCCGGCCACGAATCCCGTGCGGGCACCGGCCAGGCGTGCACCGAGCCACGCCGTCGCGCCCACCGCCAGCATGGCGGCCAGCGCCGAGACGAGGCGCGCGGTGCCCTCGCCGGGCCCGGCCAGCGCGAACGCGCAGGCCAGCAGCGCGTAGAGCAGCGGGGGCTTGTCGACGTAGGGAACTCCACTGAGCGTGAGCGGCAGCGCGCCACCGGCGGCCAGCAGCTCGCGGGCGATCTCCGCGTGCATCCCCTCGCCCGGATCGTCGAACGCGGCAGCGCCGAGGCCGGAAAGCAGCAGCAGCGCCGCCGCCGCCGCGGCCAGCGCCGCCGCGGCCAGGGCCGAGGCGGCGCGGCTCAGGTGCGCGACACCAGGAACACGCCGAGCACGATGCACCCGATCCCGGTCCAGCGGGCCGGCGTGACCGGCTCGGCGAGGAACAGCTGGGCCAGCAGGGCGACGACGATGTAGTCGAAGGCCGTCATGGGCAGGATCTTGCTCACCTCGGCCCGCGACAGCAGCGTCAGGTACATGAAGAAGAACGCCGCCTGCAGCACCACACCGCTCAGGACCCAGGGGTTGCTGACCGCACGGCTGACCATGCCGCCCACCACCGAGGTCGGCGCCTCCGTGAGGTCACCGATGGTCTTCATGCCCTTGGCCAGCAGCACGTGGCCGGCCCCGCCCAGCAGCCCCGCGATGAGCACCAGCACAAGGGTCTTGATCACAGCGCCTGTCCGATGGCGTCCAGCAGCGCCTTCTCGACGGTCTGGCTGCTGTCGGTCACCGGCTCGTCCTTGTCCACGAAGAGGATGCGCTCGCGCTTGAACACGGTGCGCTCGATGCTGACCACCGTCCGGCTGTCGCCGGAGGCCTTGAGGTGCAGGCGCAGGCGGTGGCGCAGCGCCTTCTCGTAGACGCCGAAGTTGTCGCCGTCGACGCGGCGCGAATCCGTGGTGATGAAGCCGATGCTCCGGTCGACCTTGTCCACGTCCCAGCCGAGGTGCTTGAGCACCGCCTCGGTCGTGGACCAGACGCGGTCCACCGGGGCGTTGAACGTCCGCTCCACCGTCCCGGCCGCGGCGGCGGCGGTGACGGCGGCGATCACCAGGGCCAGCGACGCAGCCCACCCGCGCACCTTCATGGCGTTCCTCCTCCTGGCATCGGCGGCCCGGGCTGCAGCCGCCCCTGCTGCATACGGTACACGGCGTCGGCGCCCACGACCGCATCGGCACGGTGGCTGACCACGACCACGGCGGCCCCGGCGTCCGCGCGCGCCCGCAGGGCGCCCCAGATCACGCGGCCGTTGGCGTCGTCCAGGTTGCCGGTCGGCTCGTCGGCGAGCAGCACCGGCGGGTCGTTGAGCACCGCGCGGCAGAACGCCACGCGCTGCTGCTCGCCGCCCGAGAGCTGCGGCGGATAGTGCAGCTCGCGCTCCTGCACGCCGAGCTGGGCCAGCAGCTCGCGGGCCCGGCGCCGCACGTCGGGGCCGCGGCGGCCCGCGTAGCGGCCGGCCAGCAGCACGTTGTCGAGCGCGGTGAGCGAGGGCAGCAGCAGGAACGACTGGAACACGAAGCCGACGTAGCGGCCGCGGGCCCGGCCGCGACCCGAGCGCCCCAGCGCGCTCACGCGCTCGCCCGCCATCAGCACGTCGCCACCGTCGGCGTCCTCCAGCAAGCCCAGCACGTTGAGCAGCGTGCTCTTGCCCGAGCCGGAGGCGCCCAGCACGACGGCCAGCGAGCCGGCCGGCACGGTGAGATCGACACGGTCCAGCGCGCGGATCGGCGCGCCGGCCGGCGCCCGGTACGACTTCACGAGCCCCCGCGCCTCAAGCACCGCGGCGGATCGCCTCCGCCGGCGACAGGCGCACCACCCGCAGCGTGGCGTAGGCCGCGGCCGCCGTGCCGAGCAGGACCGAGAAGACGAGCGCGCCGCCCAGCAGCCGGCCGGAGAACAGGAAGAGCTGCTGCCCCGTGCGCGCCGCCCAGCCGTCGACGGCGAACCCCAGGCCGATGGCCAGCGCCACGCCGGCGGCGCCGCCCGTCAGCGTCACCGCCAGCGCCTCGCCCAGCACCTCGCCGCCGAGCTGCAGGTCGGTGGCGCCGAGCGCGCGCTTGACGCCGAAGTCGCGGATGCGCTCGAAGACGGCGGCGGCGACCGTGTTGGCCAGCGACAGCCCGCCGATCACGAAGGCCAGCGCTCCGATGCCGACCAGCAGCGCCGAGAAGAACGCGGTGGAGGAGCGCAGCAACCGGCTGAGCTCGCTGGGAAGCTGCACGTTGACGCCCGGCACCTGCTCGGCGATGCGCCGGGCCACCGCGTCCGGGTCCTCGCCCTCGCGCCAGCCGACGGCGGCCCCGGTGTTGAGGTCGGGCGCGTTGATGGAGGCCACACCCGTGGCCAGCAGCGTGCGCAGCATCCGGTCCTTGGCGATCCACTGCCGGCGCGCGTCCTCGATCGACATGACCACGAACCGGTCGGGCGCGGTCAGCGTGCGCTGCAGCACGCCGACGACCTCGAACGACTCCTCCTCCAGCGTCAGGCGGTCTCCCACGTGCAGGCCGTGGGAGGTCGCGAAGGACGCGCCGACCACGGCGGCCTGGCGATCACCCGGCCGCAGGTAGCGCCCCTGGCCCACCGGAAGCTGGGGGTAGTGGCGGTTGGGCGTCGGCACCGTGAGGTCGACGCCGAGGATCAGCTCCTGGGTGAGCGTCATGAACTGCGAGGTCGAGGGATTGAGCGGCAGCATCACCTGGGCCTGCACGCCCCAGACGCCGGGAACTCCGGCGATGGCCCGCAGGCTGGCCGCGGGCAGCATGCCCCCGGCGGTGAAGCCGGCGCCCATGCCCAGGCCGCGCCCGGCCACGGAGATCTGGCCGAGCACGAAGCGATCGCCGCCCTCGATGAAGCGCACGATGCGCTCGGCCATCGCCCCGAGCGCCACGATCCCCGCGACGCCGATCGCGATGCCCGCGATCGTGAACGCGTACCCGCGGAGGATGCGGATCAGCAACCTCATTTAGGCTTTACGGGCTCCCCTCGCCGCCGCGGCGGCGGCTCGGCTCGCACTACCATTCCAATCGCGACTCCACCGCAAGCCCCGCGCGGCGGCGGGCCCAGGTGTTGATGCGGGTGATGGTGAAGAGCAGGGTGAGGGAGAGGCGGACGCGCAGGGGCATGCGGATGAAGCTGCCGCCGGAGAGGACGTTGAGGACGGCGGTCACCATGCCGAGGACG
>JBGQLG010000063.1:0-24733 GCA_041499965.1 Methylomirabilia bacterium
GAGCGGATGCTCGCGCTTGAAGCGCTGGATCGCGTCGACCACCGCCTGGTGTGTCACGTGGGTCGCGTACGACTTCAGCGACGGCGGTTCGATGGCCCACTCCGTCCCCAGTCCCTCGAGCAGCTTCTCGATCCGTGGAGATGTTGAAAACGCGATGAAGTAACCGGAGCGGCCCTCGAGAACCGTCTCGGGGCCGCGTACGCCCGCTCGCGCCAGCAGCGCGCTCTCCAGACCCAGTTGGCTGGCCCGGCCGAGATGCAGCCGCTTCGTGTCGCCGCCGCTCCAGGCGAACTCGAGAAGGCCGGCGCTCGACGAACCGGCGATTCCCAGCGCGCTGGCCAGACGCCCCTCGTCGAAGCCGTACAGCTTGCCGACCGCCGCAGCGGCCCCGAACGGGCCCTGGGTGCCAGGGTTGTGAAAGCCTCGAACTGTCTCGAGCCCGACCGCCGTGCGCGCGATGCGGGCCGACACCTCGAACCCCAACGCGAGCGCCGTGAGAAACCGGGCGCCGTCGAAGCACTCTCGTTGACAGACCGCGAGGGCTGCCGGGAGCACCGTGCCGCACGCGTGCGATCCGGTGAGCGGCTCACACTCGAACGCGCCGATCAGGACGCCATTGGCGAACGCCGCCCGCGAGACGTCCGTGCGCCACTCCTGATGGATGACCGAGACGTCGGGTGTGCCACCGAGTGCCTGAACCACCGACAGGATACGCCGGGTCCACGGCTGGACGGATCCGACGAAGCCCGCGCCGATTGCATCGAGGACGGCGATCTTGCAGTTGTCGACGAGGCCCTTCGGCAGATCAGCGAACCGCGTGTCCACGACGAAGCGAGCCAGCGTGCGCGTCTCGTTCAACGAACCGTCCCGGCTATTCCATCGTGCGAACGTCCGGCCCGACGGCGACGTCCATCTCCGTCAGGGCCATCACGTCCTGGGGAGTGAACCCCGGCGCCACCGCATCGAGGACGAAGCAGGTCCTGTCCCAGCGCAGCAGCGCCAGGTCCGTCACCACGTAGCGGACGCGTGCCTTGCCGGTCAGGGGATAGGTGCACGTCCGCCGCAGCTTCGGGCGGCCCTTGCTGTCCACGTGCTCCATCACGATGATCAGGTCGCCCCGGCCGGACAGCAGATCCATCGCGCCGCCGATGCCGCCGCGCTTGGCGTCCGCCGTGCTCCAGTTGGCGACGCTGCCGCGCTGATCGACCTCGTAGGCGCCGAGGATGACGGTATCGATCCGGCCTCCGCGCGCCATCTCGAACGACGTGACGCTGTCGAAGAACGACGCGCCGGGGTTCAACGCCACGAACTGGCCGGCGGCGTTGTAGATATCCGGATCGATCTCGTTCTCGTCCGACACCATCCGGCCGTAGCCGAGGACGCCGTTCTCGGCGTGCAGGATCACGTCGCGGCCCTCCAGATAGTTCGACACCATCGTGGGGATGCCGACGCCGAGATTCACGTAGGTGCCTTCCTTGACGAGCGTGGCCGCGTTTCTCGCGATCCCCTCCCGCGTCAGCGCCGGCTTGCCGTCGTAGAGGCGCGGCTGATCCGCCGGCCGTCGTACGGGCCGGCGCCACGCCTTGCCGTCGACGACCTGCGTCGTCTTGACGACGCGCGACACGAAGATCCCCGGCAGATCGATCAGCTCGGGGGCGATGGCGCCGGGCTCCACGATCTCGTCCACCTCGACGATCGCCACCCGCGCGGCCTTGGCGAAGCTGGGATTGAAATTCTGGCTGCCGCCGCGAAACTGGACGTTGCCGAGCCGGTCCGCGCGATAGCCCCTCAGCAAGGCGTAGTCCACGCGGATCGCATGCTCGAGGACGTGGGGCTTGCCGTCGAAGTCGCGGATCTCGCGGCCCGTCGCGAGGTCGGTGTCGACGCCGGTCGGTGAGTAGAACGCCGGTATCCCGGCGCCGCCCGCGCGGCAGCGTTCGACCAGGATCCCCTGGGGGACCAGCTCTACCTCCATCGTGCCGGCGGCGATCTGCTCCTCGCTCGCCGTCGGGGTGCCCGGCCGCACGGAGAACGCCGCGATCAGCTTCTTCACCTGGTGGTTCTCCGCGAGGATCTGGCCGCGGGTCGCCCCCGCGTCACCGAGGGAGTTGCAGACGAGAGTGAGGTCGTTCGTTTTCTGATCGCGCAGGGCGCAGATCAGGCTCGTCGCAAAACGGTGCGCGACCCCGAAACCGGCGATGGCAACTGTCGCTCCGTCGGGGATGTCCGCGACCGCCTGCTCGGGCGATGCAACGATCTTGTTCATGGACGTCCTCAGCGATCGAGATCGGTGAGCTACGTGACTCGACTCCCTCGCAAAAACCGCTGGCGCTTCTGCGCCTCGCTGCCGGCCAGCAGGAGCGCCTCGGCCACCAGGTACACCGTGGACGAGAACGGAATGGGCGCCACGCTCCGTCCGGGGGGACTATAGCACCGGTGATCGCCTGCCTGGCGTGCCGCTCCGTATGGAAGATTGGACATTCCCCGGGGAACGTCCGGCGTGGTGTCATGCGGGAACGCGGCCGGGTGCTACACTCGATCGGGAACGACCATGACCACTCGCATGCGCCTGACCTACGAGGACTACGCGGCGCTCCCCGACGACGGCCGTCGCTACGAGCTGCACGAGGGGGAGCTGTCCGTGACACCGGTACCCGGGACCACCCACCAGCACACCCTCGGGAACCTGTTCGTGATCGTCCGCAGCCATGTGAACGACAGGGGGCTCGGGATGGTGTTCTTCGCCCCCGTGGATTGCGTCCTCGAGAACATCACGGTCGTTCAGCCCGATCTCGTGTTCGTCGAGACGGCACGACTGTCGGTCGTGAGCGAACGGGGCATCGAGGGGTCGCCGGCGCTCGCAGTCGAGGTCGTTGCACCGTCGACCACTGGTATCGACCGGAGAAGGAAGCTGCAGCTGTACGCGCGGTACGCGGTGCCCTACTACTGGATCGTCGATCCTCCCGCGAGAACGATCCAAGCGTATCAGCTCGCGCAGGGTGCGTATGGGGAAGTGGCTACACTGTCCGGAGGCACGATGGTCTCGCTTCCGCCGTTCCCCGACTTGATCCTCGATCCCGGAGAGATCTGGCCCAGGCCGTAGCGCGTCAATGGACCATGGGCGGGCGTGAGGGCGCGCCGGCGCCCGCGCGCACCGTCGCCACCGAGGCGGCGGGCACGAGTACATAGCGGATCGCACTTCGCCCTTGACCCGCGCCGTGTTCGCGCGTACGAAGCGCGTAGACCGAGAACCAAGGAGGAGCCGATGATCTACGAAGTCCGGACCTATACGTTGCGCACGGGCGCCGTCGTCGAGTTCGAAGACCGCTTCGCCAAGCGGAAGGCGTTGCGGGAGAGGCACTCGAAGCTGGGAGCCTTCTGGCACACCGACTTCGGCCCCCTCAACCAGGTCATCCACGCCTGGCCCTACGAGGACCTGCAGCATCGCACGGTGGTGCGCGAGGCGATGGCGAAGGACACCGCGCTGCAGCAGCTCCCCGGCGGGCGGGACCTGATCGTCGAGCAACAGTCCGACATCATGATCCCCGCCCCGTTCATGCAGCCGCTGGGCAGCCGAGACTTCGGCACCGGGAACTTCTACGAGATGCGGATCTACACCTACGCGCCCGGCGATCTCCCGGCGGTGCTGGAGGCGTGGGGCAAGGCCGTGCCCGCCCGGGAGAAGCTCTCGCCGCTGGCCGCCTGCTGGACCAGCGAGATCGGGGGGCTCAACCGGTTCGTGCACGTCTGGGTCTACAAGGACTCCAACGAGCGGACGCGCATCCGGGAGGAATCGCGCAAGGGTGGCCAGTGGCCGCCGCAATCCGGAGTGCGGCCGATCCGACAGGAGAACAAGCTGCTGCTCCCGGCGGTCTTTTCGCCGCTGCGGTAGCCTCCGATGGCGCGGGTGAAGCTGATCGTCGACAGGGAAGACGTCGCGCCCGAGCACCACGCGCTCTTCGACGCGCTGGCGGCCCGGCGGGGCAGGATCAGCGGCCCGTCCACGGTCGTGCTGCACAGCCCCGGGCTGGCCCGGCCCTGGAACGAGATCAGCGAGTATCTCCACCGCGAGAGCATCGTCGAGCCGGAGCACGCCGAACTCGCCGTCTGCGCGACGGCCCGCGAGAAGGACTGCGGCTACATCTGGAACGCCCACGTGCCCCTGGCCCGGAAGGCCGGCCTGGCCGCGGACACCATCGACGCGGTCCGGGATCGTCGGCCCGTGGCCGGGCTGCCGGATTCGGCGAGAGCCGTCGTCCTCTACGTCCGGCAGCTGCTCCAGCACAACCGAGTGGAGAGCGCCGTGTTCGATCAGCTGCTGAAGGCTCACGACCCCAGGTGGCTGGTCGAGCTAACGGTGTGGATCGGCCGCTATGGGGCGCTCGCCGGCCTCTTGAACGCCTTCGAGGTCACGCCCGGCTCGCTCTCAGACGTGTTGCCCGACGCTCCCGCCCGCGTCGCGCTGCCGTCGACGGCCCCTGCCCCGCCCGCCGCGCCCCGCGTCACGCCCATCGCCCGGCGAGATCAGGTTCCCGCCGCGCACCGGCCCATCTTCGACGCGGTCGTCGAGGGCCGCGGCGGTGTGCGCGGCCCCTTCAGCATCCTGCTGCACAGCCCGGTGCTCTGCCGGCGGCACCTCGAGGTGGGCACATACCTGCGATCGCACTCTCCGGTGAAAGCCGATTCGCGGGAGCTGGCCATCATCGCGGCCGCCCGCGAGAAGGACTGCCCCTACGTCTGGGCGGCGCACGCGCCCGCGGCCCGGAAGGCCGGCGCCAGCGCCGCCGCGGTCACCGCCGTGCGCGACCGCGGCGACCTCACGAGCCTGCCGGCCGCCGAGCGGGACATCGTCGACTACGTCCGCCAGCTGCTGCGAACCAATCGCGTCACGCAGGCGCTCTTCGACCGGTTGCGGGATCAGCACGGGGTGCGCGGACTCGTCGATCTCACCGCGCTCATCGGCCACTACGGCATCGTCACGGGAATCCTGAACGCGTTCGAGGTCGCGCCGGCGGCCGACGCCGAGCCGCTTCCGCTGGGAAGCCACGCCGCATGACGCCCGGCCCGACCGACGTCGTCAAGCAACAGGTCGCCGCCTACTGGGATCGGCGAGCGCCGACCTTCGACGAGGACTTCGGCCACAGCATCCGCACGCCCGGCAAGCGCGCCGCCTGGGACCGCATCCTCGATCTGGTCCTGGCCGGCCGCCGCGCGCTCGAGTGTCTCGACGCCAGCTGCGGCACCGGCTTTCTGAGCTTCGAGCTGGCGGCCCGGAGTCATCGCGTCACCGGCGTCGACTTCGCGCCCGCGATGCTCGCCGAGGCGCGGCGCAAGGGGCCGAGCAGCGCGTCTCGATTCGCTTCGAGGAGGCCGACGCCGAGCACCTGCCGTTTCCGGCCGGCTGCTTCGACTTCGTCATCAGCCGCCACCTGCTGTGGACGCTCCCCCATCCGGAGGCGGCGATCGACGAGTGGATGCGCGTTCTCCGGCCCGGCGGACGCCTGGTCGTCGTGGACGGCCGGTTCGACGCCGGTGCCGCTCCACCGCCGTCGGGGAGTGCCCGCACGAGCGAGGAATACGCGCGCGTCGGCGATCAGCTCCCGTTCCTGGGCGGCCGGTCCCAGGCGGAGATCGAGACGTTGCTGAGGGCGCACGGCCTCGTGACCGTGGGCGGCGACCCGCTGCTCGACCTGGTGGCGGCGCAGGCGCAGCGGATGGTGGACGAGGGACGCGAGCGGCGCACGCACCGGCGCTACGTCGTCTGGGGCGACGTCGCGCGCTGAATCGACTTCGGGAGCGGGAGGAGACATCCATGGCCAGGCTCGCCGGCAAGGTTGCGCTGATCAGTGGTGGAGCGCGCGGACAGGGAGCCGCCGAGACGCGGTTGTTCGTGCGCGAGGGCGCGTCGGTCGTGTTCGGGGACGTGCTCGACGACGACGGCAAGAAGGTCGAGGCCGAGATCCGGGCGGCCGGCGGCCAGGCCACCTACGTCCACCTCAACGTGACCCGCGAAGCCGACTGGCGGGCAGCCGTGGCCACGGCCGTGCAGACGTATGGCCGGCTGAACGTGCTCGTCAACAACGCCGGCATCCTCTTCCGAGCGAGGATCGAGGACACGAGCGAGGAGGACTGGGATCGCATCATGGCCGTCAACGTCAAGGGCGTGTTCCTCGGCACGAAGTGCGCGCTCCCGGCCCTGCGACAGGCGGGCGGCGGCTCCATCGTCAACATCTCGTCCACGGCCGGCCTGGTCGGGAGCCCGGGCGGGACGGCCGCCTACACCGCCACCAAGGGCGCCGTGCGGCTCTTCACCAAGTCGACGGCCATCCAGCACGCCCGGGAAGGCATCCGCTGCAACTCCGTTCACCCGGGACCGATCGCGACCGACATGATCAAGGACGTGCTGGAGGACCGGGCCGCCTGGGAGGGGCGGTTGCGGCGTCTTCCCATGGGACGCGTCGGAACGGCCGACGAAGTGGCCTACGGTGTCCTCTACCTTGCGTCGGACGAGTCGTCCTACGTGACGGGCAGCGAGCTGGTGATCGACGGCGGCACGACGGCCGAATAGTCAATCTGAACGGCTCATCCGCGGACACGACGACCACGGACGAGCGAGGGCGTGCTTTACGCCCGCGCCGGCCACACCGGCTCGTGGTAGCCGAGCGGCACCGAGGGCCGGGCCCAGCGCGGCGGCGTCTCCGAGAGGCGCAGTACCGGCGCGAGATGGTGCAGTCGACCGCCCGGCGTCTCGCTCGTCATCGACCAGCGCTCCAGCTCCGCTGACGTGAATTCCTTCGGCACGTCCCTCAGCTCGGCCTCGGGCACCTGGCCGCGGTCGACGAGCCAGCGCCCGGTCTGCGCCAGTGAGATCCGCACGAGCCAGCTCCCGCCCTCGCGTGCACGGCGCGCGAGCGCCACCAGCGCGCCGAACGCCATCAGATAGCCGGTCAGATAGTCGATCGCCGACACCGGGTAGAACTGCGGGCCCGGCGCGGCGCCGGGGAACAGCTCCCCTTGCCGGCTGGTGATGCCGCTGACCGTCTGCACGACCGTGTCGAAGCCGCGGCGCGAGGCCCACGGACCGACGTGGCCGAAGGCGCACAGCGAGACGAAGACGATGCCGGGCCGGAGTTTCGCCAGCGCTTCGGGCGAGAACCCGCGAGTGCCGAGGGTGCCCGGCCGGTAGCCTTGCGAGAACACGTCGGTCTCGCGGACCAGCCCGCGCAGGATCTCGACGTCCTTCGTCTCACGGAGATCCAGATGCGCGGAGAGCTTGCCGTGGCCGGTGTCGAACTCCTGGTGACCCAGATTCGGCAGGTGCGCCCCGGTGATCTTCAAAACGTCCGCGCCGTGCTCGGCGAGGCTGCGAGCGCAGGTCGGCCCGGCGAGGACGCGCGTGAGGTCGAGCACGCGGATGCCCGACAGCGGCCGATCGCCGTCGGGGAGCTTTTCCGGCGCGCCGTCGCCAATCTTGACGATCTCCATCAGCGGCAGCGAGGCGATCGCGGCGGCCTGCGGGTGCTTCGCCCACTCCTCCATGGTGCGCACCATGCCGCCGGCGCCCTTGGCGGCGATGATCGCGTCCTCGAGCTCGAGGGCATCCCACTTCGCGACCGCTTGACGCACCGCCTCGCGATCCTCCGGGACGCCGAGCACGCCGAGGGCGGCAGCGCGATGGTTTGGGAAATTGCAGTGCAGATAGCTCCAGCGTCCGTTCTTCGCTGGATAGGTACCCATCACCGTGTTGCGCTCGGTCGACACGGGCGCGCCGTCCATCTTCATGTAGTGTCCGCTGCGCAGCGACGCCGTCGCCTGTCGGGTGTCGACCGCGACGTCCTGGCGGCGTCCGGTGCGCAGCGCCCACAGATCGGAGACGGCCAGGCCGAGCGCCGCCAGCGTGGCCGCCGCCGTCTCCCCGATGCGGAACGACGTCGGCAGGATCGGATCGGTGCCGCCGGTGATCTCGACCGCGCGAACGCGGTCCGCATCCCAGCCGGCGATCGGAAGAATCGTGCGTAGGGCCTCGTTGGTCATGGTCGTGATGGTAGGAGTGATCCGACACGGCTTCAAGGGGTCGAGGCGACAGCCGGAAACCGGCGCTTTCGCCGCCCGCGGATCTCGGTTAGTCTGCACGCCGACGACGACGCCACCCCCGGGAGAACACCATGCGTGTGACCGCTGCCGTGCTCTACGCCGCCCACAAGCCGTACTCGGTCGAGACCGTCGAGCTGGACGCCCCGCGGCGCGGGGAGGTGCTGATCAAGGTCGCCGCCACCGGCGTGTGCCGCAGCGATCTGCACTTCCAGAAGGGCGAGGCCACCATCGCCATGCCCGCGGTGCTGGGCCACGAGGGCGCCGGCACCGTGCAGAGCGTGGGCGAGGGCGTCACCATGGTCAAGCCGGGCGATCGTGTCATCCTGAGCTTCGTGCCCAACTGCGGGCACTGCCACTCCTGCGAGAGCGGCCATCCCCATCTGTGCGACGAGCACGCGCGCACGAGCGGCAAGCTCTACGACAACACCTCGCGCCTGCACACGCTGGCCGGGCAGGATCTCACCCACATGGGCAAGGTGGCGTGCTTCGCCGAGTACGCCGTCGTCCCCGAGATGGGCTGCGTCCCGGCGCCGGCCGCGCTCGACTTTCCGGAGCTCGCGCTGATCGGATGCAGCGTCACCACCGGCGTCGGCGCCGCGGTGTTCAACGCCCGCGTGCAGCCGGGCGACGCGGTGGCGGTGATCGGCTGCGGCGGCGTCGGCCTCAACGTGGTGCAGGGCGCGCGGCTGGCCGGGGCCACCACCATCGTGGCGGTGGACGTCAAGGACCCGGCGCTGGCGTTCGCGCGGAAGTTCGGGGCCACCCACGTCGTCAACGCCCGCACGGAGGACGCCGTGGCGCGCGTGCAGGCCCTCACCGGCGGCGGTGCCCACTTCGCCTTCGAGGCCTACGGCAGCGGCGCCACCACGCGGATGGCCGTCGACATGCTGCGCAAGCGCG
This sequence comes from Methylomirabilia bacterium, assembly GCA_041499965.1. Taxonomy (GTDB): domain Bacteria; phylum Methylomirabilota; class Methylomirabilia; order Rokubacteriales; family CSP1-6; genus AR5. Next base: position 8,995 of record JBGQLG010000063.1, read on the forward strand.
GCACGGCGGTCATCGTGGGCATCGCGCCCCTCGGCGACACCGCCGCCATCGAGCCGGTGGTGCTCACGCGTGGCGAGAAGACCATCACGGGGACGTACTACGGCTCGGCGCGTCCCCGCCAGGACATGCCGCGCATCGCCGACTGGGTGGAGCGCGGCCGGCTCGACGTCGCCGGCCTCGTCACCCGGCGCTATGCGCTGGCCGACATCAATCGCGCCTACGAGGACATCGACACCGACGCCGTCGGCCGGGGCGTGATCGTCTTCCCCTGATCCGCGCGGCCCGGCGGCCGGAGCGCACTCGGTCGCTACCTCGTCAGGGCTTTCTCCGTCGGATGCGTCGGGGCGTCCAGCTCGTAGGTGTTCATGTTGTACGCCAGCACCGCATAGGAGGCGATCAGGTTCGTCAGCGTCATCGTCCCTCGCTGCCCGAATCGGGCCGTGGCGGCGTCGAACGTCGGCCGGCTCACCTTCCGGTTCTGGAGCAGCTCGCGGGTGAAGTCCACCACGGCTTGCTCCTCGGGGTCGAGGTTGGCCGGCGCGCGCTTCTCGCGGAGGCTGTCCACGATGTCGTCGCGCACTCCGGCCTGCCGGGCCGCGGTGGCGTGCGCGTACCAGATGAAGGCGCAGCCCATCTCGCTGGCCACGGAGATCATGACCAGCTCCTGCAGCTTCTGCGACAGGCTGGCCTCGTCGCGGAGGTAGGTGCGAAGGGCTTCCAGTCTTTGCGCCATCTCGGGCATGTGCGCGAGGAGCGAGTACGGGCCGATGTTGGGCCGGTTCGCTCGGCTCACCATGAAGGCGTCGTACGCTGGCTTGTCCTTCTCGGCGATCTGATCTCTCGTGACGAGCGGTATGCGGGCCATGCAGTCTCCTTGGGTTACTTCCCGGCGTCGGCCGCGGCCTGACGCATCGTCTTCAGATACGCCTCGCCGCTTTGCTGGAGCAGTCGGTTCACGCCGCTGTGGAAGTACTGGACGCCGAGGCCCAGGAACTTGGGGATGAGGTTGTCGGGACAGCTGCACCCGGCGATGCGCCCGGCGCCGGTGATCGTCTTCACGCCGCGCTCCATCATCTTCTGCACGTCCGGGTGCGCCGGCTGGCCGGTGTGACCCATCGATTGGGAGAGATCCCCGGAGCCGATGAAGAACACGTCCACGCCGGGCACCGTGACCAACTCCGGCAGGTTCTCGATCGCCTCCACTTCCTCGAGCATCAGGCACACGAGGGTCTGGCGGTTGGCTTCCCGGGCATAGTCGGCGGTGGCGCCCTTGAAGCCGTAGCCGGCCGGCCGCCCGCCGCTGAAGATCCCCCGATGCCCCTCCGGGCCGTACTTCACCGCGTCGACCGCGGCCCGCGCCTCGTCCGCCGTGTTGACGTGGGGAACCTGCACACCCCAGGCGCCCCGATCCAGGAACGGGGCGATGATCTCGGGCTTGTTCCCGACCGGACGCACGATCGGGGCGATGCCGCTCAGCTCGGCGGCGACGATGCACGCCTCGGCGGTGTCGACCGTGATGGAGCCGTGCTCGTTGTCGAGCAGGATCCAGTCGAACCCCAGGTGGCCCAGCATCTCCACCACGGGGGGCGAGGGGAAGGTGCACATGACGCCGAAGGCCGCTCGTCCGGCGTGGAGCCGCTGCTTGAGGGTGTTCTCACGCATGATCGTCGGAGTATACCGCTTGACAATCATCCGGGGACGCCTCCAGGCTCTGGCAGCGACAGCCCATGTGTCTCTTCCACTACGTCGGCGGCGCTTCGTCCCGCAGGCCCGATGAGCTGAGCGAGGGGCTGAGCACACCGGCGGCCGACCTGTTGAAGCGGGCCTTCGCCGATGTCGATCCGCAACGGCTCGTCGACTACCACACGCACGTCGTCGGCGTGGGCGCCGGCGGAACGGGGAATCTCGTCAATCCCGCGATGCGCTCGCGGCGACGGCCGTTGAAGTACGTGAAGTTCCGTGTCTACCTCAGCGCGGCCGGTATCGAGAACCTCGAGACTGCCGACCGGGAGTTCGTCCTGCGCCTGGCCGACCAGGCTCGCCACATCGAGGGTCGCGGCAAGTATCGGCTGCTCGCGTTCGACAAGCACTACAACGCCGATGGAACGGTCAACCCGGAGAAGACCGAGTTCTACACCTCCAACGAGTACGTCTTCAACCTGGCGGCGGAGTTCCCCGACCTCTTCATCCCGACGATGTCCGTGCACCCGTACCGCGCGGATGCCCTCGAGGAGCTGGAGCGGTGGGCCGGCCGGGGCGCGACGGTCGTGAAGTGGCTGCCCAACGCGATGGGCATCGACCCGTCGGATCCCCGGTGTGACCTGTTCTATCGAAGGATGAACGAGCTGGGCGTGGTTCTCTTGAGCCACGCCGGAGAAGAGAAGGCGGTCGAGGCCGAGGAGGACCAGCGGCTCGGCAACCCTCTTCATCTGCGCCGGCCGCTGGACCACGGGGTCAAGGTCGTCGCCGCCCACTGCGCGGGACTCGGCGAGAATCCGGACCTGGATCGCCCCGATCGACGCCTGGTCCCGAACTTCCATCTGTTCATGCGGCTGATGGAGGAGAAGCGGTACGAGGGACTGCTCTTCGGCGACATCTCGGCCATGACCCAGCGGAACAGAATCGGCGTGCCGCTGACGACGATCCTGGAGCGAGCAGAGCTGCACGCCCGGCTGGTGAACGGAAGCGACTATCCTCTGCCGGCGATCAACATCGTGATCAGCACGCGGGCCCTGGCGCGGGCCGGTTACATCACCAGGGCGGAGCGCACGGGCTTGAACGAGATCTACGACTACAACCCACTCCTGTTCGATTTCGTGTTGAAGCGGACGATGAAGCTCCCGGGAGCCGGCCGGCGGCTCCCCGCCTCGGTGTTCATGGCCAATCCGGTCCTCGGCGTCTGAGTCCGAAGATCTCGGACCGTGCCCGACCCGTCCATCGGCACCGCGGGGGTGTGCGTGATCTCGGCCAACCTCCAGACGGGAATCCTCTACGGCGGCGCGGACCCGCGTCGGGCGGCGCGCGCGATCGGGTCGTGAGCTCTCATGAGGCAAACCGGTTCCTGATGCAGTCCGCTCGCATGTCGGCGACAATCCGGTGGCTGGCGGCCGAACGCCGCCGGCCAGGAGACGAGCATGACATCGACCATCACGGCACCGGCCGCGACCACACACCCGCTGGATCCGCTCGGCGCCGTCGAGGTCGAGCGCGCCTGGGAGATCCTGACCGCCGAGCGGTCGCCGGGCTCGAAGAGCCGGGTGATCTTCATCGTGCTGCACGAGCCGGACAAGAAGGTCGTGCTCGGGCACCGGCCCGGGGACGCCGTGGAGCGCGCCGCCTTCGTGGTGCTCGTGGACGGCGCCACGGGGCGCACCTACGAGGCCGTCGTCTCGCTGTCCCAGGGCCGGGTGCTGTCCTGGGAGCACGTGCCCGGTGTCCAGCCCGCCATCGTGCTCGACGAGTTCACGGAGTGCGAGGCCGCGGTCCGGGCCGACCCCCGCTGGCAGGAGGCCATGCGCCGCCGCGGGGTGACGGACTTCGGCCTGGCGATGGTGGACTCGTGGTCGGCCGGCAACTTCGGCTTCGCCGACGACGAGGGCCGCCGGCTCGTGCGGGCGCTGACGTGGGTGCGCAGGCATCCCGACGACAACGGCTACGCGCGGCCCGTCGCCAATCTGCTCACCGTCGTGGACCTGAACGCGATGCAGGTGGTGAAGGTCGAGGACGGTGGCGTCGTGGCCCTGCCGCCCGAAGACGCCAACTACTCCGCTGACACGACGTCCGCCCGCCCGGATCTCAAGCCGATCGAGATCCGCCAGCCCGAAGGTCCGAGCTTCGAGCTCCGTGGCCACGAGCTCACCTGGCAGAAGTGGCGGCTGCGTCTCGGGTTCACGCCGCGCGAGGGGCTGGTGATCCACACCGTGACCTACGCGGACCAGGGACGGGAGCGCCCCATCCTGTACCGCGCTTCCATCGCCGACATGGTCGTGCCGTACGGCGACCCGCGGCCAACCTACTTTCACCGCAACGCCTTCGACGTGGGCGAGTACGGCATCGGCACCCTCGCCAACGCCCTCGAGAATGGGTGCGACTGCCTCGGGGAGATCCGCTATCTCGACGCCGTCGTCAACGACAGCCGGGGCCGCGCGGTGACCCTGCCCAACGCGGTGTGCATCCACGAGGAGGACAACGGGATCCTCTGGAAGCACGTCGACTGGCGCCGCAACCACGCCGAGGTCCGCCGCTCCCGCCGGCTCGTCGTGTCGTTCATCGCCACCGTGGGCAACTACGAGTACGGCTTCTACTGGTACTTCTACCAGGACGGGAGCATCGCGCTCGAGGTGAAGATGACCGGCATCATCTCGAACGGGGCGGAGCCGCCCGGCGTGAAGCCGCCGTGGGGCGAGCTGGTGGCGCCCCAGGTCTACGGGCCCATCCATCAGCACTTCTTCAACGCCCGGCTCGACATGATGGTGGACGGCATGGAGAACTCCGTGTACGAGGTGAACACGGTGGCCGACCCGCCCGGCCCGGACAACCCGCATCACAATGCCTTCCGCGCCGAGGCGACCCTGCTCGAGTCCGAGGCCCGCGCGCCGCGCCTCGTCGATCCGCTTCGCGGCCGCTTCTGGAAGGTCGTGAACCCGTCCGTCCGCAATCGCCTGGGCGAGCCGGTGGCCTACAAGCTGATGCCCGGCGACAACGTGCTGCCCTTCGCGGGGCCGGAGGCCTCCGTCACGAAGCGCGCCGCCTTCATGACCCGGCATCTCTGGGTGACGCGTCACGACCCCCGCGAGCGTTACGCCGCGGGCGACTACCCGAACCAGCACCCCGGCGGGGCCGGGCTGCCGGCCTACGTGCAGGACGACGCGCCGCTGCAGAACACGGACGTCGTCCTCTGGTACACGTTCGGTTCGCATCACATCGTCCGCCCCGAGGACTGGCCGGTGATGCCCGTCATGACCATCGGCTTCATGCTCAAGCCCACCGGCTTCTTCGACCGGAGCCCGGCCCTCGACCTGGCCCCGCCGACGCCTCACTGCTGCGGTTCACCAGCCTCGATCACTGAACCTCCAGCAAGTCAGGAGCCCCGATGAGCGCAGTCCGCAAGCAGGTCGCCGTCGTCGTGGGAGCAACGTCCAAGTGGCAGAGTGATGGACGCAACACGAAGCTGGCGCATGGCAAGGCGCTCGACGACAGCGACATGCCCGTGGGGATCCGCTGGGGCGTCGGCGGCGCCATCGCCCAGAAGTTCGCCAGGGAGGGCTTTCTCGTCGTCCTGACGACCCGTCGTGCCGCCAACGCCGCGGCGCTGGAGAAGGCCATCGTCGAGCAAGGCGGTCAGAGCATGATCGTCGAGCTGGACCTGGTGTCCGGCGAGTCCATCTCACGCGCGTTCGACACCATCCGCACGCGAGCCGGTGATCCGGACGTGCTGGTCTACAACGCCGGCTATCTGGAGGGGCGTGACTTGCCGCCGGACAAGGAGCTGCTGGAGCACGTCCCCATCGAGATCTTCGAGACCGCCCAGCACGTCGCCAGCCGTGGCCCCTTCCTGGTCGCCCAGGAAGTCTTGCCCGCCATGCGCCGGCGCGGGGCCGGCTCGTTCCTCATCTCGAACAACCAGTTCTCGTTGCGTGGCCGCAAGCGCCTGACCGGGCAGTCGCTGTACTATCCGCGCGTCATGATGCGCACGCTGGCGCAGGTCCTCACCGAGGAGTATTCCGAGCACGGCGTGCACGTGGCCAACGTCGTGATCGACGGCCTCATCGACTCACCCGGCACCCGGGCGCTCCCGAGAGCCCAGAAGAATCCCGAGATCGTGATGAATCCCGTGAAGATCGCCGAGGCGTTCTACTACCTGCACACCCAGGACAGATCCTGCTGGACGCACGAGCTGCAGCTGACGCCGTTCTCGACCAAGCCGAGCTTCTGAGACGCACGACGGCCCAGGAGGCCTCCATGACGTTCGACCTGACGATCCGCGACGGCACCACAGTCACTGGCCTTCAGCTTCGCTCGACGGCGAAGAAGGAAGGCATCCTCGAGATCTCGCTCGCGACCGTCGCGACGCCGGAGCCGAAGCCCGAAGAGGTGATCGTGCGGATCGGGGCTTCTCCCATCAACCCTTCCGACCAGGGGCTTCTGTTCGCCGGTGCCGACCTCAGCACGGCCAAGGTCTCCGGCACCGCCGAGCAGCCCGTGGTCACGGCGAGCATTCCGCCGGCGGCGCTGCGGGCGGTGGCGGGGCGCGTCGATCAGTCGCTGCCCGTCGGCAACGAGGGGGCCGGCGTGGTGGTCCGCGCGGGGACATCCCCGGCCGCCCAGGCCCTGCTCGGCAAGACCGTCGCCATCGTGGGCGGCGGCATGTACGCGCAGTACCGGTGCATCAAGGCCGTGGCGTGCCTGGTGCTGCCGCCGGGGACGACGCCGGCGGAGGGCGCCGCCTGGTTCGTCAACCCCCTCACCGCGCTCGGCATGGTCGCCACCATGCGCGCGGAAGGCCACACGGCGCTGGTGCACACCGCGGCCGCCTCCAACCTCGGCCAGATGCTCAACAAGATCTGCCTCAAGGACGACGTGGCTCTCGTGAACATCGTGCGCAAGGCCGAGCACGTCGCCCTCTTGAAGGGGCTCGGCGCCACCCACGTCTGCAACTCGAGCGCCCCGTCCTTCATGGACGACCTCACCGAGGCGCTCGTCGTGACCGGCGCCACCGTGGCCTTCGACGCCGTCGGCGGCGGGAAGCTGGCGGGGCAGATCCTCACCGCCATGGAGGCCGCCTTGAACCGGACGGCGAAGGAGTACAGCCGCTACGGCTCCACCACCCACAAGCAGGTCTACATCTACGGCGGCCTCGACCGCGGGCCGACCGAGTTCACCCGCACCTTCGGTCAGGCCTGGGGCCTGGGCGGCTGGCTGCTCACGCCGTTTCTGCAGAAGATCGGGTTCGAGGGCGCGCAGAAGCTCCGCGAGCGGGTCGCCGCCGAGATCAAGACGACCTTCGCGAGCACGTACACGAAGGAGGTCTCGCTCGCCGAGGCGCTGAAGCTCGAGGAGATCGCCGTCTACGCCAGGCAGGCGACGGGCGAGAAGTACCTGATCGCCCCGAACAAGGGGCTCCGCTGACGCCAGCCGCGACGATGCGGGCGGCCTCCCGCGCGCCGATCTCGCTGCGCGTCTCGGATCCAGGCGCGGACCCGCGCGTCATCCGCCGGCGCGCCCGGCGCGATGGATACGTGTTCTGCCGCGCGCTCGTGCCGCGCGATCAGATCGACGCTCTGCGCGGCCACGCGCTGGCGGTGGCGGAGGACCTCGGCTGGCTCGACGCCGATGCGCCCCCCGGCGCCGCCCTCGCCGTCACGGGCGCGCGGCTTGGCGCCTACGACGATCCGTGGTGGATCGATTTCTTACGCGCCGTGCTGCCCCACCCATCCTTCGCGGCGCTGCGCGTCGCGCCCGCCGTGGTCGCCGTGCTGACCGCGATCCTGGGCGCGCCGCCCCAGTCCGACGCGGGCGATCTCTGCCGGGTCGTGTCCAGCGACGACCCGGCCCATACCACGGTGGCGCACCAGGATCGCTTCTACCTGCCGGGCGGCGCGCCGCGATGGTCGATGTGGGTGCCGCTGGGCCGCTGCCCGCTCGTCCTCGGGCCCCTCGCCGTCCTGCCCGGCTCGCACGAGCGCGGGCTCCTCCCGCACACCGGCGACGTCGCGTGGCGCCGGGGCGTGGACGTCGCCGACGACGCGGGCTGGGCGGCGTCGGACCTCGAGCCCGGTGACGCCATCTTCTTCAGCTGGCTCACCGTGCACCGGGCCCTGCCGAACGCGAGCGGCCCCGCGCTCCGGCTGTCCGCCACGTGCCGCTACCGCGCGGCGGGCCGAGGGTAGCCGACAGCCGTGAACGTCGTCGTTCACCAGCTCGACGGCGTCTCGACACTCCCCGCGCTACCGCTGGCGGCGGGCCTCCTGGTGGCCTCTGCTCGCCGAGACACGGCGATCGGCGCCGTGGCCTCCCTGTCCATCCACACGGCGCGGCTCGATCCCGACGCGGTGGCGGCGAGTCACCACCGGCCCGACGTGCTCGCGTTCTCGGCGTACGCGTGGAACGAGCGCCACTCGCTCGAGGTCGCCCGGCGCGCGCGGGCGCACCGGCCCGGCGCCTTCGTCCTCTTCGGAGGGCCGTCGGTGCCCCGGCGGCCCGACCGCGCCGCCCGCTTCCTGCGCGAGCATCCGTACGTCGACGCCCTCGCGTTCGGCGAGGGCGAGCTGCTCTTCCGCGAAGTGCTCCGCGCCCTCCTCGAGGGCCGGCCGCTCGACGGCGTCGCCGGGCTCGCCCTCCGGGCGGCCGCGCGGCCCGAGGGCGCCTTCCTCACCGCGCCCCGCGCGCGCCTGGCCGACTTCGCGGAGACGGCCTCGCCCTACCTGGACGGCACCTTCGACGATCTCGTGGCCCCGGGTGCACCGCCCCCCGCCGCCATCGTCGAGACCAACCGGGGCTGCCCGTTCTCCTGCACGTTCTGCGACTGGGGCCAGGCCGTGCAGAGCCAGGTGCGCGAGCTGCCCCTCGCGCGCCTGCAGGGCGAGCTCGGTTGGATCGCGCAGCGGCAGATCCCGTACCTCTACATCGTCGACGCCAACTACGGCATGCGCCGGCGCGACCTGGACGTCGTGCGCGACATCGGGCGGCTCCGGGCCGCCGTCGGCTTCCCGCGGTACGTGTTCTTCCACCTGACGAAGAACGCCACCGAGCGCCACCTCGACGTCGTGCTGGCGCTGCAGGAAGCGGGCATCGAGACGCACCTCGCCCTGTCGGCCCAGGACTTCGAGCCGCGCGTCCTCCAGGCGGTCCGGCGCGAGAACATCCGGCTCGACCGGGCGCTCGCGCTGCGCCGGATCTGTCACGAGCGCGGCATCCCGACCTTCAACGAGCTGATCCTCGGACTGCCCGAGCAGACGTACGCGTCGTTCGCCGACAGCGTCGCGCGCGCGGTGACGCCCTTCCCGCTCGACACCTTCAACCTCTACCTCGCGCGCGTCCTCGAGAACGCGGAGATGGGGTCGGCCGAGCAGCGGGCGCGTCACGGGATCGAGACCCGGGAGGTGCCCATCCATCCCGCCCGTCCGCCCGGCGTGGCCGAGGTGGAAGAAGTCGTGGTCGCCACGCGCACCCTGCCCGTGCCCGACTGGCGCCGCGCGTTCGCGCTCGGCCACCTGTTGACCGCCACCCACGGACTCCGCCTGCTCGATGTCGTCTTGCAGGTGGCGTGGCGCGCCGCCGGCGTGCCCGTGCGCCGGCTCGTGGAGGCGCTGCTCGCCCGCATGGCCGAGGCACCGCCGGCGAGCGCGCTCGGCCGCAGCCACGCCGTGCTGGAGCGCCACGCGGACGCCGTGCTCGCGGGTGAGGCGATGGCGCTCCCCGTCCCCGAGACCGGCGATCACCTGTGGGCGGTCGAGGAGGCGGTGCTGGTGACGGCGCTGGCGGCGGGTGAGGCGTTCTTCGACGAGGTGGCGGCCCTCGTACGCGAGGATCTTTGTGACGCCGACACCGCGCTCCTCGAGGATGCCGTGCGCTATCAGCGCCTCGTGACGCCGGCGTTCGGGGGCGCCGCCGCGCGACGCGATGTCCTCGCCCACGACATTCCCGCCTGGCGCGTGCTGCCCCCAGGGGAGGACGGCCCCGCCGTTCCGCGCCGCCGCACGCCCGTGGCGTGGAGGCCCGCCCCCGCGCTGGCGGCGGCCGGCGACCTGAAGGCCTTCGCCACGGCGTACCTGGCCGCGGTGCACGCGCGGACGCCGACCGGCCGGCTCACCGCCTCGCACGGGCGAGCGGGAGTCGCGTGAGGCGCGGCAAGGTCGGAGGCGGCGAGATCGCGCCCTACCGGGCGGCGGGTCCGGCGATGGCGAAGCCCTCGCGGCGGGCGGCCGCCAGCAGCCGGTCGTCCAGCGAGACGAACTCGAGCGTCGAGGGACGCCCTTCGGCGACGAAGGACGCCGCGGCGAGCTGGAGGGAGTCGGCGGCACGCAGATCGTGGACTCTGAGGAGCCGGCGGGCGGTCTCGCGCACGTCCTCGCCCGGCTCCACCTCGTGCCACGCCGTGCGCAGCGCGTTCAGCCGGGCGAATGCCTGGCGCACGACCGCTTCGCCGAGATGCGCCAGCCGCTCGCGGCGCACAAGCGCGGAGATGCACTCCAGCTCCGTCGCCCACCACGCGAACATGGCCGTGTCGGCGTCGTAGAGGCGCTGCAGCGGCCGGCTCGTGGCCTCAGGGACGAGCAGCGGGACGACCGCCGAGCTGTCCCAGAACTTCACCTGCCCGCGCGCCGTTCCTCCAGCAGCGCATCGACCACGCCCGAAGGCTTCCGGGTCCTCGGCAGCGGCCCGAGGATCAACCGGCGCGGCGGTGACGCCGTCGCCCGCCGGATGCCGCCGCGCCGCTCGAGCCGGGCCAGCCGGCCCTCGGGATCTTCGGCGGCGCCGGTGAGGGCGGATACCAGTCGCGCCACCGGACGCCCCCGATCCGTGATGACGACGCTCTCCCCGTGCCGCACGCGGTCGATCAGGGCGCTGAGCCCGTTCTTGGCCTCGGTTATTGTGGCTGTTTTCACGTGGCTAGAATAGCTAGATGTCTCACCTCCGGTCAAGGCCGGGGAGCGCGCCTCCTTCCTTCCCCGCCGCCTGAGAGCCGTCAGCCCGCGGCGTGGCCGGCCGGCGCCGGTAACGCCAGGGCCAGATGGTGCGCGCCGTCGCGGTGGACCAGACGCGCGGCGACGCACTCGTCGAGGAAGGTCTCGAGCGCGCCGGCGACCCGGGGTGTGGTGAGGGCAAGAGCCGGTTCCGCCCGCCCGTCGAGGTCGCCGGGCACGAGCCCGTGGGTGGCGAACATCACGACCCGCCGATTCGACAGGTCGGTCGTGGTGACGACGCGCTCGTTCGCCTGGCGCCCGAGGAAGACGTCCGACGCCGGATCGGCTCCGAGGGCGCTCGCGATGCTCCGCACCTCGTCGGCGGTCTCGGGTAGCCGCGGCAAGAGCTCGAGATCGGCGCTGTTCCTCGTGCGAAGTGCTGGCGCGCTCCGCTGGGTGACGCGCATCGCGCGGGTCTCCACCACCTTCCCCGCCGCGGCGGCGGTCGGCCCCGATGCGACCCCGGCGCGCCGCCTGCTGCCGGCTGAACCACGGATCGCCGAAGCCCACGAAAGGACGGCGATCATCTGGCGCCGGGGGGAGCGCGCGAAGGGTGACCAGCGAAGCCGCGGACGGTAGCTGGCTGACCGCCGCGCGGCGTGCCAGCCAGGGCACGGCGCGGTACGGTGCGAACATCGGCTGGCCGTCGGACTCGGCTCCCAGAGTGTGCGGCGCGGTCACGAAGAGTGCGAACGGAATCTGGGCGAGAGGGCCATGGGGCACGACGAGGAGACTCCGGGCCCCGCCCCCACCCTGACTCGACCGGCGCGAGCAGCGTCGTGTAGAGTTGGTGCGCGAGCACGACGTCGAAGGGGGGCACGTCGCCGAGCGTCGTCAGGCTCGCGTCCAACGACGTTCTCAGGATCCGCACGCGCTCGGCGAGCTGGGCATTCGTCACCGGGATCACCCGGACGACGGCCTCGCCCTGGGCGAGCACGGCCCAAACGGCGCTTCGCCTCGCGCCCCTCATGTTCAAGGCGCTCGGGATCGGGCCTTGTACGGTCTCAAGGCCGACTCTGGCCGGGACGGCGGCGGCGGAGCCCCGTCGCGTGGATCGAAGTGCGCTGGAGTATGAAAGAGCCGCCGGGACCTGTCACGACGGCGCGATCAGCCGCCTGCCCTGAGCCGCACGATGTTGAAGGCGGCGACCGGACGGAGCAGCCCCTTGAGCGTGAGGGGCCCGATCTCCTCGAGCTCCGCTAGCACCTCGATCGACGTGGCCACGCGCTGGTGAACCAGGATCTGGCCGCCCTTGGCCTCGCCGCAGAGGCGCGCCGCCAGGTTCGTGACGGTGCCGATGGCGCCGTAATCCCAGCGGCCCTCGAAACCGATGGCGCCGATGGTGGCGTAGCCCTGCGCGATCCCGACTCCGAGGGCGAGGTCATAGCCGCGCTTCTGCCAGATCGTGACGAGGTACTGGACACGCTCGCGCATGGCCGCCGCCATCCGGGTGGCCCGCTCGGCCGGGTCCGGCACCGGCACCGGGTCGTTGAAGAAGATCATCATCCCGTCGCCGGTGAAGCGCTCGAGAGTGCCCTCGTGGTCGAGGATCAGTTTGCCCATCTCCGCGTGGTACTCGCGGAGGACTCCCATCACCTCTTCCGGCTCCGCGGTCTCCGCGAAGGCGGTGAACCCCCGAAGGTCAAGGAACACGACGGTCACCTCCCGCCGGTGGGTCTTGAGAGGATCGTCAGCGCCGCCCGCCACGATGAGCTCAGCGAGCTGGGGAGAGAAGAAGCGCTTCAGGCGCCCGAGCCGCTCGAGCTGACCCACCTGCTCCTCGACGCGCCGCTCGAGAGTCTTGTTCCACTCGGCGCGTTCCTCGGCGAGGCCCTGCACCGTGTCGTGGAGGGTCTTGATCCGCAGCATCGACTTGACCCGGGCCACCAGGGCCGCTTGATCCACGGGCTTCGTCAGGTACTCGTCGCCGCCGGCCTCGAGGCCCGCGACGACGTCCTTCGGATCCGTCTTGGCCGTGACCATGACGATCGGGATGAACGGAAGCGACGCGTCCGCCCGCAGGCGCCGGCAGACCTCGAACCCGTCCATCTTCGGCATCATGACGTCCAGCAGGATCAGGTCCGGCTGCGACTCCCTGACGGCTGCCAGCGCCTCCTCGCCATCGGACGCGGTGACGATGTCGTAGCCGTTGGCGGCCAGGCGCGTCTGGAGGATGTGGACGTTGGCCGGCGTGTCGTCCACGATCAGGATCCGCGGCGGAGTTCTCACCGTGATTCCCGGGTCCCTACCCGAGGTACTCGCGGACCTTGGCCAGGAGCTCGCGCGGGACGTAGGGCTTGGTGACGTAGGCGTCGCAGCCGGCCTCGAACGCCTTCACGTCGTCCCCGCTCAACGCGTAGGAGGTGACCACGATGATCGGAATGTGGTGGAGCGCGGGATTCGCCTTGATCTGCCGCGTCGCCTCGTAGCCGTCGAGCCCGGGGAGCTGGATGTCCATGATGATCAGATCCGGGCGCTGCTTCTCAGCCTCGGCGACCCCGTCCTCGCCCGTGACGGCCTCGATCATGTCGATGCCGGCGCTCGTCAAAAGCAGTCGCAGGATGCGGCGGTTTTCCTCGTGGTCCTCGATGACCAGGACACGCTTGCTCATGCTCTCCCCGCCTGCCGCTCCACCCGCAGCGGCACTCTGAGATAAAAGGTTGACCCCGTTCCGGGCACCGACTCCACCCACAGGTGCCCGCCGTGCAGCTCCACAATCCGCTTGGAGATCGAAAGCCCGAGCCCGCTGCCGCCCTTCGTGCGCGTGCTGGAGCTGTCGACCTGCTGGAACTCCTCGAAGATCTTCTGGCGGTCGGCATCGGAGATCCCCGGGCCGGTGTCCGACACCGAGACGAGGAAGGCGCCGTCGGCTGCCTGCGCCTCGATCGAGACTTCGCCCACGTCGGTGAACTTGATCGCATTGCCGGCAAGGTTCAGGAGCACCTGGGTGAGCCGCCTCTCATCGCCGATGCCGGGCGGCAGATCGGCGGGAACGACCGCCTTGAAGGAAAGCTTCTTCGCGGCCGCGAGGGACTCCACCGCGGACACCACCGCGTGAACGACCTCACCCATGGCGTAGTCGCCGAGCGAGAGCGTGAGCTGCCCCGCCTCCATTCTGGAGAGATCGAGCACGTCGTTAATCAAGGCGAGCAGGTGGTGCCCGTTGGTCTTGATCCGCTCGAGCGTCTCGCGAATCGGAGCGGGCACCTCGCCGAAGATGTCGTCCAGGATGAGGTCGGTGTAGCCCAGCACCGCGTTCATCGGCGTGCGCAGCTCGTGGCTCATGTTGGCGAGGAACTGCGACTTGTGCTTGCTCGCGAGCTCGAGCTGCTGGCCTTTCTCCTGGATTTCCTGGAACAGGCGCGCGTTCTCGACCGCGACGGCGGCCTGGGCGGCGAAGGAATGCAGCAGGTCCACCGTATGGGCCGGAATCGGAGCACGGCCGACGCGGTTGTCCGCGCTGAGAACGCCCACGGTGCGCCCGCGGGCGATCATGGGGCTGACGAGAAACGCCTTCAGCCTCAGCGCCGCGATACCCGAATAGGGGAGGCGCAGTCGATACTTCTCCGGTACCGGGTGCGCCTCGTCGAATAGCAGCGGCTCACCGTCGCGGTAGACGGCCGCCAACGCTCCCGCCTCGCCAAAGGGAATCGTCACGCCAACCAGATCCCGCCAGTCACTCTCACTGAGCCCCGCCCCGGCGCTCACCAAGAGCCCGTCGCCGTCGGGGCTGGGTGTCCAGATGTAGAGGTGGTCGAGGCCGACCACCTGACGGGCGGCGTCGAGGACCCGCGTGAGCTGCTCCGCGAGGGACAGCGGCTCCTGGAGCGCCGTCGAGAGACGGGAGAGCTGCTCCTGGTTGCGCGAGAGCTCTTCGAGCGCCCTGCTCTTCTCGTCGATCTCCCGGAAGAGCCTCGCATTCTGGATGGCGATGACCGACTGGGTCGCGAACGTCTGGAGCAGGTCCACCACCGGCCCCGGGAACGTCCCCGCCGCCTTCCGCCGGACCACCAGCGCACCGATCACGCGGTCCTCCCGCAGGAGCGGGACCGCGAGCAGCGCGCGGTACCCCGCCTTGAGCACGAAGGGGCGCGGGTAGTCCGGCTCGTTCTCGAGGTCGGGAATCTGCACCGCCGCGCGCGCAGCCGCCGCCTGGCCGACTACACTTTCGCCGATGCCGATGTGCGACTGGCGGAGAGTCTCGATCAACTCTTCTGCCATGCCGTAGTTCGCCCGGGGCACGAAGACCTGCGCGGCCTCGTCGAACTCGAAGATAGTGCCGGCGTCGGTTTGCGAAAGCTCGACCGCATGCGTGACAATGCTGGTGAGGACGGACTGGATGTCCAGGCTCCCGCTGACCGCCTGGCCTACCTCGCCAAGCGCCCGGAGCTCGCGTACCGAGCGCGTCAGCTCCTGCGTCCGCTCCTCCAGCTCCTTGAACAGACGCACGTTCTCGATGGCGATGACGGCCTGGTCTCCAAACGTACGAAGAAGCTGGACCTGCTTCTCGCTGAAATCGCCGGCGGCGGCCCGGCCGACGGTGATGGCGCCGACGACGCGCCCCTCTCGGAACATCGGCACACTCAAGATTGCGCGGAAGCCGGCCGTCAGGGCCGTCTCCTGGATCTGGTACTGCTGGTCCACAAGGACATCTGGGATCCGGACGATTGCGCGATCGCGAATGGCGCGCGCCGCGCCGCCCGCGCCGCCCGGGGGCATGGGAAACGTCCGCCGAAGGGCGTCGACGCCCGCCGCGCTCGAGCCGTAGATGGCGTCGAGGTGGACCCACTCGCCGTCGAATCGGGTCACGGTGGCCGTTTCGGCCTCGCACAGCCTGACCGCGCTCTCGGCGATGATGTCGAACACCGGCTGCAGGTCTGTCGGGGAGCGGGAGATCACGCCGAGGATCTCGTTGGTCGCCGTCTGCTGTTCGAGCGTCTCGGTCAGGTCGCGGTTGGCGTCGGCCAGCTCCCGCGTGCGCGCTTCCACCTTCTGCTCCAGGCCCTCGTAGGATTCCTTGAGGCTTGCCGTCATGCGGTTGAACGACTCCGCGA
>JBGQLG010000064.1:0-24343 GCA_041499965.1 Methylomirabilia bacterium
CGGGCGCGTCGCCGGCTCGTGGCTGTGACGGGGGGGCGAGCCCGAGGTGAGGTCGGCGGGCGCGACCGATGGCGAGCCTGCCTCGCACCTTTGCTCCTCGGCGGGGTGAGCGCGCCGCCAACGTCTCGACTTGTTCGACAACCCAGCCCCCTTGGGGGGATGGGGGGCCCGCGCGAACCCCGCTCGCGTCGTTCAGGCGGGCCATCGGCGTGACGGCCGCCCTCTCCGCGGGCTCGCCCCGCCGTCTCCGCCACGAGCCGGCGACGCGCCCGTCCAGGTCGGCGAAGCTCTGACGCGTGAGACTAGCCGGCATAGCGCACGCGCGGATCGAGCACGCCGTAGAGCAGATCCACCGCCAAGTTTGAGAGGATCACGACGATGGCGATGAACATCACGAGGTTCTGCACGACCGGGTAGTCGCGCCAGAGGATCGCCTCGACCAGGAAGCGGGCCACGCCCGGCAGGTTGAAGACCGTCTCCGTCACGACGAGGCCACCGATGAGGAACGCGAACTCGATGCCGATGACCGTCACCACCGGCAGCACGGCGTTCTTGAACGCGTGCCGCCAGACGACGGCCCACTCGCGCTGGCCCTTGGCCCACGCCGTGCGGATGTAGTCCTCGCGCAGCACCTCCAGCATGGCAGAGCGGGTGATGCGCATGATGAGCGCGGAGGAGCGATAGCCGACGGCCAGCGCCGGCAGCATGAACTGCACGGCGTGCAGCCAGAAGTTCTCGGTGGGCCGCACGTAGGTGAGCGGCGGGATCCAGCCCAGCCACGACACCAGCGACAGGATGATGACCATGCCCAGCCAGAACGACGGCATCGACAGTCCGGCCAGGCTCACCACGCGCAGGACGTAGTCGAGCACGGAGTCCTGGCGCACGGCGCTGATGACGCCGGTCGGCACCCCGAGCACCACCGCCACGATGGTGGAGAGGATGGCCAGCTCGACGGTGACCGGCACCAGCGGCTTGATGATCTGCCAGGCCGGCAGGTCGTAGCGATAGGACTTGCCGAGGTCGCCGACGAAGATCTGGCCGATCCACTCGACGTACTGCCGCCAGTACGGCTTGTCGAGGCCCAGCTCCTGGAGGATGGCCTGCTTCTCGGCGGGGTTGACGTACCCCGCCGCCGAGAACAGGACGTCGACGATGTCACCGGGGGCCAGGCGCAGGAGGACGAAGATCACCACCGACATCCCGAACAGGGTGAGGATGGCGATGGCCAGCCGCTGGGCGATGTAGCTCTTCACGCCTCCCCGGGGCTACTTGTCGAGCCAGACTTCCTGCATCCGGCCGTAGTTGTAGAAGTTGTTGTGGGGGATGAGGTTCTTCACCTGCGGCCAGTGGGTGAAGTTGTCCACGCGCCAGGTCAGGGTCGGCCGCACCGCCTCCGTCTCCAGCCGCGTCTGGATCTCCCACACCAGGGCCAGCCGCTTCTTGGCGTCGATCTCCGCCGACTGCTTGTCGAGCAGCGCGGCGATCTGCTCGTTGCAGTAGAAGGTGTAGTTACGCGGCGAGTGGCAGGCGAAGTTCTCGAAGTAGTTGGCGTCGGGATCGTCGACGCCGATGCCGGTGAGGTTGGCGCCGATCTGGTATTCCCCGCGCGTGGCCATCGCGTGCCACTGCGCGGTCTCGATCTGCTTGAGCGTGGCCTCGATGCCGATCTGCTTCAGCTCGTTGATGATGAACGAGGCCATGTCGACGTAGACGGCGATGGCCCGGGTGACGATCTCGACCTTCAGCGGCTTGTCGGGCCCGTAGCCGAGCTCGGCCATGAGCTTCCTGGCCTGGGCCTTCTCGTCGGCCGCCCCGCCGTAGCCGGGCATCGCCGCCAGGTCCTTGTCGATCAGCCCCCACACGCCCCACGGCTTGGAGGGCATCGACACGCCGACGGCGGCGCCCCCTTGATGGACGGCCTGGATCAGGGCGCGCCGATCGATCGCGTGCGCCACCGCCAGCCGCGCCTTGACGTTGTCGAAGGGCGGCTTCTTGGTGTTCATGATCATGTTCTCGTTCACGTTCTCGGCGGCGCGGGTGACGACGAGCTGCGGCAGCGCCTTCTTCAGCTGCTCGGCCGTCGTCTTGCTGGTGTCGCCGGGGAACGCGACCTCGACCTGGCCGGCCTGCAGCGCGGCCACGCGAGTGCCACGCTCCTTGATGATGACGTAGCGGATCCCGTCGAGATACGGCCGCCCCTTGATGAAATAGTCGGGGTTTCGCACGTACTCGATGAACTCGCCCTTCCGCCACTCCTTGAGCTTGTAGGGCCCGGTGCCGATGCACGCGGTGCGGTACTGCGCCGGCGGGACGTGGGCGGCGTAGACGGGCGTGTAGCCGGAGGCCAGCATGAGCAGCAGCGAGGGCTGCGGTCGCTTGAGATGAAAGACGACCGTGTAGGGATCGGGCGCCTCCACGGCCTGGACGTTGGCGTACCAGTCCTTGCGCGGGTTGATGCGCAGCTTGCCGCTTGCGTCGGGCGCCTCGCGCAGCATGTCGAAGGTGAACTTGACGTCCTTGGAGGTGAACGGCTGCCCGTCGTGCCACTTCACGTTCTTGCGCAGGAAGAAGACCAGGTTGCGGTAGTTGTCCTGCCAGGACCACTTCTCGGCCAGCTCACCGACGACCGTGTCGACGCTCTCCTGCGGCTTGAGCGGGCTGAAGAGCACGAGGTTGCTGAAGCACGGCATGGCGGGCCACGTCGTGGACACCGTGGAGGTCTCGTGGATGGCGAAGCCCTGGGGCGTCTCCTCGCGCTGCGCGACGGTGAGCACGCCGCCCGATTTCGGTCCCTGACCGATCGCCGGAGCGCCCGGCGGCAACAGGAGGGCGATGATCGCCGGGACGACGCAGAAAAACATCAACGTTCGCGGGCGCATCATCGCTCCCTCCGGAACACGCGGCGGATGCCGAAGTGTAACACGCTGGCTTGCCGCGTCGCGTCGCACCGGAGTCTCGCAGCGTTGGACGCGCCCGTCGTCGCGCCTCGCGCGAACCGGGGAGGAAACGGAGGGGGCGTCTCGCCCCCTCCGTTCTTAAAAGACCGCACGGAGGAGCACGTGCACCGCGTAGATCACGCCCCCCGCGAGCCCGCCCACGACGGTGCCGTTGACGCGGATGAACTGCAGGTCGTCGCCGGCGTGCTCCTCGATGAGGCGCACGGCGCCCTCGGGCCCCAGCGCGCGCACGCCGTTCTCGATGAAGCCGGCGATGCGCCCGTGGTGGCGCTCGATCAGCTCGCTCAGCCGGGCCTTGGCCCACGCGTCGAGCTCACCCCGCAGCGTCACGTCGTCCACGAGCGCGCGCCGCGCGCGGTCCAGGCGCTCGGCCAGCCACGCCAGCAGCTCCGAGCCCTCGTCGGCCAGCTCGGCGCGGAGCGTGCGCGTCAGGGCTGCGGCGGCGTCGTCCAGCAGCACCGCCACCGCCGGTGCAGCCAGCAGCTCGGTCTTGGCCACCTCCACCCGGGCGATGAGTGCGGCGTCGCTGGTGAGCCGGCGCTCGAGGTCGGCGAGCAACTCGACGCCCTGGGCCCGCAGCGGATGCTCGCGGTCCTTGGCCACCTCGCGCAGGCCGGCGTGCAAGGCGGCCACCAGCCGCTCGCGATCGAGCACGCCCAGCAGCGAGGCCAGGCCGAGCCACAGCCGCGGGTAGAGGCCCAGCCGCTCGCGATAGCGGGCCAGCAAGTCGTCGATCACCTCGCCCACGGCCGTGCGGAACTCGGGGCGCTCCATCGCCTCCGCCACCACCGTGAGCGCGCCGTCGAGCATCCGCTGATCCCAGCCCTGGTGGCGGGCCACGCGCAGCGCCGTGGCCAGCAGCGGCGCCACCGGCTGGCCGGCCAGCGCGCGCCGCCCGCGCGCCAGCAGCTCGGCCGTCGTCGCCGGCGTCAGCTGCTCGGCGGCCCAGCCGGCGACGATCCGGGTGGCGCCCTCGAGGTCGGCGCGCGACACCCGCTCGGCGCCGCGCGCCAGCCAGTCGGCCAGATCGACGCGGGCGATCTCGTCGCGCACGTAGTCCTTGGTGAGGACCCGGCCCCCGACCATGACGCCCACGCGCGCGGCCATCAGCTCCCAGTTGCGCGGGATGAGCCCGGTGTGAGGGATCGGCAGCCCCAGCGGGCGCCGGAAGATCGCCGTCACCGCGAACCAGTCGGCGAGGCCACCCACGATGCCGGCCTCGGCCATCGCCAGGAGCAACCCGCCCCAGAGATTCTCGCGGAACGGGAAGGCGGCGGCGGCCAGCACCGCCGCGCCGAGCAGGGCGCCGAGGGCGAGGCGCCGCTGTCCCGCCACCCTCAGCGGCCGGCCAGCAGGAAGTCCAGCATGCGCTCGGTGGCGGAGGGGCCCAGCGGCCACGTATGGGTGGCGCGCGCGTCGCCGCCGCTCCAGGCGTGGCCCATCCCCGGGACCAGCCACGTCTCCAGCACCGGCACGCCGCGCGCGTCCCGATAGACGGCGTGGACGGCGCCACCCTCCTCGGTGGCGGTGGCGCCGCCGCTGACCGCGAGCAGCCGCCCCAGCATGGCCTCCAGCGCGGTGAGGTTCTCGGGGCCCACGACCGAGTCGAGCGTGCCGTGCCAGAGCGAGGCCCGCACGTTGGTGAGACGGCCGCCGGCGCACGCGGCCGCCGCCGCCCGGCCGCCGTCGGGCTTGGCGCCGCGCATGCACTGAATCGCCGCCTCGGGCCCGCCGGCGCACCGATACGGCCCGCCCGCCAGCGTGCCGAGCCCCATCACCGCCTCGGGCGCGGCGCAGGCGAGGTTCACGGCCATCCAGGCCCCGGCCGAGAAGCCGAGGACGACGAGCCGGCTCTCCCGCACGCCGCGCTCGGCCTGCACGTGATGGGCGATCGCCAGGATCTGCCCCGTCTCGGTGCCGGTCGCCGTCTGCTGTGTGGGGTCGAACCAGTTCCAGCACCGATAGGGGTTCTCGCGATGGCTCTGCGCGGGATAGACGACGACGAGGCCGCGCCGCTCGGCGGCCTCGTTCAGCCGGGTGCCGAGCGCGAAGTCCTCGGGCGTCTGCCAGCAGCCGTGCAGGGCGACGACGAGCGGCCGGTCGAGCGCCGGCCGGGTCGGCACCCACACGCGGTAGGGACGCCCGGCGAGGACCCCGCGCTGGAAGTTGGTGGCGGGTCCGGCCGCCGCCAGCGCGAGCAGCGCGATGAACGCGGCGAGCGCAGCGCGCCCGCGAGTTCCGCCCATCGCCACCGTCAGGCCCGGCGCGCGCGGCGCCGCAGCAGCACCCGGCCCTGCTTGACGTCCCAGACGCCGCGCGGTGAGAGCCGCACGAACGGCAGGAAGTCGGCGGCGAGGAAGAACAGCGTGAACAGCGGCTCGTGGTGGGGATAGCCGCGCGCGACGAGGGCCGCCCGCAGCGCGTCCTCGCGCTCGGCGGCCTCGATCACGCTCATGCGCGTCATCACGCCGCCCAGCGGCAGCGGCATCTCGAGCGCCACCCGCTCGCCGTCGACCAGCACGACGCCGCCGCGCACATCGAGCAGCCGGTTCACCGCCCGGGCCATCGCCTGCGGGCGGCGGCCCAGCACCAGGATGTTGAAGTCGGTGGTGATGGTGGAGGCCAGGCCGTCGACGCCGCCGCCGAAGCCCGCGACCACGCCTGGCGCCACCCAGCGGCCGGCGCGATCGAGCAGCGCGGCGTGCAGGTCGCCCTCGGCGAGTGCTCGCTCTTCCAGCCGAGCGATCACCGCGCTGACCAGCCGCATCACCGGATACGTCGGGCGCGGCGGCAGCGCGAAGTCGTCCGGCCTCGCGCGCCAGCGCACGGTCAGCCGCGCCTCGGGCGTCGAGAAGGCGCGGCGCCAGTCCGGCTCCGGCACCTTCACCAGCACGCGGCCGTCGCGGGCCGCCAGCCGGCCGCGCGCCACGACCGCCTCCGGCCGCGGCTCGGCCAGGTCGCGGAGCAGGCAGAGGTCGGCGAAGCGGCCGGGCGCGATGCCGCCGAGATCGGCCTCGCGCCCCATGTACGTCGCCGGGTTCAGCGTGGCCATGCGGTAGGCGTCGATCGGCGCGATGCCGCGCTCGAGCGCCACCCGGATCAGGTGGTCGACGAAGCCGTGGTCGCGGATGAACGCCGGCATCGAGCCGTCGGCGGTGAGCATCAGCCGGGAGGCGAGCGCCGGCGCCTCCTTCAGCGCGTCGAGCAGGCCGACCAGGTCGGGCCGCAGCGACGATTCGCGGAGCATCACGGCGATGCCCTGCCGGGCGCGGTCCAGCACCTCGGCCGCGGTGATCGGCTCGTGGTCGGAGGTGAGACCGCCGGCGGCGATCGCCGCGATCTTGTCGGCGCCAGCGCCGGCCGTGTGCCCCTCGACCCGCTGGCCGCGGCGCAGCGCCAGGTCCAGCCGGCCGAGCAGGTCGGCCTGCCCACCCCACACCTCGGGCCAGCGCGTCACCTCGCCGGCGGCGAGCGTCCACGGATGGGCCAGCGCCCGCTGCAGATCGCGCAGCTTATAGCGCCGGGCCTCGTCGGTCGTGCGGGCCTGTGCGTGCACGCGGATCATCCAGTAGAACTTGAGCGGCGAGCGGGCGAGCGCGTCGGCCACCGTCTGGAAGGCGCGCAGCCCGCCCAGCTCCCAGAACTGCAGCGTGTCGGCGAACACGGTGGTGGTGCCGAGCGGCAGCAGGTGGCGGGCCAGACCCGAGGGCGTCACCAGGTGGGCCGGATGGACGTGCGGGTCGATGTAGCCGGGCACGAGGATCCGCCCCGCCGCGTCCAGCGTCGTCGTGCGCGGCCCCACCATGTCGTCGCGCGAGCCGACGTAGGCGATGCGCTCGCCGGCGATCGCCACGTTGGCGGGATAGATCTCGCCCGTGTAGACGTTGAGCAGCGTGCCGCCGCGCACGTAGAGGTCGGCCGGAGCCTCCCCGCGGGCGATGGCGGTGAGCCGGCGGCGCTGGCGAAGGGTGATCGCCGCCGGGGGCGGTGTCACGCCTTCTTCCGGCCGCTCGCCCGGTACGCGGCGGCGCCGGCCTTCACGCCGGCTCGCAGGCCGCGACCCACCCGCGCCGCCTCGTCCATCGCCTGGCGCACCTGGGGCTCGGTCTTGCGCAGCGCGCGCGCCACGGCGACGCGCGTGCGCCGCTCCAGTCGCTTCATCTTCTTGCGCGCCTGTCCGCGCGCGGTCTTGGCCTGCTGGCCGAGCTGCGTGAGCTGCTGCTGCACCGCCTTCCACTGCCGCTCGAGCGCGTTCATACGTCGGAGCCCTCCTCTGCCAGTCGAATTATGCCGCTACAATGCCGTCATGAGCGAGGCGATCGTCGTCAACGAGGCCGTCCGGGTGCCGGGCCGCGCGCTGACGCTGCGGGCCGTGCGCGCGTCGGGGCCGGGCGGGCAGAACGTCAACAAGGTCGCCACCAAGGTCGATCTGCGCGTGGACCTCGAGGCGATCGAGGGGCTGTCGCCGGGCGCCCGCGCGCGGCTGCGGGGGCTGGCGCGCCACCGGCTGGACGCGGAGGGACGCCTCGTGATCACCAGCCAGGCCAGCCGCACCCAGGCGCGCAACGTCGAGGACGCGCGGGACAAGGTGCGCCAGCTCGTCGCCGCCGCGCTGGTCCGCCCACGCTCACGGGTCGCGACCCGGGCGCCCGCCGCCGCCGGCGAGCGGCGGCTCGACCTCAAGCGGCACCGGGCCACGCTCAAGCGCGCGCGCACGCGCCCGGGGGCCGAGGACTGAGCTACACGCCCAGCGCGCGGACTTCCTCGCGGTACTTCTCGACGTTGCGCAGCTTGATGTCCTCGTAGCCGCGGATCGTGTCGGGCAGCCGCGCCGCCTTGACCGCGCGCTCGTAGGTGTCGCGCGAGAGCCCGCCCAGCGCGCGCTCGATCAGCGCGCGGTACTCGCCGGGCAGCGCCCGCTCGAGGCGGCGGACCTCGGCGCGACCGAACGGATCGAGCGCCGTGCCGCGCAGCCGCTTCATCCCGCGCAGGGCCCGGAAGGCGCCGTCGAACCAGGAGCCGAACTTCAGCTTGCGGGTGAGGCCGAGCGCGCGGAGCATCGGCGGGTGCAGGTTGTACTGCACCTTCACGCCGCCCGGGTACTCCTCGGCCAGGCTGCGGGCGAGGTCGGCCTTCAGGTGCAGGCGCGCCACCTCGTACTCGTCCTTGTAGGCCATCAGCTTGAACAGGTAGCGGGCCACCGCCTCGCTCAGGCGCGTCTCGCCCGGCACCGCCGCCTGCTCGGCCTTCCGCACGCGGGCGACGAAGTCGACGTAGTCGCGGGCATAGTGTTCGTCCTGGTAATCGATCAGCTCGGGGACACGGATCGTGAGGAGGCGCTTCAACTCGACATCACCACCGACCCTCTCGACGAGGGCGCGGGCCGCCGGCGTGAGTGGCGCGGTCGTCGTCTCCATCTCGCCCATCCGGTGGCGCTTGAGGGTCGACACCCAGGTGGGATCCGCCACCAGGAGGCGTCCGGCGCGGAACGCCTGGGTGTTCATGGCGACCGATACCCCGTTGAGCGTGATCGCCTGCTCGATGGCGGCGGCGCCCACCGGGATCGCGCCGGCCTGGTACGCGGCGCCGAGCACGATCAGGTTGGCGGCCATGTGGTCGTCGAAGAGCGTCTCGGCCAGGCCGAGCGCGTCGAGGTAGACGTTCTCGTCCTTGCGCGTGATGCGGTCGATCGAGGTGCGCAGGCCGCCGCCCTCCGGGAAGTGCACGTCGGTGTGCGTGACCATGGCGCCGGTCGGCACCTGGCTCGTCGACACCACGGCGATGGTCTTGTCGGGGCGGGCGTGGTCGAGGTTGGCCGGCACCGTCGCCACCAGCACGTCGAAGCCCAGGTAGCAATCGGCCGCCCCGGCGGCGATCTTGTTCGATAGCTCCTCGGGCCGCTCGGTGATCTTCAGGTGCGAGACGACCGGCCCGCCCTTCTGGCTGAGCCCGGTCTGGTCGAGGCCGCGCACGTGCTTGCCGTCGAGCAGGGCGGCAGTGCCGAGCACCTGGTTGACGGTGACCACGCCGGTGCCGCCGATGCCCATCATGAAGATGTTGGCGTCGCGCGGCACCTTCAGCACCGGCTCCGGCAGGGCCCGGTCGATCGTGACGTGCTTGCGCTCCTTCTTCTTCGCCGGGCCCAGCGGCACGATCGTGAGGAACGACGGGCAGTCGCCCCGCAGGCACGAGTAGTCCTTGTTGCAGGACGACTGGTGGATCTGGGTCTTGCGACCGAACTCCGTCTCGACCGGGTGCACGCTCAGGCAGTTGGACTTCACGCCGCAGTCGCCGCAGCCCTCGCACACCGCCTCGTTGATGACGACCCGCATGGCCGGGTCCGGCAGCTTGCCGCGCTTGCGCAGCCGGCGCTTCTCGGCGGCGCACCGCTGGTCGTAGACCAGCACGCTCACGCCCGGCGTCTCGCGCAGCATCCGCTGCGCCTCGTCGAGCCGGTCGCGGTGCCACACCTGCACGCCGGTACCCCAGCGGGTGCCGCGCGGGTACTTGTCGGGCTCGTCGGTCATGACCAGGATGCGCTTGGCGCCCTCGGCCTCGAGCGCGCGCGTCAGCTCGGGCACCGGCATGGCGCCGGCCGCGTCCTGGCCACCGGTCATGGCGACCGCGGAGTTGTAGAGGATCTTGTACGTCACGTTCGTCCCCGCCGCGATCGCCTGGCGGATGGCCAGCGAGCCGGAGTGGAAGAACGTGCCATCGCCCAGGTTCTGGAACATGTGCGGCGTGTGCGTGAACGGCGCCATGCCCACCCACTGCGCGCCCTCGCCGCCCATGTGGGTCACGCCGGCGGTGCGGCGCTCCGGCATGTTGAGCGCCATGCCGTGGCAGCCGATGCCGGCCGCGGCCATCGAGCCCTCCGGCACCTGCGTCGAGCGGTTGTGCGGGCAGCCCGAGCAGAAGTACGCCTGGCGGGCCAGCGTGAGCGGCGCCGGCCGCTCGCGCAGCGCCTCCAGCAGCGCGACGCGCGCGGTGATCGACGCGAGCTGCAGGCGCTTCTCCAGCCGGCTGGCCACGATCTGGGCGATGCGGTCGGCGTCCAGCTCGCCGTCGGCGGGCACCAGCGGACGGCCCTGCTCGTCGCGCTTGCCGATCACGCGCGGGTGCACGGCGTCGTTGTAGAGGGCGTCGCGCACGAACAGCTCCACGAACGAGCGCTTCTCCTCGACGACCACGATCTCCTCGAGGCCGCGCGCGAAGTGGCGCACGATCCCCGGCTCCATCGGGAAGAGCATGCCGACCTTGAGGATGCGGATGCCGTGATGCCGGAGCGCGGCGTCGTCCAGCCCGAGCTCGCGCAGCGCCTCGCGCAGGTCGTAGTACGTCTTGCCGGCCGCGGCGAGGCCGAGCCAGGCCTCCGGCGTGTCGAGCGGGATCCGGTTGATCCCGTTGGCCGCGGCGAAGGCCTTGGCCGCCTCCAGCCGCCCGTAGTGGATCTCGCGCTCCATGTCCAGGCCGTACGGGGGCAGCAGCAGCGGGTTCTGGGTGTGCCGCCACGGCTTGCCCTCGTACTGGAAGCCGGGGTCGACGATCGCGATGCGCCCGGGCCCGACCTCGGCGGTACCGATCTCGTCGGCGACGTTCGTCACGATCTTGAATCCGACCCACAACCCCGAGTAGCGCGACAGCTCGAAGCCGAGGCGGCCGAGGTCGAGGATCTCCTGGACGTTACCGGGGAACAGGGTCGGGAACTGGGCGTCGTAGAACGCGACCTCCGAATGGGTGGGCAGCGTCGAGGACTTCGACAGCGGGTCGTCGCCGCCCAGCGCCAGCACGCCGCCGTGCGTGCCGATGCCGGCGAAGTTGGCGTGCTTGAAGATGTCACCGGTGCGATCGACGCCGGGGCCCTTGCCGTACCAGACGCCGAGGACGCCGTCGTACTTCGGCTGCGGGAAGTAGTTGGCGAGCTGGCTGCCGTACACGACGGTGGCGCCGAGGTCCTCGTTGACGCCGGAGATGAACACGACGTTGTGCTCGCGCAGCAGCGCCGGGTTGCGCTCGAGCGTGAGATCGAAGCCCCCCAGCGGCGAGCCGCGATAGCCGGAGATCAGCGTCGCCGTGTTGAGGCCCCGGCGGCGGTCGGCGCGGTGCTGGTCGAGCGGCAGCCGCACCAGCGCCTGGATCCCGGACAGGAAAATCGTGCCGTCCTCTTGACGGTACTTCGCGTCGAGCGAGAAGTCGTGCGCGATCGGCATGGCGCCTCCGGCCGGATTTGGACGATCTGGACGTATGATACGGGCGGCGCCGGATCGGCGCAAATCCACTCGCGAGGACGCTGATGGCGGTCCAGCTCACGGTCATGATCGAGGCGCAGGAAGGGCTCACCTGGGAGCGCTGGCAGGCGCTGGCCCGGACGGCCGAGGAGACGGGCTACGCCGGGCTCTTCCGCTCCGACCACCTCACCGGGTTGTTCGGCAACGCCCGCCAGGGCTCGCTCGACGCCTGGGCCTCGATGACGTGGCTGGCCAGTCACACGAAGCGGATCCGCTTCGGGCCGATGGTGTGCCCGCTGACCTTCTATCACCCGGCGCTGCTGGCCAAGCGCGCCGCCGCCGTCGCCGAGCTGTCGGGCGGGCGCTTCGACCTCGGCATCGGCGCCGGCTGGCACGAGGGCGAGCACGCGATGTTCGGCATCCCCTTCCCGCCGCTCAAGGAGCGCATGGACCGCTTCGAGTGCGGCGCCCGGGTGATCAGGGCGCTCTGGCGCGGGCAGCCCGTCACGCTGGAGCAGCCCTACTATCCGCTGCGCGAGGCGGTGTCGTTCCCCACGCCGCCGGGCGGCGCCGTCCCGCTCATCGTGGGCGGGCGGGGCGAGAAGCGCACGCTGCGCATCGTGGCCGAGCACGCCGATGAGTGGAACGTCACCCGCGTCACGCCCGAGGAGTACGCGGCCAAGTGCCGCGTGCTGGAGGCGCACTGCCGCGCGGTGGGGCGCGATCCGGCGAGCATCCGGCGCTCGCTGATGGTCCCGGTGATCACCGGCCGCACGCCGGCCGAGGTGAAGGCGCGCCACGACAAGGCGCTCACCATCTTCCCGCGCCTGCCGGAGGACCCGGCCGGCTGGCGGGCCGCCGCGTTCCTCTACGGTGTGGTCGACGAGGTCCGCGAGAGCCTCGCCCGCTGGCAGGCCGCCGGCATCGGTCGCTTCATGCTCCAGGTCCTCGACATGACGGATCTGGAGATGATCGGCCTGATCGGCCGCGAGCTGACGGCCTAGGATCCCGAGTCAGAGATTCGCCGACCTGGACGGGCGCGTCGCTGGCTCGTGGCGGGGCGGCGGGGCGAGCCCGCTCAGAGGGCTGACGTCACGCCGATGGCTCGCCTGAACGGCGCGAGCGGGGTTCGCGCGGGCCCCCCATCCCCCAAAGGGGGTTGGGTTGTTGGCCGGTAGAGCGTTGGCGGCGCGCTCACCCCGCCGAGTCGCGACGGTGGGAGGCAGGCTCGCCCTCGGTCGTGACGTCAGCCCTCTGAGCGGGCTCGCCCCGCCGCCCCGCCACGAGCCAGCGACGCGCCCGTCCAGGTCGGCGAATCTCTGACTCGGGATACTGGGCCAGGCGCTCAAAGCCAGCGCGCCCCCGCCGGCACTTGTTGGCAAGGCCCTCGTGGTGGGGGCCGGGGAGGGTGACGTGGATCTCGCGGACCTGGTCGAGCGCGCGCGGGCCGGTGACGTGGCGGCCTTCACCGTTCTGGTCGGGCGATTCCGACACTTCGCGTTCGGCTACGCCCTCGCCCTGGTCCGCGACTTTCCTGCCGCCGAGGACGTCGCCCAGGAGGCGTTTCTCGCGGCCTGGCGCTCGCTGAGCCGCCTGCAGACCCCCGTCGCCTTCGCCGGCTGGTTCCGCGGCATCGTCGGGCACTGCGCCCATCGCGCGCTGCGCCGCCGCGTCCTGGCCACGGTGCCACTGGAGCACGCCGTCGCAGTGGCGAGTGCTGAGCCGGGGCCGGACCGCGAGGCCGAGCGGCGCGAGCGCGCCGCGGCGGTGCTGGCGGCCATCGAGGCGCTGCCGGCGCCGCTGCGCGAGGTCACGGTGCTGCACTACGTCGAGGAGCGCTCGCACCGCGAGATCGCCGCCTTCCTCGGACTGCCCGCCACGACGGTCAACAACCGCCTGCACGCCGCCCGTGCGCAGCTCGAGGACAGGATGCTGACCATGATCAAGGACACGCTCCGGGAACACCGGCCGCCCGACGACTTCCCCGCCCGCGTGGGACGCATCGTGAGCGCGCAGGGCCGCGTGGTGGAGGCGCGCTTCGACCCGGCCGACCTGCCCGAGGTGCTCACCTCGCTCGCGCTCGACGGCGGCGGCGGCGCGGTGACCGTCGAGATCGTGCAGCGCCTGAACGACGGCCGCGTGCGCGGGATCGCCACCGAGCCCGCCGCCGTCAGCCCCGGCACGCGCGTCGTCGCGACCGGCGAGGTGCTGACGCGGCCGATGACCGAGGCCTCGCTCGCCGAGGCCGTCCGCGTGCTCGGGCCGCGAGGGGCGCGCCAGCCCGAATTCCTGGAGACCGGCATCAAGGTGATCGATCTGCTCACCCCGTGCGTGGCCGGCGGCACGCTGGCCATCGTCGGCGGCTTCAAGGTCGGCACCATCGTCGTCGTGGAGGAGCTGACCCGGCGACTCGCCGCCGGGGCCGACGGCGTGTCGCTCTTCACCTTCTTCCCGCCGGGCATCGTCGACCCGGCGGCGTGGAAGCGGGAGCGAGCCGAGGGCTTCGGCGGCGGCAGCGCCGGCAGCGTGCAGACCTTCTACTTCCTGGGCGAGCGCCCCGAGACCGACCCGGCCGCGGCCGCGCGCCTCGCCGCCTTCGACGCCGTCGTCGTCCTGTCACCGGCCCAGCGTGAAGCAGGCATCTATCCGTGCGTCGACCCGCTCGCCGGCCGCTCGCGTGCGCTCGACGCCACGATCGTCGGCGCCGAGCACGCCGCGGCCGCTGCGCGCGTGCGCGAGGCGCTCACCACGGCGGCGCGGCTTGAAATGGCCGGTGAGGGCGCTTGGTCCGACGCAGATCGGACGCTCGTCGCGCGCGCCCGCCGACTCCGCCGCTTCTTCGGCCAGCCGTTCTACGTCGCCGAGCCGTACACGCACCGCCCGGGGACGACCGTTCTGCGGCTCGAGACGGTCGCTACGGTCGCGGCCATCCTCGACGGGACATACGACGACATCCCCGAGACCGCATTCAACTTCGCGGGCGGAATCGCCGAGGTACTCGCCCGCCCGCGCGGCTAGTCTCCCGCGTCAGATTCGTCGCGCCCGCGCGCGCGGCGCCGGCTCGCGACGCGGGCGGCGGGGTGACAGGGTCCCCAGAGGTTCCGTTGGCTTCGATCGTGTATCGCCACACGTAGGACCAGGCTCCGACCAGCCCGTCGCGTACCCGGTCGTCTCACGCGGAACCTCAGGGGACCCTGTCGCCCCGCCGCCCGCGCCGCGAGCCGGCGCCGCGCGCACGGGCGCGCGGTCGAATCCCTGACGCGGAAGACTAGCCGGCCGCGCCGCGCCAGAGGCCGCGGCCGGACTCGCGGGCGTCGCGCTGCAGCTTCAGGAACAGCGTCTGGTGGCGTACGTTGGGCGGCACCGTCATCACCTGGGCGTAACCCAGGCGGACCAGCTCGGCGTTGATCATCTGCTCGCCGATCCAGACGTAGGCGAGCAGCCGCCCGTAACGATCACGCGCCTGCACGTCGAGCTCGAGATGCACGCGCTTGCCCTCGACCAGGCGGCGGTTCACCTCGGTGGCCTCGCGCCCGCCCGGCTCCTCGCCCTTGCGCGGGTGGTGCACCTCCGGCGTGTTCACGCCGATGTAGCGGACCTTCTCGACGCGTGCGCCGATGCGCACGTGCACGGTGTCGCCGTCCACGACGCGGACCACGACGCCGTCGAAGGCAGCGGGAGTCTGGGCCAGGCCGGGCGCGGCGGCGACCAGGAGCGCGACCAGGACCACGAGCGCGCGCAGCACGTGATCACGGTGTCACGCGCCCGGCGACGATGTCAACGAATGGATACGGTGGGGCGCGTCAGGCGAGGCGAACGAACGCGTAGCCGAGCGTGGACAGGTCGCCCTCGATCTCGGCCTTGAGCCGGCGCTCGCGCTGCCGCCGGTTCTCCTCTGCGGCCTCCCGCGCCTGTCTGGCCCGTCGCTCGCCCTGGCGGCGATCGACGATGACCTCGACGTCGGGCTCGGCGGAGAACTCACGGGCGAGGTACGAGAAGAGGTCCGTCTGCTCGCGCGCCACGATGAAGAGGTGCTGGGCCACGAGCAATTGTGTAACTGATTCTCTGTCGAGGGTCAACGTTCTCGAAGCCGCCGGAGCACTCGGGCGGCGTCCCGCGCCTCCCGCGAGGGGCGGCGGCTCGGGCCGCTGCGCGGCCGGGCCGGCGGGTCGTCCTCCGGATCGTCGTCGCTCTCGGCAGGACCGATCGCCGCCTCGACGAACGCCTCGGCGCTGACCGCCACCGCGCCGGCGCGTCGAGCCGAATTTTGCACAGCGTGATCGGAACTTACGACGACGGCCCCCTCGCGCAACGTTGTGGCCAGCCGGCGGAGGGCATCATCGGCCGTCTCGGGTGGTCGCGAGAACATCACCTGCACGCGGCCGGCGCTGGGCGCGCCGCCACTGCGACGAGCGCCGTCGAAGACAACCGTAAAGTTGTCCGACACTCTGCCGGCCAGGCGAGCCAGCAGCGCCAGGAGCGCCGTCCGGCCCGCCTCCAGGCTCTCGGCCTCGTGTCCGTGCAGGTCGGCATCGCGGCGGATGACGTTGTAGCCGTCGATGAGCCACTGCATCAGCGCCTCCCGGCCAGCGCGCGCGCGACCCACGCCGAGCGCGCGCCCTCGTCGGTGAACTCGGGCGTGGCGTCCGGCACGCCGGTGAAGTACACGACGAGCGCGGGCTGTCCGGCAACGAGATCCTCGACGCGCGCGGCGAGCCGAAGCTCGGTGCGGGGATGGTCGGCGAACGCGGCCCGTGGCACGCGCAGCGCAGCCGGCAGCGACGCCGGCGCCGCGCGCGGGACACGACGCGCCGTGAACGGATCGACGCCCTCGGCGGCGACGGCCCCAACGCTGGGCGCGCGGCCGATCACGGTGATCACCACGCTCGTCGAGGCTTCGTCGGCGCCGCGCAGCACCGACCAGACGACGCTCACGCCCTCGCCGGCGAAGATCGCGTCGGCGCCGTGGATCTCCCGGGGCGTCTGGCCCGCCGCGGCGCCGGCGAGCGCCAGCACGAGCGCTCCCAGCACCGCGCGCCTCACGCCGGGCCCAGGATCCGCGCGCCGCGCTCGGGCAGGCGCACGTCGACCCGGTCGCCCGGCACGTGCGTGCCGCGCCGGATGGGGTCCCAGGCGATCACCAGCAGGCTCAGCTCGTGCCAGCGCACGACGTACTCGACCTTCTCGCCGAGGAAGACGCGCGAGGCGACGACCGCGGAGTCGTGCTGGCTGGCCGCCGGCAGCAGGTCGATCGTCTCCGGACGCACCGCCAGCATGACGGCGCCCTCGAGGACGGCGCCCTCCGCGCGCAGCCGCTGGCCGTGGACGTCGACGACGAGGGCGCCGGCCTCCCGCCCGCACACGCGTGCCGGCACCCGGTTGAGGCGGCCCACGAACTCGGCGACGAACGGCGTGGCCGGGCGCCCGTAGAGGTCCTCCGCGGTGCCGAGCTGGACGAGGTCGCCGCGCTCCATCACCGCGATCCGGTCGGCGATCGCCATGGCCTCCTCCTGATCGTGGGTCACGTAGACGGTCGTGATGGCCAGACGCTGCTGCAGCTCACGGATCTCCCCGCGCATGCGCACGCGCAGCGTGGCGTCGAGGTTGGACAGCGGCTCGTCGAACAGCAGCACCTTGGGCCGGATGACGATGGCGCGGGCCAGCGCCACCCGCTGCTGCTCGCCGCCCGAGAGCTGGCTGGGCACGCGGCGCTCGTAGCCGGCCAGCCCCACCAGCGCCAGCACCTCGCCGGCCGCGCGGGCGATCTCGGCCTCGGGCCACCGGCGCACGCGCAGGCCGTAGACGACGTTCTCGAAGACGGACAGGTGCGGGAAGAGCGCGTAGCTCTGGAACACGAAGCCGATGTCGCGCTGGCTGGCGAGCCGGTCGGTGACGTCGGTGTCGCCGATCCAGATGCGACCGGCGCTGGGCGCCTCGAACCCCGCGATCATCCGCAGCGTCGTCGACTTGCCGCAGCCCGAGGGCCCGAGCAGGGTGAGGAACTGCCCCGGCTCGACCGTGAGCGTCACCTCGCGGACGGCCGTCACCTCGCCGCGGGCGGCGTCGCGGAAGCGCTTGGTGACGCCCTCGAGCCGGATGCCGGCCGTCGCCACCCTACCCTCCCAGCACGCTGGCCAGCGCGGTACCGGGCGCCCGCACCCGGCGCAGGACCAGCGCGACCATGCCGAGCGCGGCGAAGACGATGGCCACCACCAGAACCGAGAAGGCGGCGGCCGCACCGAGCGACAGCTCGGTCATGTTCTCGAGGATGCGCACGGTGATGAGGGTCCAGCTCACCGAGATCAGGAAGATCGTGGCGCTGATCGCGGTCATCGAGCGGATGAACACGACGGTCAGGCCGGCCACGAAGGCCGGCAGCACCAGCGGCAGCGTCACCCGCCGGAACGTCGTGACGCTGCCGGCGCCCAGCCCGCGCGAGGCCTCCTCGATCGAGGGGTCGATCTGGTGCAGCAGCGCCACGGTGGCCCGGATGCCGGTGGGGCTGTAGCGGAAGACGTAGGCGGCCACGATCAGCGTGGCGCCGCCCGCCAGGGCCAGCGGCGGGTCGTTGAACGCCAGCAGGTAGGCGATGCCCACGATGGTCCCGGGCAGCGCGTAGTTGATCATGCTCACCGTCTCCAGCAGCCAGCGCCCGGTGAAGGGCACGCGGGCCAGCAGCCAGCCCACCACCACACCGTAGAGCGCGCCGAGCGGCGTGCCGACGGCCGCGATGATGAGCGTGTCGGCGATCGCCTGACGCCCCGAGGTGAAGACGTTGGCGTAGTGCGCCAGCGTCGGCGTGGCGTCGGCCCCGAACGCGCGGACCAGCGAGGCGTAGACCAGCAGCGCGTAGAAGTACAGGATCAGCGCGCTCACGCCCAGGCAGGCGGCCAGCAGCGGCCACCGCGCCCACGGCGCCAGGCTCTTGATGGTCGTGGCGGGGCCGGCCTTGCCGGTGACGGTAACGTAGACGCGCCGGGCCACCCAGGCCCGCTGCAGCAGGTAGACCGCGAAGGCCGGCAGCAGCAGCGCGAAGGAGAGCACGGCGCCGCCGGTGAAGTCGAACAGCCCGGTGATCTGCAGGTAGGCCTGGGTCGGCAGGACGGGAAACCCGTTGCCGGCCAGGATCAGCGGGGTCGCGAAATCCGCCAGCGAGGCCGCGAACAGGAGCAGGAACGCGTTGGCCAGGCCGGGGATGGTGAGCGGCAGCGTCACCGTGCGGAAGACGCGCCGGCGCGTGGCGCCCAGGCTGAACGCCATGTCCTCGACGTTGGGATCGATGCCGGCCAGGATCCCCTTGAGCGTGAGATAGGCGATCGGGAAGTAGGTCAGCGTCTCGGCCAGCAGCGTGGGGCCCAGCCCGTAGGCGCTGACGTCCCGGAGGCCGAGCAGGTGGTACGTGATGAGCCCGCGCGGCCCGAACGAGAAGATCATCGCGATGGCGGTGGTGAAGGGCGGCGAGATCAGCGGCAGGATCGTGGCGGCGTCCAGCAGCCGCGACCAGGCGCGTGGCAGGTTCGCCCGCACCGCCGCGAACGCGAACACGAAGCCGAGCCCGGTGCCGGCCACGCCCACCAGCCCGGCCAGCAGCAGGCTGTTGTAGAACGCGCGGCGCTGAGGGGCCTCGCCGAAGATGGCGGTGACGTGCTCGAGGCTGGGGCGCCCGCCGGCGCCGGCGAAGACCTTCACCAGCAGCGCGCCGAGCGGGTAGACGACGAACAGGGCGAGCAGCGCCCACAGGACGAGCAGCGTCGCCGCCAGCGCCGGGTCGCGCCCCACGCCGCGGGCGGTCAGGGGTTCGCGATCTCCTTCACCCACCGCTCGATGATGCGCTTGCGGTTGGCGCCCGCGTACGCCTCGTCGATCGGGAAGATCTTCGCGCCCTTGAGGACCTCGGCCAGCCCGGGCTCGACCTTGACCTCGGGGTGGGCCGGCACGAAGTTGATCTTGTACTTCGCGTAGAGCAGCTGCATGGCCGGCGACGTGGCCCAGTCGATGAGCTTGCGGCCCCCGGCCGGGTTCTTCGCGCCCTTGAGCAGCGCGATGCCCTCGGCCGCGGTGCCGATGCCCTCGCGGGGGAACGAGATGGCGACGTCGTAGCCCTCCTGCCGCGTCTTGAGCGCGTCGACGATGAAGAAGATGCCGGCGCCGGCCTGGCCCAGGCCGACCGGGATGGTGCCGCCCCCACCCGACTTGGTGAACACCTGCACGTTGGGGCGGAGCTTCTTGAGGTAGGCGAAGGCCTTGTCCTCGTCGCGCCCGTTGACCTCGAGCACCGAGAAGATGCGCGTCACCGCGGTGCCGGAGGTGCGGGCGTCGGCCATCTGCAGCTGGCCGCGGTAGGCGGGATCGAGCAGGTCCTCCCAGGAGGCGGGCGGCTTGAGCCCCTTGTCCTTGAGGAACTTGTTGCTGCTCATGAACACCAGCGGATCGTCGGCCATCGCCACCCACTGGCCGTCGGCCTGTTTGAAGCGCGCCGGCAGCGCGGCGAAGGCCGGCGGCTTGTAGGGCTCGAACACGCCCTCCTTCTCACCGGCCGCGAAGGTCTCCACCGGGCCGCCGAACAGCACGTCCACCCGCGGGTTGTTCTTCTCGGCGATCACCCGGGCCAGCGCCTCACCCGAGGAGAACCGTACGAAGTTGACGTGGACGCCGGTCGCCTTCTCGAACTCCTCGAACATGGGCTTGGCCCAGTTCTCGGGCCAGATCGAGTAGGCGTTGAGCGTCTCGGCCGCCGGCGCCACCCCCGGCATCGCCCAGAGCATCGCTGCCAGCAGCACCACGCTGAGCCGCCGCATGGGGTCTCCTCTCCTCCGTCCGCTCTGGCGCCGAGGATCAGGCCGGAGCCCGCGCGGTGTCAACGGTCGTCGTGGCGCTGGGGCAACGGGAGCGAGCGCCGGGCCAGGAAGCGGTCGAGGCCAGCGCGGCCCTCGTCGGAGGCGACCAGCCGCCCGAACTCGCGCGCCTCCGCGGCGAGGCCCGCCGTCACGCCCTGCGTGAAACCGAGGCGGACGAGATCCAGGATCGCGCGGGCCGGCGCCGCCCGCGGCACGCGCTCGTGGTGTGCGAGCAGGCGCTGGATCTCGGGGTCGCGCTCGACGTTGGGGAACGCGACGGTCCCTGCCTCGGCCAGCGGCGACCACAGCACGCCGGTGAACTCGCCGAGCGCGATCCGCCGCGCCACCCCGAGCGCGTGGGCCAGCGCGTCGGCCGGCGCCACCTCGTCGACCACGCCGAGGGCCAGCATGCGCGCGGCCGAGCGCCGGCGGCCGTCGAGCAGCACAACCAGGGCGTCGACCAGCAGCGGGAACATCTGCCCGCCGCTGGTCCGCGCGCGCCGCGCGGCCAGGCGCGGCAGCATCTGGGTGCCGCCGAAGCCGGGGATGACGTGCAGGTTGATCTCGGGCTGGCCCAGCTCGGCCCGGGCGGCGGCGACGCGGTAGGCGCAGGCCATCTGCAGCTCGTTGCCGCCGCCGAGCGCGTAGCCGTCGACGGCGGCGATCATCGGCGCCGGCAGCCGCGCGATCCGGCCGAACAGCCGCTGGGCGCGCGCGGCCAGCGCCTCCACGTCCTCGGCGCGGGTGAACGCGCGGAGCTGGCGGATGTCGGCCCCGGCCACGAACAGCGCGCCGGCGCCCGTGAGCACCGCCGCCCTCAGGAGCGGCTCGGCCTCCAGCCCGGCGAGCACGCGCTCGAGGTCGACCAGCGTGGCTGCGCCCAGCGCGTTGGCGGGCGGCACGTCGATCGTCACCAGCGCGACGAGCTCCGGCCGGCCGACCTTCACCGGATCGATCCGCACGCGCACCGCCTGGCCGTCCACGAAGCGGGAGCCCCACGCCTCGTACACCGCGCGGCTGGTGCGGGCGGCGTCGAGCGCGGCGGTGGCGCCCACGCGCACGGTCAGCGTGCCGGCGTGGCGATTCTCGTGGATCGCCTGGTGCGCCTCGGCCAGCTCCGCCCAGGCGTGCACGACCGGCGGATGAATGGCGAGCGCGCCGGTGTCGAGCAGGCGCACGACCTCGGCGGCCTGATGCGCGTTGGAGAGATGGCTGCCGAGGATCGCGAAGTCCGGAAAGAGCACGCGCTTCTGGTGCATCCAGACGTTCGGCGCGTAGAACGAGAGCCGCTCGCCCCCGGTGGCCTCGAGATAGACGACCACGCCGGTGAACGGCCGGGCCAGGAACGTGCTGGTGCCGAGCGTGTCCTGGCCCGCGCGCTCGACGATCACGTCGGGGTTGCCGCGCGGGTTGTCGGGCGCGGCCAGGAGACGGCCCACCGCCAGGCCGAACGGCTTGAGCGTCGCGTCCTGATACGCGCGGAAGCCCTCGGCGTCCGCGTCGTAGTCCGGCATCGTCTCCGGCCAGCGCAGGCCGGCGGTGCGGGTCAGCGTCTCCAGGCTGACGACACCCTGCACGCGATACGCCGCGGTGACCTCGGCCGCGTGGGCGTCGGTGGGCGTGGCCACGACCACGCGGGCGCCGGCACGGAGCGCGGCGGTGATCGCCTCGGCGCCGGTCGCGTCGTCGGGCCCGCGCCCGTAGACGAGCACACCCTGGGTGGGCCGCAGCCCGGCGCGCTGGAGCATCTCGGCGGCCGGCGCCGCCCCCGGCTTGCCGAGGAAGGTCAGCGTGTAGCCGCTGGTGGCGCCGTAGAAGACCAGGCGGCCGCCGGGGCCGAGCAGATCGACCATCCGCGGGAAGAGATCGCGGCCCACCGACGACACCACGACGTCGATCGGCGCGCCGGCGTTGGCGCCGCGCACGACGTCGCCCAGCTTGCGGCCGGCCGTCACCCACGCCGCACGGGCCGCGGGCTCGCGCGGCACCGGCGTGAAGGCCCCGGCCAGCGCCGGGTCCGTGCGGTTCACGAAGGCGGTGGCGCCGCGGCTCAGCACGAGCCGGCCCTTGTCCTCGGTGGAGACGAGGCCCGTCACGCGGGCGCCGCGCAGCACGGCGCAGGCGACGGCGTAGAGTCCCGTGCCGCCGGCCGCGCCCTCGACGAACACCCGCTCGTCCACGCCCACCCGCGCCACGTCGAAGAGCGCCTTGGCGACGGTCTCGAGGTCGAGCATGTACGACGAGCCCTCGGGCAGCGTGAGCCGCTCGGAGTGGGCCAGCAGCTGCGGAGCCTGGCAGCGCACGAACTGGCAGAACGAGCCGTCGGGCGTCTCGTAGCCCTGAATCTTGAAGTCCGCGTGCATCGGGTCCTCGCCGGCGCGCGGCGAGAGCAGGTCGGAGACGCCTGGATAGAGCACGCGCAGCTCGCCCGTCTTCAGCCGGGCCTGGCGGGCGACCTCGCTGCCCAGCGCGGCCACCAGCACGACGGCCCCGCTGCCCGGCACGTGCAGGTCGCGGTCGTGCAGGTCGAAGACCGAGATCGGCACCCCGCGCGCGGCGAAGAGCGTGTTGTAGGTGAGCCCCGCGTAGAGCACGTAGCCGATCGCCTCGTGCGGGCCGGGCTCGGGCACCGGGAGGGTGACGCGGTGCAAGGCGGCGCGCGGCTCGTCGTGGGCCGGCCGGCCGAGCCGGTCCTTGATCACGGCCCAGGCGTGCTGGCGGCGCGGCAGCGGATCGAGCCCGGGCCGGAACGGGGCGCCGAGCGGCAGCGTCCCCTCCTCGTCACCGTACCAGGCCGCGTCGATCTCCCCCGCGCCGTCGCTCATCCGCGGCTCACGCGATCTGCACGATGCCGGGCTCGAGCATCTTGAAGCGCTCGGCCACCTCGGGATCGTGGCCGGTGACGATGCGCGAGCGATCGCCGGCCAGCGCGTGAATGGTGTCGAAACCCTGCAGCATCTGCGGCAGGCTCGTGAAGAGCTGGGAGGGCTGGTAGCGCTCGACGTTGCGGTAGAAGTGCGCCGCGTCGGAGGTCAGGACGATGCGGCCCTTGGCGGTCTCCACGGTCACGATCTGCAGTCCGGCCGTATGCCCACCGAGCCAGTGCACACGCAGGCCGGGCAGGACCTCACGCTCGCCCTGGACGGCGTGCACGCGGTTGGCGTAGTTCATCCGCACGAGCGCGCCGAGCGAGGGCGGGCTGGCGAACGTCTTGTAGGCGTCGTAGCGGGCGATCGGGCCCGTCCAGAACGCAATCTCCTCCTGCTGGATCCAGAACGTGGCGGCCGGAAACAGTGAGTGGCCGGCCCAGTGGTCCCAGTGCAGGTGCGAGACGAGCGCGATGGGCACCTCGGCGGCCTTGACTCCGAGGCGCTCGACCATCGTGGCCGGGCTCACGAAGTTGGCGATGCCCCGCTGGGCGGCGTCCTCCTCGGTGAAGCCCGTGTCGACCAGCACGGGATGCGGCCCGCCCAGGATCAGCCACACGTAGAAGTGCAGCGTCAGCGGCTCGTGGGACGTCTCCCGGAAGAAGAAGTTGCAGGCGGTGGTTTGCCGCTCCCCGTACTTGAGCGCGTAGACCTGGTACATGGCGCTGGTCGTCCTCTCCTTCGCGATGATGCCGTGAGCTGCACCGCGGTGACCCGACGGGCAGCCGCGGGACTACGAGCCTCCCAGCTCGGCGCGCACGAGACGGGCGCCGGCGGCGAGCGCGCGCAGCTTGGCGCGCGCCACGGCGCGCGGCAGCGGGACCATCCCGCAGTTGGTGCACGGGAACAGCCGCTCGGGCGGCACGAAGGTCAGCACGCGCCGGATGGTCGCCGCCACCTCCTCCGGCGTCTCCACCGTGTTCGTCGCCACGTCGATGCAGCCGGCCAGCACGTCCTTGCCGGCCAGCAGGCCCAGCAGCGCCAGCGGCACCCGCGAGTTGGCGCACTCCAGCGAGACCTGATCGATCCGGCTCTTGGCCAGCAGCGGGAACGTCTGCTCGTACTGCCGCCACTCGTCGCCCAGCGTCCGCTTCCAGTCGATGTTGGCCTTGATCCCGTACCCGTAGCAGATGTGCACCGCGGTGGTGCAGCCGAGGCCCTCGACGGCGCGGTGCAGCGCCTCGATCCCCCACGAGGCCACGTCGTCCATGTAGACGTTGAAGGCCGGCTCGTCGAGCTGCAGCACGTCCAGCCCGGCCGCCACCAGCTCGCGCGCTTCCTCGTTGATGATCCGCGCGAAGGCGAAGGCCAGCCGCGGACGGTCGCGGTAGTGCGCGTCGGCCAGCGTGTCGACGATCGTCATCGGCCCCGGGATCGTGAACTTCAGCGGC
>JBGQLG010000065.1:0-24307 GCA_041499965.1 Methylomirabilia bacterium
CCCTTCATGATGACCTTCAGGTTGTCCTGGTTCTGGAGCGCGCGCAGGTTCTT
Organism: Methylomirabilia bacterium; assembly: GCA_041499965.1. Classification (GTDB taxonomy): domain Bacteria; phylum Methylomirabilota; class Methylomirabilia; order Rokubacteriales; family CSP1-6; genus AR5. Next base: position 54 of record JBGQLG010000065.1, read on the forward strand.
GAGCGGATTGCCCTCCAGCACGATGAGGTCGGCGAACTTGTTCGGCTCCACGCTGCCGATCTGGTGCGACATGCGGAACAGCTCGGCGTTGACCTTGGTCGCCGACAGCAGCACCTCCATCGGCTTCATCACCTGGCCCTTCAGCTCGAACTCCACGGCGCGCTGGCTGGCCATGTCGCCGAGCAGGTCCGAGCCCGAGCCGATCTTGCAGCCGGCCTTGTAGGCGTAGGTCAGCCCCTGCAGCGACTGCTGGCGGGCCATGTCGATCTTGGCGATCTGGTGGTCGCCGATGCCGTAGCGCTTGCCCTCGCGATAGATCGCCTCGTAGGTCACCATCGTCGGCACCAGGAACGCGTCGGCGTCCTTGATGGCCTGGGCCGCGGTCTCGCGGATCAGGTTGCCGTGCTCGATCGAGCGCACGCCGGCCTCGATGGCCCGGCGCACCGCGGTGTCGGAGTAGGCGTGGCTCAGCACGTACTTGCCGACCGCCTGGGCCTCCTCCACCGCCGCCCGCATCTCGGCCACCGTGAACTGCGTGGTGTCGAGCTCGTCGGAGGGCGACATGGCACCGCCCGAGGCCATGATCTTGATCTGGTCCGCGTCGCGGCGGAGGTTCTCGCGGGCGGCCCGGCGGACTTCGTCAGGGCCGTCGGCGATGAAGCCGACCATGCCCACGCAGCAGTCGATCGGATCGGTCCACTCCGAGCGCCGGCGCTTGTCGCCGTGGCCGCCGGTCTGCGAGATGTAGCGGCCGGAGACGAGCAGGCGCGGGCCGGGAAAGTGCCCTTCCTCGAGCACCATGCGGAAGCCGTAGTCGGCCCCGCCGGCGTCGCGCACGGTGGTGAAGCCCTGCATCAGGCACTCCTCGGCGCGTTTCATTGCCCGGGCGGCGATATAGGACGGCGGGTAGAACCGGTGCTGGTCGGTGATGTTCTCGGTCACCGCGCAGATGTGCACGTGCGCGTCGGTGAGGCCGGGCATCAGCGTCTGGCCCTTCAGATCGAGCGTCGTTACCCGGCCGGGCAGCGCGCCGACCTGGCCCCTGGGCGCGACCTCCTTGATCCGGTCGTCCTCGACGACGACGGCGGCGCCCTCGACGGGATCGGCGCCGGTGCAGTCGATCAGGAACGCGTTGGTGAAGACCGTGATCGACATGCTAGCGCGCCACGATCTTCGCGTCGTACATCCAGACCTTCTCGTCGGCGCGGGGCGTCCACTCGATGGTGCTGGCGACGCCGTAGAGGTCGTGCTGCTGCCAGAGGAACACCCAGGGCGCCTCGTCGTGGATCACCTTCTGCAGGTCGGCGTAGGCCTCGGCGCGGGCCTTGGGGTCCATGAGGGTCTGCGCGCGCGTCACCTTGTCGTCGATCATCTTGTTGTTGCCGTACGACGAGTAGGTCTGGTCGGCCAGGAACAGCGGCTGCGTCGTGCCCTGGCCGTGCAGGGCCGGGCCCCAGCCGAGGAAGAACATCTCGCCCGTGTTGCGGTTCTTGATCTTGTCCAGGTGCGTGCCCCATTCGTTGACGACGACGTTCGTCTTGATGCCGAGTCGCTGCAGCTGGGCGGCGATGGCCAACGAGACGTCCTTGTCGAGCGGGTAGCGGCCGGACGGCGTGTCGAGCGTCAGCGCCAGCTTGGTCGGGTCGACGCCGGCGTCCTTGAAGAGGGCCTGGGCGCGGGCCGGGTCGTACTTGTAGCACTCCACCGGCGCGTAGTCGACGTTGGCCGGGGCCAGCGGGCCGCACATGCGGGTGGCCCGGCCCTTGAGCACCTGCTTGATCAGCTCGTCCACGTCGACCGCGTGGTTCATGGCCCGCCGCACCCGCACGTCCTGCATGGGCCCCGGCTTGAGGTTCACCAGCGCCAGGTAGTTGATGCGCGAGGACACGGTGGCGCGCAGGTGCGCGCGGCCGCTCTTCTCGACCGCCTCCACGGCGTGGGGCGGCACATCCTTCATGATGTCGATCTCGCCCGAAAGCAGGGCGGCCATCCGCGCGCTGAACTCGGGGATGAAGCGGAAGGTCACCCGGCTGGCGTCGGCCGGCCCCTGCCAGTAGTCGGGGTTGCGGTCGAGCACCAGCCGCTCGTCGCGCTTCCACTCGACGAACTTGAAGGGCCCGGTCCCGATCGGCTTGTCGGCCAGCTTGGCCGGGCCCAGCTCCTTGAGCGCCTTGGCCGGCATGATGAGCGAGTTGGTCGACGACGCGCTGTCGACCAGGTTCGGCCACGGCCCCTTGGTGATGAAGCGCACCGTGTAGTCGTCGACCACCTGGACTTCCTTCACCAGGCCCCAGTAGGAGGCGGAGGCGAAGTGGGTCTTGTTGGCCGGGTCGAGCGCGTAGTCGATGGTGGCCTTGACCGAGGCCGCCGTGAACGGCTCGCCGTTGTGAAACTTGACGCCCTTGCGGAGCTTGAACTCCCAGGTGGTCTCGTTGACGATCTTCCACTCCGTCGCCAGCATCGGCTTGGGCTTGAACGTCTTGGCGTCACGGTCGAGCAGCCGATCGTAGATGTGCTCGAGCATGTTGTTGGTCGTCCAGTCCACGATCGTCACGCCCAGTAGCGTGCGCGGCTCGGCCCCGAGGCCGACGACGATCTCCTTGGTCTTCACGCGGTCCTGGGCGAACGCAGCCGGCGCGAGCCCGGCGACGGAGACGATGGCGATAAGGACCATGACGAGACGACGCTTCGTGCCCATGCGGCTTCTCCCTGCTCCTGGATTGGTCGAGGCCGTAGTGTAGCGCGCGACGAGTCAGATGCCGAGAGCCAAGGGCGAGGGCGGCCTCTCCGCTCACACGCGCAGCTTCGGGTCGAACCGGTCGCGCAGCCAGTCGCCGAGCAGGTTCACGCCGAGCGCGGTCAGGGCCAGCGCGGCGCCGGGGAAGGCGGCCAGCCACCAGGCGACGTAGAGGAAGTCGCGGCTCTCGCTCAGCATGCTGCCCCAGGCCGGCGTCGGTGGCTGGATGCCGAAGCCGAGAAAGCTGATGGCGGCCTCGGCCACGATGAACTGGGAGAACTGCAGGCTGGCCACGACAACGATCGACGGCGCCACGTTGGGCAGCACGTGCCGGAACAGCAGGCGTGTCCGGCCGACGCCCAGCGCGGCGGCGGCGTGGACGAAGTCGCGCTGCTTGACCGTAAGCACCTCGCTGCGGACGACGCGCGCGTACACGACCCAGCCGGCCGCCGACAGGCTGAGGATGATGTTGCGCAGCCCGAGGCCGACGATGGCGTTGATCGTGAGCGCCAGCAGGATGAACGGGAAGGAGAGCTGCACGTCGGCCAGCCGCATGAGCACCGCGGCCGGCCACCGCTCGACGAAGCCGGCCACGAGGCCGAGCAGGCCGCCGGCGATCGCGGTCAGCACCGCCGTGCACAGGCCGATGAAGAGCGCCAGGCGGGCGCCGTGCAGCACGCGACTGAGCAGGTCGCGCCCGAGCTGGTCGGTGCCGAGCGGGTGGCCGGGCGTGCCGGGCGGCTGGAGGGTCGCGCCGAAATCCGCGAGCAGCGGATCGTGGGCGGTCAGCCACGGCGCGGCGAGGGCGGCCAGCAGCGCGGCCAGCGTCAGCGCGAGGCCCAGGTACTTCTTCACGCGCGAACGCGGACGCGCGGGTCCAGCCAGCCGTAGCTCAGGTCGACGGCGAGGTTCATCAGCGTGAAGATGATCGAGGTGAAGGACACCGCGGCCATCACGACGGGGAAGTCGCGGTTGAGCAGCGCCTGCACGGTGAGGCGGCCGAGGCCCGGCCAGGCGAAGATCGTCTCGGCGATGACGGCGCCGCCGAGGAGCTGGCCCGCCTCCAGTCCGGCCAGGGTGACGATGGGGATCGCCGAGTTGCGCAGCGTGTGCTTGGCGATCACGCGCGCCTCGCTCAGTCCCTTGGCCCGGGCGGTCGTGATGTACTCCTCGCCCAGCACGTCGAGCGTGGCCGAGCGCGTGAGGCGCGCCACCCGGGCCGCGAAGAACGCGGCGAGCACCACCGAGGGCATGACCAGGTGGGCCAGCGTGCCGGTGCCGCCGGTTGGCAGCCAGCGGAGCTGCACGGAGAAGACATAGATGAGCATGAGGCCGAGCCAGAAGCCGGGTGTGGCCTGCCCCAGCACGGTGGCCAGCGTCCCCACGTGGTCCACCAGCGTGTCGCGACGCACGGCCGTCAGCACGCCGAGCGGCACCGCGATCACCAGCGTGAGCGCGATGGCGCTGCCGGCCAGCAGCAGCGTGGCCGGCAGCCGCTCCAGCACCAGGCCGAGCGCGTCGCGCCGGTAGCGCAGCGACTGGCCGAAATCTCCCCGCACGGCGCCCGCCATGAAGCGGCCGTACTGCACGAGCAGCGGATCGTTGAAGCCCAGGCGCTGGCGGATCTCGTTCACGTCCTTGGCCTGGATATCCATCGGCAGGAAGAGCAGGACGGGATCGCCGCCCAGACGGACCATGCCGAACACCGCGGAGAGCGACAGCAGGACCACCAGCACCGACTGGGCCAGGCGCGAGAGGACGTAGTGGCGCATGGCGGTGGGCGGCCGTCAGGCGGCGCGGCGCCGGCCGCGGCGGCCGCGGTAGCGGATGTTCAGCAGCTCGACCAGCAGCGAGAAGGACATCGCGAAGTAGATGTAGCCCTTGGTCACGTGCTGGCCGAGGCCGTCGGCGACCAGCACGACCCCGATGAGGATCAGGAACGACAGCGCCAGGATCTTGAGGCTGGGGTGGGCCTCGATGAAGCCGTTGACGGTCTCCATGGCGAAGAGCATCACGGCCATGGCGACGACGATGGCGGCGACCATCACCGGCAGGTGGTTCACCATCCCGACGGCGGTGATGACCGAGTCGAGCGAGAACACGATGTCCAGGACCATGATCTGCGCGACCACCGACACGAAGCCGCGCCGCCCGGGCGTGACCCCGGGCGCGATCGCCGCCAGCTCCACCTTGTCGTAGATCTCCCAGGTGGCCTTGCCGATGAGGAAGAGGCCGCCCAGTAGCAAGATCAGATCGCGCCCGGAGACGTCGCCGCCGAGGGGGATGCGAAAGAGCGGGCGCGTGAGCCCCATCATCCAGGACAGCGTGAGCAGCAGGAGCACGCGGGTGCCGAGGGCCAGCAGGAGGCCCACCTTGCGGCCCAGCGGCTGCTGGGCCGCGGGCAGCTTGCCGCTGATGATCGAGATGAAGACCAGGTTGTCGACGCCGAGGACGATCTCGAGCGCGGTCAGCGTGAGCAGCGCGACGAGGCCGTCGGTGGTGAGGAAGATGGCCATGGGGTCGGCGTATTATCGCAGGCTCCCGGCCCAGGTATGATCGCCGGCGTGAGGCGACGGTGGCGGGTCATGGCGGCGCCGGCGGTTGTCGGCGGGATGCTCGCCGTCCTCGGGGCGGAGGCGCCGGCGTCCGACGGCGTCGTGGCCGATGTCCGCCGTCACACCGAGCGCTACCAGGACGTCGCCCGCGCGCGCGCCGACGGCTTCGTGCAGGCGGGCGGCATGGTGGCGCGCCACGGCATCCATTTCGTCGACCTCGGCGCGCAGCTGCGGGCGAGCATGCTCGGCCTCGACCTGGCGCGGCCGCCCATGCTCCTCTACGTGGAGCGCGACGGCGCGTTCCGGCTGGCCGGTGTCGAGTACGCGCTGCCGTCGCCGCCGGCCGCCGGACCCATCCCGGCCGGTGCCTGGCATCGCCACGAGGCGTCGTGCCACTACCGTGACGATCGCGAGTGGTCGGCGACGCGCGCCGCGGACTGCCCGCTTCGCCATCCGGCCAGCGACGCCCCGTTCGTGCTGTGGCACCCGGCGCTGGCGGTGGCCCACGTGTGGGCGTGGATCGACAACCCCGCCGGGCCGTTCGCACCGGACAACGCGGCGCTCGCGCCGTGGGGCGGTCCCGTCGACGGCCACCGTCACTCCCGTACGGAAGCCGAGGCGGCGTACTCCACGCTGAACCATCACGTAGCCGGCGCGCTGTTGCTGGTCATCGCCATCGCGGTCTGGTGGGAGACACGGCGTCCACGGCGGCCGCCGTGGTCGGCCGTCTCGGCGCCCCTGTGGATCGCCTTCAGCGTCTACCTGTTCCTCAGCGTCGATCCCGAGGCGTGGCCGCTCGGCCCCGGGACGGTGGCCGACGCGCTGTCCGACCTGCTCGTCGTCCAGCACAAAGCGCTGGCGGCGATCCCGATGGTCATCGGCGTCGTGGAGGTGCTGCGCCGCGCGGGCTGGCTACGCTCGTCGCGCTGGCGCGCGGTCGTTCCGGTGCTGGCGCTGCTGGGCGGCGCGACGCTGTTCCTGCACAGCCACCACGGAGGGTTGCACCTGGACCAGATGTTCCTGCACCACGCCGTGATGGGCGCCGCCGCCGTCACCGGCAGCGCCGCTCTCTTCCTGGCGCAACGCACGGAGGCCGGCCGCGCCGTGTTGGCGCGCGCGTGGCCCGCTCTCCTGGCCCTGATGGCCATCCTGTTGCTGGTCTACTCCGAAATCTGACCCGCTGCTCCGAAGCAACAGATTCGCCGGTCCGGCCAAGCGTGTTCGCGGCTCGCGGCGTGGGCGCGGGTGCGGGGGCTGCGCGGTGAGGGGCCTTCGGTCGTCGCGACCGAGGGCGAGCCTGCCTCCCACTTCTCGCTACTCGGCGGGGTGAGCGCGCCGCCAACGATCGACTGGACGACAACCCAACCCCCTCAGGGGGATGGGGGGCCCGCGCGAACCCCGCTCGCGTGATTCAGGCGAGCCATCGGCGCGACGACCGAAGGCCCCTCACCGCGCAGCCCCCGCACCCGCGCCCACGCCGCGAGCCGGCGCCCCGCTACTGGCAGCCGGTGTAGTAGCCGTCGACCCAGAGGGGCTGGTAGTAGCCGGTGTTGTAGACGCCGCTCGCGTAGTGCCCGTCGATCCACTGGCCGTCCGGCGACCACTGGCCCGGCACCCAGCTGCCGCTGCTGTACGTGTAGGACTGCGGCACGAACTGGTGCGTCCAGTAGCCAGGCTGCCAGCAGCGGCCCGGGTTGACGAATACGGTCTGCGGCGCGACGAAGATCGGCCGGCCGGGACGGTCGTGGTCGCGACCACGCCGGTCGAAGTTCTCCAGACCGGGGTCGGGGCCCTTCAGGACGGAGGGTGTCCGCGCGGGCGGCGGCGCCGGGAGCGCCCGCATGCTGCCGGGGTGCACGCGCAGGTCCGCGGCCTCGGCGGGGGCGGAGGCCAGCGCTGGGAGCGTCAACAGCGCGATCGAGAGTCCCAGAATCGGAATGAGTCGCATGCCCAGCCTCCTTCTGCCCGACGTGCCCATGGCCGCTTGGACGATGACCCTGGCGCGCCTATTCAACGGGCCGAGATGCGTCGCTCGACGCCCACCCACACCAGTGCGGCCCAGCGCTCGTACCCCCGGTCGGAGGGATGATAGCCGTCGGCGGCCAGCAGCTCCGGATGCCCGGGGAGCTCCGCCCGGCTCGGCCGGAACAGGTCGACCACCTCGGCGCCGTGCCTGAGCGCCAGCCGGCCCAGGACGTCGTTGAACTGGACCGTCAGCGCTCCGATCGCCGCCGCCGTCTCCTGGCCGCGGAAGCGCGGGGTGATCGCGAGGTCCGGCAGTAGGTTGACCACGATCGCCGCGTTCGTCTCGCGCGTGAGCCGGCGCAGGATCGCGTCGACGTTGCCCTCGTACTCCGCCAGCGGTACCCGGCCGGTGATGTCGTTGGGGCCGACCGACAGCGTCACCAGGTGAGGCCGCAGCAGCACCGCGCGCTCGAGCTGGTGATCGAGCACGTCGGCCGAGGTCGCGCCGCCGGCGCCCAGATTGACGACGCCCGCGCGCGGGTACACCGCGCGCAGCCGCGCGTGCACGCGCGAGACGTAGTTGGCGCTCGGCTGGCTGGCGCCGATGCCCTCCACGGTGCTGTCGCCCAGCGCCACGTAGAGCAGCGGCACCGACCGGTCCCGCGGCAGCACGCGAACGTGCTCGCCCCGACTGCCGGCGCAGCCGGTGGCGAGGAGCGTGGCGGCGAGGAGGGCCAGCGTCCGCCGCGCTACCAGCCGGCGGCCTCTTCCAGCGTGCGGCGGTACCAGGGCGCGTCGGGGAAGGTGATCGGGCGCACGGCCGGCAGCGTCACGCCGACCTTGCGGTACGCCTCGAGATACGCACGAGCGGTGCCGGCGTCGCCGACGCCGCCCAGCGCCGCCGCCATCGACTCGGGCACGGCGCCGTCGCGATCGAACGCGCGCAGCCCCTCGCCGAGCCCGCTGGCCTCCATCATGGCGCGATAGAACGGCAGCGCCGCGTAGCGCGCCAGCTCGGCGCGGAACGCGGCCTTGGCGGCCGCGGCGTCGTCGGTGACGGCCAGCGGGACCGTCGCCATCAGCTCGAAGCCGTCGAGCGTCTTGCCGGCGCGGCGCCGGCCGCGCTCGATGGCCGGGCGGGCCACCTCGCGCACGTAGTCCGGCGGGCACAGCCACAGGATGGCGCCGTCGGCGATCTCGCCGGCCAGCTCGCACATCTTCGGGCCGAGCGCGGCCAGATAGATCGGCGAGGCCGGCGGCCGCGTGGGCAGGGCCAGGCTCCAGTGCACGCGGTAGTGCTTGCCCTCGAAGGCGGCGCCGCCGCCGAGCGCTCCGCGGAGCACGGCGACGTACTCCCGCATGACGGCCAGCGGCTCGACGACGGACAGCCCGAACATCGCCTCGATCGAGGCCCGGTGACTCACGCCGATGCCGAGGCGAAAGCGCCCACCGGTCAGCTCGTTCAGCGTGAGCGCGGCCTGGGCCATCGCGACCGGATGGCGCGGGTAGATCGGCACCACGCCGTTGCCGAGCCCGATGCGCGTGGTGGCCGCGCCGTAGGCGGCCAGTACCAGGAACGAGTCGCGGCCGAGGCCGTGGGTGACCCACACGCTGTCGTAGCCGAGCGCCTCGGCCCGCCGCGCCAGCTCGACGCCGGCCGCCAGATCACCACCGGGGGAGAGAAACGTCGCCAGTCTCATGGGGGCCCTCTACCGTTCTCGCCGGATGCTCACTTCCATCGCGTCGTCACCGAAGTCGTGCTCGCGCGACTGCCAGGGACCGGCGGGATCGCGGACATAGTCCAGATACGGCGTGACGTCGCGGCGGAAGATGCCGGTGTTGTCGGCGACCACGACGGCGCCGGCCACGAGCTTGGGCTCGAGCTGGCGCAGGTAGTCGAGATAGTCCTCCTTGCGGGCGTCGATCAGCACGAAGTCGAAGCGTCCCGGCAGCAGCGGGATCACGCGCAGCGCGTCGCCGACCACCACCCGCACCTTGCGGCCGAGCCCCGCCGCCTCGGCGTTGTACTTCACGAACTTCGCCAGGTAGTCGTTGGCCTCGAGGCAGATGAGGCGACCGCGCGGCGGCAGCGCGCCGGCGATGAGGATCGCGGAGTAGCCGAGCAGCGAGCCGATCTCCAGCGCGCGCGTGGGCCGGTGGCGATCGATCAGGCGCCGGATCACGCGTCCCTTGGCCCGGCCGACGTTGGGGATCGTCCACAGCGCCGTCGCCCGGTCCATGACCGCGAGCATCCGCTGCGCCTTCTTGGTCACGCGATCTATCGCCCGGTCGGCGCGGCGACGTTGGAGAGGCGCGCGGCGACGCCGTCCGGGACCGGGTACTTCCGCGTCGATGGGCCGGCCTTGATGATCTGGCCGGGCAGCGGGCGGCCGAGGATCTGCTCGACGCGGCGGGACACGGCGACGAGACGGTCGAGGTCGATGCCGGTGGCCACGCCCATCGCGTGCAGGCAGTGCACGAGGTCCTCGGTGCACACGTTGCCGGAGGCGCCGGGCGCGAACGGGCAGCCGCCGAGGCCGCCGATGGAGGCGTCCAGGTGCGTCACGCCGCACGCGAGCGCAGCCAGGATGTTGGGAATGGCCATCGCTCGCGTGTCGTGCGTGTGCAGCGTCCACTCGATCCCGGGGAAGCGCGGCATCAGCCGCTCGAGCACCGTGGCCACCTGGCGCGGATTGGCCATGCCCGTCGTGTCGGCCAGGCCGATGCCGCCGGCGCCGAGATCGACCAGGCGCGCGACCACGCTCTCCAGCCGGTCGAGCGGCACGTCGCCCTCGAAGGGACAGCCGAACGAGGTGGAGATGCCGGATTGTAGGAATACGCCGGCCCGGGTGGCGATCTGCGCCACCGCCCGCAGCTTGGCGATCGATTCGGCGATGGTCATGTTCACGTTGGCCAGGTTGTGACTCTCGCTGGCCGAGACCACCGTGTGGAGGCGGTCGACGCCCGCGTCCACCGCGCGGGCCGCGCCCTTGTCGTTGGGCACCAGCGCCGCGTAGCGCGTGCCCGGCCGCCGCCGGATCGCGGCCATCACGGCCTCGGCATCGCGCAGCTGGGGCACCGCCTTGGGATGCACGAACGAGGTGACCTCGATCCGCGGCACCCCGGCCTCGGTGAGGAGATCGACCACCTCGACCTTGCGCTCGGTCGGGATGAAGTCCGGCTCGATCTGGAACCCGTCGCGGGTCCCGACCTCGCAGATGGTGACGCGCTCGGGGATTTGCATGGCGCCTTCCGCGGGCTCACTCTAACATGACGGAGGAACCTGTCGTCGACCCCCGGGCATCCCAACGACGCAGGACGATATCAACGTGAACATCGGCATCGCCGACGACAAGTCCGCCGGGATGCTGCGATCGTTCCTGGCGTGACCGCGAGCCGCCCGGCGCCGGCCGGCGCCGGGCGCTCGTAGCTCCCATGCGCTGCCCGAACTGCGCGACCGAGCTTCCCGACACCGCGAAGTTCTGTCTCGAGTGCGGCCGCGACCTGCGCCCGCGGGCCGGCTTCGCCTCGCCGGCCGCCTACACGCCCAAGCATCTCGCCGAGCGCATCCTCACCACGCGGGCGGCGCTGGAGGGCGAGCACAAGCAGGTCACCGTCCTGTTCTGCGACATCGCGAACTCCACACCGCTGGCCGAGCAGGTGGGGCCCGAGCGCATGCACGCGCTGCTCAACGGCTTCTTCGAGCTGGCCCTGGCCGAGGTCCACCGCTACGAGGGCACCATCAATCAGTTCCTCGGCGACGGCTTCATGGCGCTGTTCGGCGCCCCGCTCGCTCACGAGGACGACGCGCGCCGGGCGGTGCGGGCGGCCGTCGCCATCCGCCGCGCCCTGCGCGACCGCAGCTCCTACGCCGGCCTCGGCCCCGGCGCCCAGCTGGCCGTGCGCATCGGCATGAACACCGGCCTCGTCGTCGTCGGCTCCATCGGCGACAACCTGCGCATGGACTACACCGCGGTCGGCGACACCACCAACGTGGCGGCCCGGCTGCAGCAGGCGGCGGCGCCGGGCGAGATCGTCATCGCCGAGGCCACGGCGCGGCAGGTGCGCAGCGACGTGCGGCTGACGGCGGCCGGGGCGCTCGCCGTCAAGGGACGAAGCGAGCCGGTCGTCGCCTACAAGGTGCTGGGCCTGGCGCCGCCGCGCTCGGCGTTCGAGCACGCCGCCGAGCGCGCGTTCGGACGCTTCGTCGGCCGCGACGCCGAGCTGCGCCGCCTCGGCGCGGTCCTGGCCGAGGCCCAGGCCGGCGCCGGCCGCCTCGTGCGCGTGGTGGGCGAGGCCGGCAGTGGCAAGTCGCGGCTGGTCTACGAGCTGCGGCGCACGCTGGGCGGCACCGACATGACCACGCTGGAGGCCCGCTGCCGCTCCCACGGCGCCACGATTCCCTACCTGCCGATCCTCGACCTGGTGCGCGGCCAGTGCGGGATCGAGGAGCTCGACACCCCCGACGTCATCGGCGACAAGGTGCGGGCCACGCTGGCCGCGCTCGGCCTCGACGCCGGCGAGCGGGCGCCGTTTCTGCTCCACCTGCTCGGGGTCAAGGTCGGCGACGGGCTCGACGACCTCACACTGGAGGCGGTGCGCGCGCGCACGATCGATGCGCTGCGGCTCGTGCTGCTGCAGGGCGGCCGGCGCCGGCCGCTGCTGGTCGTCCTCGAGGACCTGCACTGGATCGACGACGCCTCCGAGGAATATCTCGGCACGCTCGTCGAGGGCCTCGCGGCATCGCCCATCCTGATGGTCGCGACCCATCGGCCGGACTGGCGGCCGCGCTGGGGTGAGTCGTCCGGCACCGAGGAGATCGTGCTGGCGCCGCTCGGTGAGGCGGACAGTCTCTCGCTGCTCGGTGACGTCACGGTGCGCGCGCGCCTGCCCGAGCCGCTCCTGCGCGCCATCCTCGATCGCGCCTCCGGCAATCCGCTGTTCCTCGAGGAGCTGGCCCGGGCCGTTGCCGAGCAGGGCGATCTCGCCGCCACCCGCAGCGTGCCCGACACGCTGCGCGCGGTGCTGAGCGCGCGGCTGGACCGGTTGCCCGACGCGCTCAAGCGCCTGCTGCAGACCGCCGCCGTGCTGGGGCGCGAGTTCCCGCGCCGGTTGCTGGAGGCGGTGTGGGAGGGCCCCGGCTCGGTGCCCGCGCACCTCGCCGAGCTGGCGCGCCTGGACTTCGTCCACGAGCTGACCGTCGGCGACGATCCGGCCTACGCCTTCAACCACGCGCTCACCCAGGAGGTGGCGTACGAGAGCCTGCTCACGGCGCACAGCCAGGCGTTGCACGAGACCGCGGCCCGGGCGCTGGAGTCGGCCGGGGCCGACCGCACGGAGCGCGAGTGGGAGCGCCTGGCCTATCACTGGACGCGCACGCCGCACGCCGAGAAGGCCGTGGAGGCGCTGCGCCGCGTGGCCGCGCGCGCGCTGGCGGCCTACGCCAACGCCGAGGCCGTGGCCGCCCTGCGCGAGGCCGAGTCGCACGCGGCCGGCCTCGGCGCGTCGCGCGAGCGCGTCGAGCTCGAGCTGGCGCTGGAGCGCTCCCACGCTCAGTTCCTGCTGGGCCAGCTCGCCGAGGTCATCGCCGACCTCGAGGCGCGCGAGGCGGCGGTGGCGCGGCTCGGCGACGCCTCGCTCACGGCGCAGTACCATCTGCGGCTGGCCGCGTCTCGCGGGATGCTGGGCCAGACCGAGCGGGCGATCGCCGACGCCCGGCAGGCCCTGGCCGAGGCCGAGGCGGCGGGCGACGTCGCCACCGCCGGCAAGGCGCACTACATCCTCACGCGCGAGTCGTTCTGGTCGGGCGATTTCGTGCGCGGCGTCGAGCATGGCCGCCTGGCGATCGCCCGCTTGGAGCGCACCGGCGAGCGCTGGTGGCTGGCGATGACCAACTGGATGCGCGCGCTGAACTTCCTCGAGCTGGGCCGGTTCGACGAGGCGCTGAGCGCGGCGGCCTGGGTCGCGACGCTCGCCGACCGGCTCGGCGACGCGCGGTTGGCCAGCTACAGCGCCTGGGTCGGCGGCTGGGCCCACACCACGCGCGGCGACTGGGCCACCGGCATCGCGGCGGGGCGTCGCGCCGTCGAGCTGGCGCCCGACGACATGGCCCGGGCCCTCGCCGAGGGCTTCCTGGGCATCGGCTACACGGAGCAGGAGAACGCCGACGCGGCCCTGCCGCTGCTCGAGAGCGCGGCGGCGATCTTCGGGCGGATGCGCTTTCCCCAGCTCGAGGGCTGGCTCACGATGTTCCAGGCCCAGGCGCACCTGCTGCGCGGCGATCACGCGCGCGCGGCCACCGTCGTCGCGCACGGGCGCGAGCTCGTGCAGGGCATCCGCTTCGCGCCCGCCGTCGTCACGGCCCAGGCGGTCGAGGCGGCGCTGGCCCAGTTCCGCGGTGAGCCCGCCGTCGCCGAGCAGCTGTTGACCGACGCGCTGGCGCTCACCGAGCAGAGCGGCGCGCGCTACGGCAGCGCCCGCCTGCACCTGGCCCTGGCCAACCTGGCCGGCGAGCAAGGCGACGCGGCGCGGATGGCGCGCCACCGCGAGGAAGCGCACACCCTGTTCGTCCAGATGGGCGCGCCGGTCTGGGCCGCCCGCGCCTCCGCGCTGTCCGGGGCGGCCGGCGCCTAGTATCCCTGGTCAGAGATTCGCCGGCTCGGTCGGGGCGCGTTCCCGGCTCGTGGCGCGAGCGGAGGGGCGAGGGGCGAGGTACGGTCTACTGGTCGACAACCCAACCCCCTTTGGGGGATGGGGGGCCGCGCGAACCCCGCTCGCGTCGTTCAGGCTCGCCCTCGGCGCGACGGCAGCCCTCTCCGCAACCTCGCCCCTCGCCCCTCCGCTCGCGCCACGAGCCGTCGCGCGCGTTCCTGGGCCGGGCGGACGAATCGCTGACTCGAGAGACTAGCGGCTCTGGATAGCCTCCTGGGGCTGGGGCAGGACCTCGACCACCCGCTCGTTGATCCGCCACGCCGAGAGGAACTTCTTCCAGGCGGGCAGCGGATACTCGCCCAGCTTGCGGCGGAACTGGTTGTTGACGCAGTTGTGCCAGCGCAGGACGACCAGGTCGAACTGGGCGTCGGGCGAGCCGGCCCGGGCGACGTCGTTGATGACGCCGCCGCAGTCGCGCGCGGGATCGACCTCCTCGTAGCGCCGCCGCAGGACGGCGACGTCGGCCGTGCGGAAGAACTCGAGCTTGGTCTCCTCCAGCCACAAGCTGAAGGTGAGCGAGCGCTGCAGCCACGTCACCACCGGCTCCAGCTCGGGCGGCGGGCGCAGGCTCCGCAGATAGGTCAGGGCGGCGTTGCCGCGCTCGAGGTTGACCCGCGCGTTCCACAGGAAGTTCGCCGACTGCGGCGAGCGCGAGCGGCAGTCGAGATAGGCGGGATCGTCGACCACGCAGCGCTCCAGGCGCGGCGCCACCGCCAGGCTGTTCCAGCCGGCCAGGTGCGGCGACAGCGAGACGAGCGTGCGCACCTCGGCCTCCGGTGTCCGCTTGTCGTCGAAGGCGAGCTGGTACTCGCCCAGCAGGGTGGGGAAGACGAGGCGCTGCGTCTCGGCGCCGGCGGCGACCGGCAGCGTCAGCAGCACCACGAGCGCCAGAAGCGCGCGCGACATCTCAGGCCGGCCGGCGGCCGAACAGGCCGAGCCCACGCAGCGTCATCACGACCTCGCCGTGCTGGTTGAACACCTCCGAGAGCGACCGGACGATGCCGCGGTCGGGCTTGCTGCGCGACGGCGTGGCCTCGACCACCGTGAACCGTACACGCAGCGTGTCGCCGGGCCGGACCGGCTTGACCCACCGGATCTCGTCCACGCCCGGCGAGCCGAGGGAAGCCGTGTCCTTCAGGAACGTCTCCCACATCAGGCGCATGTAGAGGGCGCAGGTGTGCCAGCCGCTGGCCAGCAGCCCGCCGTAGATCGAGCGGGTGGCCGCCTCGTCGTCGAGGTGAAAGGGCTGGGGGTCGTACTGGCGGGCGAACGCGATGATCTCGTCGTGGGTGACCGCCCGCGACGGAGACTCGCGGACGTCCCCGGGCGGAAAGTCCTCGAAGTAGAGCATGCGACCTCAGTAGGAGCGCGGCATTCCCAGCACGTGCTCGCCGACGTAGGCGAGCACCAGGTTGTTGTTGATCGGCGCCGTCTTGTAGAGACGGCACTCGCGGAACTTGCGCTCCACATCATACTCCTCGGCGTAGCCGTAGCCGCCGTGGCAGTCGATGCACGCGTTGCCGGCCTCCCAGGCCGCCTCGGCCGCCAGGTACTTGGCCATGTTGGCCTCGGCCCCGCACGGCTCGCCGGCGTCGAAGAGGGCGGCGGCCTTGTCGCGCATGAGCGCGGCGGCCTCCACGTTGGTGTACGCCTTGGCGATGGGGAACTGCACGCCCTGGTTGGTGCCGATCGGCTTGCCGAAGATCACGCGCTGGGCCGAGTAGGCGACCGCCTTGTCGGTGAACCAGCGACCGTCGCCGATCGACTCCGAGGCCACCAGGATCCGCTCGGCGTTCATGCCGGACAGGATGTAGTGGAAGCCCTGACCTTCCTCCCCCACGAGGCTCTCGGCCGGAATCTCCACGTCGTCGAAGAACAGCGCGTTGGTCGAGTGGTTCATCATCATGCGCAGCGGCCGGATCTCCAGCCCCGGGAGCCCGCGGATGTCGATGAGGAACACGCTCAGCCCGTCGGTCCGGCGCTTCACCTGCTCGACCGACGTCGTGCGGGCCAGCAGCAACATGAGATCCGACTGCTGGGCGCGCGAGATGAACATCTTGCGGCCGTTGACCACGTAGCGGTCGCCCGTGCGCACCGCGGTCGTCTTGAGCTGCGTCGTGTCGGAGCCCGCGTCGGGCTCGGTGACGCCGAAGGCCTGCAGCCGCAGCTCGCCGGTGGCGATCTTCGGCAGGTAGGCCTGCTTCTGCGCCTCGCTGCCGTGCCGCAGCACGGTGCCCATGATGTACATCTGGGCGTGACAGGCCGAGGCGCTGCCGCCGTGGCCGTGGATCGTCTCGAGGATCAGCCCGCCCTCGCGCATCCCGAGGCCGGCGCCGCCGTACTCCGGGGGAATGAGGCAGCCGAGGTAGCCGGCCTGGGTCAGCTCGTTGACGAACTTCTCCGGGTACTCGCGGCGGGAATCAAGGTCACGCCAGTACTCGCCGGGATAGCGCTTGCAGATCTCGGTGATCCCGACCTTGAGCGCCCGTTGGTCGTCGGTGAGTGCGAGGTCGATGGATGCCATGTCGGTCCCCTGGGGTCAGCGGCCCTTGAACTCGGGCGGTCGCTTCTCGTTGAATGCGCGCACGCCTTCCAGCCGGTCCTCGGTCACCACCGTCGCGTTGTACGCCTCGATGGCCAGGATCATCGCGGTGTCGAGATCCGTCTCGCCGCCGTAGGCGATGGCCTTCTTGGCCTGGCGCACGGCGATAGGGCCGTTGCGCGCGATGGTGCTCGCGATCTCCGTCGCCTGCGCCCGGGCCTGGCCGGCCGGCACCAGATGATTGATCAGCCCGACCGCCTTGGCCTCGTCCGCCTTCAGACGCCGGCCGGTGAAGATCAGCTCCTTGGCCAGCGGCGCCCCGACGATCCGCGGCAACAGCTGGGTGCCGCCGATGCCGGGGAAGATGCCGAGCGTGGTCTCCGGCACGCCGAACACGGCCGTCTCGCTCGCCACGATGAAGTCCGACAGGATGGCCAGCTCGCAGCCGCCCGCCAGCGCGAAGCCCTCGACGGCGGCGATGACCGGCACCGGGCAGCGCAGCACGCGCATCGCCGCCTGCTCGAAGATCACGTGCTGGGCGCGCCACGTCTCGTCGGTCATCCCGTTGCGCTCTTTGAGGTCACCGCCCGCGCAGAACGCGCGCTCGCCCGCGCCGGTGAACACGATCGCCCGCGCGTCGGCGTCAGAGGCCAGCGCGGTGAAGCACGCGAGAAGATCGTGGCCCATGGCGGTGTTCATGGCGTTGTGCTGATCAGGACGGTTGAGGGTGACGGTGATCACGTGGCGGTCGTCCGAGCACGTGACGAGGAGGTGGCGATACACGGGAAGTGTGTTGCTCACTGCACGAGGCCCTGGGTTTTCAGGTTGCGGACGTCGTCGAGGGTGTAGCCGACCCAGGTGAGGACGTCGGTGCTGTGCTCGCCGAGCTGGGGGGGGACGCGGCGCACGCCGGGGCGGCGGCCGTCCCACTGGATCGGCAGGCCGAGGGAGGTGTAGTTGGGCAGGCGCGGGTGCGGGGCGCCGACCAGCATGCCGCTGGCCTGCGTCTGCGGCTCCTGCAGCACCTGGTCGATCGTGAGGATCGGCGCACCCGGCACGCCGGCTTCGCCCAGGCGCTCGAGCAGCTCGACCGTCTTGAACGTGCGCGTGCGCGCGCCCACCGCCTCGACGAGGGCGGCGCGGTGGCGCACACGCCCCGGGTTGTCGGCGAATCGCGGGTCGTGCCCCAGCTCCGGCGCCGCGAGCGCGCCGATGAGCCGAGCGAACAGCGCATCGGACGCCGCGCCGATCATCGCGTAGCCGTCGGCGGTGGGGAAGGCCTGATAGGGCGCGATCATCGCCGTGCCCGAGCCCTGCGGCTGCGGCACCTCGCCACTGCCCAGGTATCCCATGGCGTGATACGAGACCCACATCAGCGCCGTGTCGAACAGCGCGGTGGTCACCTCGACGGCCCGGCCGGTGGCCTCGCGCTGCCGCAGCGCCGCCATGATGCCGAGCGCGGCCCACATGCCGGTGCCCATGTCGACGATCGACGTGCCGACGCGCGCCGGCTCCTGCCCCGGATGGCCGTTCACCGACATCAGCCCGGCGTAGGCCTGCATGAGCGGATCGTAGCCGGGCCGATCGGCCAGCGGGCCGCGCGGGCCGTAGGCGGTGACCGAGCAGTACACCAGGCGCGGATTGAGCGCGCTGGCCCGGGGAAAGTCGAGCCCCAGCTCGGCGATGGCGCCAGCGCGCAGGCTCTGCACGAACACGTCGGCGCGGGCGACCAGGCGCCGGAGCACCTCGAGGCCGCCCTCGCGCTTGAGATCGAGGGCGAGGCTGCGCTTGTTGCGGTTGAACGCCAGGAAGGTGGCGCTCTCCTCGCCCCAGAACGGCGGGGCCCAGGCGCGCGCGTCGTCTCCGCGGCCGGGCCGCTCGACCTTGATCACCTCGGCGCCCATGTCGCCGAGGATCTGGGTGCAGAACGGCCCGGCGACGTTCTGTGTGAGATCGACGACGACGAGCCCGTCCAAGGGGAGCGCCACGGGCTGGAGTCTACCACCGGGGCTCGGAAGCGGCCTTGACGGGGTGCCCGCGATCGGTGAGTCTTCTCGCACATGGCGCCTCCCACCGTGGCGCTCGACCGTGGTCTGCTCCCCAGGCTCGCTCGAGCCATGACGGCCTCCCTGGATCTCGACGAGGTTCTGGCCGCGGCCGCCCGCGCCGCGGCCGAGCTGGTGCCGGACAGCTTTGTCCTGGTGTGGATCCAGCAGGGCGACCGGCTCGCGCTCCGGGGCGCCGCCGGCGTGCTGGAGTGCGTGCACTCCGGTCTCCGGATGGACCTGGCCTACGGCGAGGGCCTGGCGGGCCACGTGGCCCGGGGCCGGCAGCCGCTGGTCATCGAGGCCCCGGCGCACGATCCCCGCACCACCCAGCCGGCCTTCCTGCTCGCCGAGCAGGTGCGGTGGTTCGTGGGTGTTCCGCTCTCCGGCCGCTACGCGCTGGAGGGAGTGCTCGGCGTGTTCGGCCGAGAGGTGGAGCCGCCGGAGCCGGAGGTGCTCGAGGCGCTCGGCGCCCTGGCGGCCCAGGCCGCGCTCGCCGTCGAGAGCATGCGCTTGGACGCGCACAGCGAGCGCCGCCGGCGCGAGGCCGAGGCACTGGCCGCGGTGAGCCAGGCCCTGGCGCACTCGCTCGATCCCAGCGAGGTCGCCCAGCTCATCGCCGACAGCGTCACGGCCCTGCTGGGGGCCCGCGGGGCCGCGGTGTATCGGCTGGAGCGCTACACCGGCGCGCTGGTCTCGGTGGCCTTCGGGGGCTGGGCCGATCCCGATCGCCCGGTGGTGCTCCCACCCGGCGCGGGGCTGGCCGGCCGGGCGGCGCTGGAGCGACGGCTACAGATCACCCGCGACGTGCTGAATGATCCGCGGCTGGTCCTCACGCCGGAGGTGCGTGAGCGGCTGGAGCGCCTGGACCTGCGCGCGGCCATGTCGGTGCCCCTCATCGTGAACGGCGAGGCGATTGGCGCCCTCAGCGTGGCCGCCAGCGTCGGCACCGTGTTCGACGACGACGCGCGACGGCTGCTGGAGGCATTTGCCGACCAGGCGGCCGTGGCCCTCAACAACGCGCGGCTCTTCGCGGCCGAGCGCAGCGCGCGCGCCGACGCCGAGGCCGCCGAGCACCGCTTCCGCGGGCTGGTGGAGAGCATCGACGCCGTCGTGGCCGAGTTCGACGTCGCCACCCGGCGCGTGCTGTTCGTGAGCCGCCGGGCCGAGATGCTGTTCGGCCACCCGATCGCGGCGTGGACCACGGAGCCGGACTTCTGGGTCGAGCACCTGCACCCCGCCGACCGCGCGCGGGCGGCGGACTTCTCGCGGGCCGAGGCCGCCGCCGGGCGCGATCACGTCCAGGAGTACCGCGTGCTGGCCGCCGACGGCCGCGTGGTGTGGGTGCGTGACAGCGCCAGCCTGGTGCGCGACAACGGCCAGCCGCCGCGCCTGCGCTGCCTGCAAGTCGACATCACCGAGCGTAAGCGGACGGAGGCGCTGCTGGCCAGCGAGAAGCTCGTCCTCGAGATGATCGCCGCCGGCGAGTCGCTGGCCGGCGTGCTCGAGGCGGTGTGCCGGGTGGTCGAGACGCAGGGCGAGGGGATGCTGTCCTCGGTCCTGCTGGTGGAAGGCGATCGCCTGCGCCTCGGGGCGGCGCCGAGCCTGCCGCGCGCCTGCGCGGAGGCCGTCGACGGCATGGTCATCGGCCCCGAGACCGGCATCTGCGGGAGCGCCGCCTTCCGGCGCGAACCCGTCGTGGTGGACGACCTGGCCGACGACCCGCGCTGGGCGCGCGATCGCGCGCTGGCGCTACGACACGGCCTGCGGGCGTGCTGGTCGGTCCCCGTGCTCGACGCCGCCGGCAGCGTGCTGGCCGTCTTCGTCACCTACTACCGTCGGCCCCGCCAGCCCGGCGAGGACGACCGGCGGCTGATCGAGCGGGCCGCCCGGCTGGCCGGCATCGCCATCGAGCGCGTCCGCGCCGAGGATGCGCTGCGGGTGAGCGAGCATCGCTACCGGACGCTCCTCACCAACATCCCCGACGTCGCCTGGCTGGTCGACCGCGAGGGCAACACGCTGTTCGTCAGCCCCAACGTCGAGGCGGTCGGCGGCTACACCGCCGAGGAGATCTGCCGGGCCGGCGCCGAGGGCTGGTTCGGCCGCATCCATCCCGACGATCAGTCGATCGTGCGCCGGCACTTCGTGCGGCTCTTCGAGGGCGGGGCGGCGACCTTCGACGTGGAGTACCGCTTGCGGCACCGTGACGGCCGGTGGTTGTGGCTGCACGACCGCGCGGTGGCCACCTACGAGGGACACGGCACCACCTACGTGTACGGCCTGTACTCGAACATCACCGACCGCAAGCAAGCGGAGGAGATCCGTGCGCTGCTGCTGAATCAGGTCATCACGGTGCAGGAGGAGGAGCGCCGCCGCATCGCGCGCGAGCTGCACGACGAGACCGCCCAGTCGCTCGCCTCGCTGCTGCTCGGCCTCAGCGCCCTGCAGGAGGCCCGCACCACCCGGGCCGCCCGCGCCCAGGCCCGCGACCTGCACCAGGTGGCCACGCGCGCCCTGGCCGAGGTGCGGCGGCTGGCCTGGGGCCTGCGGCCGAGCGTGCTCGACGACCTCGGCCTCGGCACGGCGATCGCGCGCTACACCGAGGAGTTCGGCCGCACGCGGGGGATCGCCGTCACGCTGGAGACGGCCGGGGTCGAGCCGGAGCGCATGCCGGCCCCGGTGGAGACCGCGCTCTACCGGATCCTCCAGGAGGCGCTGTCCAACGTGGCCCGCCACGCCGGCGCCGGGCGTGTGTGGGTGCGGCTCGACCGTCACGCGGGCTCGATGACGCTGGTGGTCGAGGACGACGGCCGCGGCTTCGATCCCGTCCACCCGCCCGCGCCGGCCACCGCCGCCCGCGGCCTCGGCATCCATTCGATGCGCGAGCGGGCCGCCGTGCACAAGGGGGCGCTGACGATCGACTCGTTGCCAGGGCGCGGGACCCGGGTGGCCGTGGAGATTCCGCTGCCCGCGGAGGGCGCGTGAAGAAGATCCGCCTGCTGCTCGCCGACGACCACGCCATCCTCCGAGCCGGGCTGCGCATGCTGCTCGACGCTCAGCCCGACATGCTCGTGGTGGGCGAGGCCGCGGACGGCGAGGAAGCGGTGCGCCGGGCGCTGGTCACCCGGCCCGACGTGGCGGTGGTCGACCTGACCATGCCCGGCCTCAGCGGCGTGGAGACGTTGCAGCGCCTGCGCCGTGAGCTGCCCAGCGCGCGCCTGCTCGTGCTCACGATGCACGAGGATCCGGGCTACGCCCGGATGGCGCAGGCCGCCGGGGCCTCCGGCCACGTCATCAAGGACTCCGACAGCAGCGAGCTGCTCTCGGCGATCCGCGCGGTCCACCGCGGGCGCACCTTCGTGCAGGTCGGCGCCGGCGCCGAGACGCTCGATCACGCCGCGCTGCCCGCCATGCCGACGCTGAGCCCTCGTGAGCTGCAGGTGCTGCGGCTGCTCGCGCGCGGCCACACCAACCGGGAGGTGGCCGCCCTCCTGACCCTCAGCGTCAAGACGGTGGAGACCCACCGCTCCCGTCTGGGCGACAAGCTGGGGGCGCGCACGCGCGCCGAGCTGGTCCGCATCGCCGCCCAGCTCGGCCTCCGCTAGCCTGTCGCGCGCATCCGTGGTGTCGGGGTTTCCCCGATAGGCGAATGGGCCGGACCGGCGCAGAATCAGGCCACAGGTCGCTCATACCGTGTCTCTCGGAGAGGCTGTGGGATCCCGAACGCTGCTCGTCGCCGACGACGAGCCTGCCCACCGTGAGTTGATTCGCATGATCGTCGAGGACACCGCGCTGCCGATCCGGCTCGTGACGGCGCGCGACGGAGAAGAAGCGGTGGCGCGGGCGCGCGAGGTGCGGCCCAGCCTCGTCCTGATGGACCTCATGATGCCGGTGGTCGACGGCTGGGAGGCCACCCGCCGGCTCAAGGCCGACCCCGCCACCCGCGACATCCGCGTCATCGCGCTCACCGCCCACGAGCTGCCCGGCGACGCCGCGCGAGCGCTGGCCGCCGGCTGCGACGCCTACATCACCAAGCCGATCGAGGTCCCGGCGCTCCGCGCGCTGCTGGAGACGTACTTCCGATGAGCCCGCTCCCGCCCGGCCGCGCCCGGGCCTTCCGCTCCCGTCCCGCTCCGGCCCCGTGAAGCCGCTCACGATCGTGGTCGTCGACGACAACGAGCAGAACCGGCTCGTCATCCGGTATCTGTTCGAGCCGCCCGACTACCGGGTGCTGGAGGCGCCCGACGGCCTCGCCGGACTCGAGCTGATCCGGGCCGAGCAGCCGGACTGCGTGCTGCTCGACCTCGCCATGCCGGGCCTCGACGGCTTCGAGGTGCTGAACCGCCTGCGCGCCGATCCGCGCGTGCGCGAGATCCCGGTGCTGGTGCTGACCGCCAGCGCGGAGAGCACGGGCTCGATGGAGCTCGCGCTACGCTCGGGCGCCGTCGACTATCTGACCAAGCCGATCTCGCCCGGCCGCGTGGCCGCCCGGGTGCGGGGCGCCATCGAGCGCCGCCGGCTGCGGCAGGAGATGCAGGAGCTGCGCGGCACGTTCACCTCGATGCTGGTGCACGACCTGCGCTCGCCGCTGACGATCATCACCGGATACCTGCAGCTGCTGGAGGGCTCGGCCGAGGCGCTGCCCGACAAGCACCGCCGCTACCTGACCTCCATCCGCGAGGCGTGCACGCGGATGATCCGCCTCATCGGCGACCTTCTCGACGTCTCCAAGCTGGAGGAGGGCAAGCTGACGCTCGAGCGCGAGAGGGTGGATCTCGTCGCGCTGACCGGCGAGATTGTCGAGCGGCTGGGCCCGGTCGCGATCCAGCACTCGATCGTGCTCACCTTCGAGCCCGCGGTGCCCTCGCTCACGGTGCGGGCTGACCCCCGCCGCCTGGAGCAGGTGCTGATGAACCTGCTCGGCAACGCGCTGAAGTTCACGCCGCCCGGCGGCCGCATCGGCGTCACCATGAGCACGGAGGGCGACGCCGTGCGCGTCGTGGTCAGCGACTCCGGCCCGGGCATCGCCGCCGCCGAGATGCCGCTGCTCTTCGAGAAGTTCAGCCAGACCAGCGCCGCCAAGGGCGCGCGCGGCCCCGGCACCGGCCTCGGCCTGGTGATCTGCCGCCACCTGATCGAAGCCCACGGCGGTCGCATCTGGGCCGAGAGCGAGCCCGGCCACGGCTCCCGCTTCGTCTTCCACCTCCCCCTCCCTGACGCGAGCTGACGTCTCCGCGCGCGCTCACTCGGCGCGGGCCGGGCGGGGGCGGGGGTCACGAGGAGGGCCGCCGTCGCGCCGATGGCTCGCCTGAATGGCGCGAGCGGGGTTCGCGCGGGCCCCCCATCCCCCGAAGGGGACTGGGTTGTCGAACAAGTCGAGCGTTGGCGGCGCGCTCACCCCGCCGGCAGAGATCGCGGCGAGCCTGCCTCCCACTATCGCTCCTCAGCGGGGTGAGCGCGTCGCCAACGATCTGCTGGACAACACCCCAGCCCCCTTTGGGGGATGGGGGGCCCGCGCGAACCCCGCTCGCGTCATTCCGGCGAGCCCTCGGCGCGACGGCCGACTCCTGACGGCGCCCGCCCCACCGGCCCCAGCCGCCCGGCCCCGACCGACGGCGAGCGGCGTGACGCCGAGCGGTAGAGCTACGGGGCGAGGAGCTCGCGGATGAACGTGTGGGCGGCGGGAGTGCTCCAGTCGC
>JBGQLG010000066.1:0-24187 GCA_041499965.1 Methylomirabilia bacterium
CCGTACTTGCGGGACAGCGTGCCCACGATCATGAGCTGGATGGCGGTGTAGGAGGGATCGGCCATCACCATCTGGCCCTTGTACTTCGGGTCGGTGAGGTCGGTCCAGTTCTTCGGCAGGGCCAGGCCCTTGTCCGTGCGCGCGACCATCCCGACGACGTTCAGCCGCTGGGCGACGTGGTAGCCCCTGGGGTCCTTCACCTCGTCGCGTACCTTGTCGAAGTTTCTCGGCCGGAAGGGGACGAAGAGGTCGCGCTTGATCATGGCGCCGGCGGCGGCCGGATCGGAGACCGTCAGCACGTCGGCCACGACGCGGCGGGCGTCGATCTCCTGCAGGAATCGGCGCAGCACCGCCGAGCCGCCGGAGCGGAACAGCTCCACCCGGATGCCCGTCTGCTCCTGGAACAGGGTGGCGATCTTCTGGGCGGTCCCCACCGGCGTGGAGGTGTACCAGGTGACGCCGCCCTCCTTCTTGGCCGCGGCGAGGTCGACCGGGTCGGGCGTGAAGCCGCCCTGGCCGCTGGCGACGGCGGCCAGCCCGAGTACCACGAGCACGATGACGAATCGTCGTCGGCGCAGCTCGGCGGTCATGCTTCGTCTCCTCCTCGCTTACAGCGTGAACACGCTCGCGGCCTCGGTGTCGATGGCGACCTCCACGCGCTGGCCGATCTCGAAGACCCCGCGGGGGTCGGCCTGCACCCGCACGCGCGTGCCGTCGTCCAGCGTCACGTGGCAGTCGATGAGGTTTCCGAGGAACGTCACCTCGGCGACCCGGCCGGACAGAGCGCTGGTGCCGGCCCCGGCCGCGCTCAGCCGGATGGCCTCGGGCCGGATGGCCACGTGCACGGCTTGCCCCTCGGCGACACCGGGCGGCAGGGCCACGGTGAGCAGGCGATCGGGACCGAGCGCGACCAGGCTGCGGTCGCCCGCGACGCGCATCACCCGCGCCGGGACGAGGTTCACCAGGCCCATGAAGTCGGCGACCGTCTTGCTGGCCGGCCGGGCGTAGACCTCGCGCGGCGGGCCGAGCTGCACGACCTCGCCCTGGTGCATGACCGCGATCCGGTCGGAGAGCGCCATCGCCTCCGACTGGTCGTGGGTGACGTAGACGAAGGTGATCCCGGTGCGGCGCTGCAGCTCCTTCAGCTCCCAGCGCATGCGCTCGCGCAGCTTGGCGTCGAGGTTGGAGAGCGGCTCGTCGAGCAGGAGGATGCCCGGCTCGACGACGAGGCTGCGGGCCAGCGCCACCCGCTGCTGCTGGCCCCCACTCAGCTCGCTCGGATAGCGCTGCTCGAGACCGGCCAGGTTCACCAGCTCCAGCACGCGGGCCACACGCGTGCGCGCCTCGGCGCGGGCGACCCGGCGCACCTCGAGGCCGAAGGCGACGTTCTGGTACACGGTGCGGTGGGGCCACACCGCGTAGCTCTGGAAGACCATGCCCATGCCCCGCCGCTCGGGCGGCACGACGCCGGCCGGCGTCGACAGCGTCGTCGCCCCCGCGCGGATCGTGCCGGCGTCGGGCGTCATGAACCCGGCGATCAGCCGCAGGAGCGTCGTCTTCC
This sequence comes from Methylomirabilia bacterium, assembly GCA_041499965.1. Classification (GTDB taxonomy): domain Bacteria; phylum Methylomirabilota; class Methylomirabilia; order Rokubacteriales; family CSP1-6; genus AR5. The sequence goes on from JBGQLG010000066.1 coordinate 1,562, forward strand.
CGCAGCCGCTCGGCCCGAGCAGCGTGACGAACTCGTGATCGGCCACGACCAGCGACAGATCTCTCACCGCCGCGACGTCTCCGAACCGCTTGCTCACACGCTCGATCTCGATTCCCGCCACGGGCTAGTGACTCTCGTGAAGCTCGGTGACGCCGGGGTCGGGCCCAGGGCTCGGGCGCGGACGCGGAGGGCGCGGACGGGCCTGCATGGCTCGCCTGTCGCCGTAACTCGCTCCGGGCACGGCTCGCTCGGGCCCCCCATCCCCCAGAGGGGGCTGGGCCGTGGCCACTTCGAGTTGTTGGCGGCTCGCTCGCCGAGCCCGGAGCGACAACGGCGACGACGGCTCGCCATGGAGGCCCGTCCGCGCCCTCCGCGTCCGCGCCCGAGCCCTGGGCCCGACCCCGGCGTCACCGAGCTTCACGAGAGTCACTAGCCGGCCGGCGGTGGCTCGAGGCCGGGGCGGCCGCGGGCGAGGCGGGTGGCGAGCGCGATGGCGGTGGTGATGATGGCCATGGTCACGATCGACAGCGCGGCGACGGGCTCCAGGGCGCCCGTCTCGTAGAGGTTGTACACCGCCACCGCCAGCGTGATCGAGCCCGAGCTGAACAACAAGATCGACGCCGACAGCTCCTGCAGGGCGGGGACGAAGATGAGCAGCCAGCCGGCGAAGAGGCCGGGTCGGGCCAGGGGCAGCGTGACGCTGGTGAACGTGCGGAGCCAGCCGCCGCCGGTGATCCGCGCGCTTTCTTCCAGCGAGGCGTCGATCTGCCGGAACGCGGCGTTGGCCGAGCGGACGCCGAGCGGCACGTAGCGGGCGGTGTAGGCGAGCAGGATGATGAGCAACGTGCCGTAGATCGGCACGGGCATTCGCAGCCAGAACTGGATGAGGGCCACCGCGACGACGATGCCCGGCAGCCCGAGCGGGATCAGCGAGACGTAGTCGAGCGCCTTGCGGCCGCGCAGCCGCGTGCGCAGGTCGATCCATCCGACGAGGCTGCCGAGCAGCACGGCCAGGGTGGCCGCCGCCCCGGCCAGGATCAGGCTGTTGACGATCGCCCGGCGGGTCACGTCGTACTCCAGCAGCACGAAGCGATAGTGCCGCAGGGTGAGGTTCTCCCAGAAGTGCAGCCCCCACGATCGCGAGACCGAGACCGCCAGCAGCGTGAGGTAGGGCGCCAGCACCGCGACCACGCCGACCGCGATCGCGAACGCGGCCACGCCGAACCGGGCCGGCCCCAGGTCGATGCGCTGGGGCCGGCTGCCCTTGCCGCCGAGGGTGACGAAGGAGCGGCGGGCCAGGTAGCGGCGCTGCAGGTAGAGCGCGGCGACCGTGATCGCGACGAAGACCAGCGACATCGCCGAGGCCAGGCCGTACTGCGGTGGATAGTCGAAGAGCGCGTAGATCCGCGTGGGCAGGGTGAAGACGCGCCCGGGCAGGCCGATGATCGCCTGCGAGCCGAACAGCGCGATGGCGTTCACGAACGCGATCAGGGCGCCGGAGAGCACGGCCGGCATCACCAGCGGCAGGGTCACCGCCCGCGCGATCTTCCAGCGCCCGGCGCCGAGGATCTGACCCGACTCCTCCAGCGAGGCGTCGACCGACTCGAGCGCGCTCGCGGCCAGGAGATAGACGAAGGGGAAGGTGTGCAGGACCGTCACCAGCACCAGGCCCGACATCGAGAAGATGTTGAAGGTGAGCGCGGGCAGGCCGGCGACGTCGCGGAGGAAGCGGTTGACGAGGCCGGCGTTGGGGCTGAAGAGGTTCACGAACGCGATAGCGGTGAGGAAGGGCGGCGTGACGTAGGCGACGACGGCGATCAGGTGAATGAGGCGGCGGGCCGGCGTGTTGGTGCGACTGACCGCCCACGCCAGCGGCAGGCCGATCGCCACGCTGAGCACCGCCGTCCACGTGCCGAGCACGAGCGAGTTGGTCAGCGCCCGGACGTAGAGCCGGCTGCCGAACGCCTCGCGGAAGTGGGCGAGCGTGAGGTGACCACCCTCGCTCAGGCTGCCCCAGAGCAGGAACGCCAGCGGGAGCACGACGAGCACGCCGAGCGCCGCGGCGGCGGCGGCCAGGACGGCGTGCTCGACGCGGATCCGCCGCGGCCCGCCGAGGGCGGGGCCCGCGGCGGGCCGGCCGGCCTGGTCGGCGGCGCGGTCAGCCGCCATGCCGTTCGAGCACGACGCCCTACTTGCCCCGGCGCGGCGCGGTTTGCAGCAGCTCCGCCAGGTCCTGCTTCCAGAATCTCGCCTGGCCGGTGGTGCCGTGGCCGGCCGTCTGTTCGCTCGCCGGGATCAGCCGCACCCGGCCGTTCTTCACCCGCTTGATCTCACGATCCAGCAACCCGAGCTCCGGCGGGTTTCGCTCGTCGTCGGCGGAGTTGATCGCCAGCAGGATGGCCTCGATGCGCTCCAGGCCCGCCGTGGCGTTGTAATCGCGCGACGCGTCCCACTGATAGAGGTGGTCGTTGGCGTCGCCACGGAACGGTGCGCTCAGGCGCTGGTTGAGCAGCTGGTCGGCTTTCTCGCGCGTCGGCGCCGTCGCGTAGAGCCGCTGGTTCCCGCCACTGGTGGCGATGCCGTAGAACACCGAGGCAAACTGCAGGCTGCGGGGCTGCGTGGTGTAGTGGCCGTTCATCCACTCCGGGTCGCTCCGGATGGCGTCGATGATCAGGCGGCGCATCATCCAGTTGCGGCTGGACATCTCCGTGGGCAACGACGCCATGGGCACCGCGACGTCCATGAGACCCGGATAGCGCTGGGCCCACATCCAGGTCTGCATGCCGCCCATCGAGTTGCCGAGCACGAGTCGCAGGTGGCGCACGCCCAGGTGCTCCGTCACCAGCCGGTATTGCGCTTCGACCATGTCGTCGTAGTTGTACTTCGGGAAGCTCGTGCGGAGGCCGTCGGAGGGCTTGGAGGATTTGCCGGTGCCGATGGCGTCCGGGAGGATGACGTAGTAACGGCTGGCGTCCAGCGGCTGCCCGGGACCGAAGAGCTCACCGGCGAACGCGGGGGTGAGCATGCCGGCGCCTGACCCGGTCGTGCCGTGCAGGATGAGCACCGGCTCGCCGGTGGGCACGCCGACGGTCGTGTAGTGCAGGCGCAGCTCGGGCAGGACCTCACCGCTGTGAAAGCGGAAATCGCGCACCACCCAGCTTCCCTCCTTGGGCGCCGGGTAGTCGGCGGCCAGGCTCGGAAGGGCCATCAGGGGGAATGCCACACTCCACAGTGCCCAGATGAGAAGCCTCAGAATCTTCACGCCGGTCTCCTTGGTGGCCCGCCGGTCTGCTCCGACCACCGGCGCGCTCGAACGCCTCGGGTGCGAACCGGGTACATAGGTAACACATCGCCCGCTCAGCATCAGGCGACGGCCCCCGCGCTCCGCAGCGCCGCAAGCGTCGTCCCGTCATACCCCAGTAATCTGCCCAGGACCTCGTCGGTGTGCTGCCCCACCGTGGGCACCGGCCCTACCCGCGCCGGCGTCTTCGACAGCTTCACCGTCGCGCCCGGCAGGTACATCTCGCCCGCCACGGCGTCTTCCATCTTGACCAGCATTTGCCGCTCCCACAGGTGCGGGTCCTTGGCCACCTCGGGGATCGTCCGCACCGGCGCCGCCGGAACCCCCGCCTCGTGCAGCGTCACGCAGACCTCGTCCATCGTGTGCGCCACGCACCACGCCTCGATCTTCACGCGGCGGTCGCCGCCGGGCGAACTGCCGGCCAGCGGGGTGTCGTCGTCCGGTCCGCCGACGATCTTCATCAGCCGCGCCGCCATCTCGCGCCCGGCGGCGGCGATCACCACCCACCCGTCCTTCGTGCGATAGGGCGGCCGCCCGCCCTCGCCGCCCTCGGCGCCCGTCGCCAGGTAGTAGGACGTCGGGATCTCGACCATCGTCAGCGCGGAGTCCAGCAGGCACACGTCGACGAGCTGGCCCTCGCCGGTACGCTCGCGGTGGCGGAGCGCAGCCAGCGCGCCGATCGTCGCGTGCAGCGCGGTGTAGCGATCGACCACCGACGACGCGGTGCCGACCGGATGGCCCTCGGGCTGGCCCGTCAGTGCCATGAGCCCGCCCATCGCCTGGCCGAGCGAATCGAACGCCGGACGATCGCGGTACGGACCGTACTGGCCGAAGCCCGACACCGACACGAGGATGATGCCGGGGTGCAGCGCGCGCAGCCGCTCGTAGTCGAAGCCCATCGCGGCCATCACGCCGGGGCGGAAGTTCTCCAGCACGATGTCGGCCTTCGGCACCAGCGCGGCGAAGACCTCCTTGCCCTTGGCGCTCCGCAGATCGAGGCAGATGCTCTTCTTGCCGCGGTTGTAGACGGAGAAGTAGACGCTCTGGCCGCGCACCATCGGCGGGTGACGGCGCGTCTCCTCGCCGCCGGGCGGCTCGATCTTGATGACCTCGGCACCGAGGTCCGACAGCAGCATGCCGCCCCGCGGTCCCGCCTGGAAGCGCGCCAGCTCCAGGACGCGGACGCCGTCCAGCGCGCCCATCACTTCGTCTCCCTCACCACGACGCCCGCCGCTTCCTCCTGCAGCATCCACGGCGCCGTCGAGTCCCTGTCGCCCCAGCCGCGGGCGATCGCCTCCACCATGATCTGCTCGGCGACGGCGGCCATCGGCATCGGCACGTCGTACTCGCGGGCCAGCTCGGTCGCCAGGCCGATGTCCTTCCTGGCCAGCTTGAGGGCAAAGCGGACGGTGTCGAACTCGCCCTTGAAGATCACGTTGGGGATCATCTGCGAGAGCATCAGGCCCTGGCCAAAGGACGCGCCGCGGATGGCCTCCAGTAACGCCTCGGGCTTGACGCCGGCCTTCACGCCGAGCGTGAAGCCCTCGGCCACCAGGCTACGGGCGGCGATCGAGATCATGTTGTGGACCAGCTTGGCGATCGTCCCCGAGCCGATCGCGCCCATGTAGCCGACCTTGTCGCCGACACCCTTCAGCACGTCCTTGACCTCGTTGTAGATCGCCTCGTCGCCGCCGACCATCACCTGCAGCGTCCCGCGCTGGGCGCCCCACACACCGCCGGAGACGGGCGCGTCGAGCACGTGCACGCCCTTGTCCTTGAAGGCGGCGTGCAGCTTGCGCATCACCGTGGGCGAGCCGGTCGACAGATCTGCGTAGATGGTTCCGGTTACCGCGCCGTGGATGATCCCGCCGGGGCCGAGCGCCACGGCCTCGACCTCCTTGGGCCCGGGCAGGGAGGTCAGGATCAGCTCGCTTTCGCGGGCGACGGCCTGGGGGCTATCCGCCCACTTGGCGCCCAGCTGCAGGTGCGGCGCGGCGGCCTCGCGCCGGACGTCGTGGACGATGAGGCTGTGGCCGGCCTTGATGAGGTTGAGGGCCATCGGTCCGCCCATGTTCCCGAGCCCGATGAATCCGATACGCATGATGGAGCCTCCTGGAAGGTCGCGTGCGCCGTATTATGCTCACCTGCTATCCTCTGGGCCACCGGACGATTTGGTTCAAACCCATGACCGAGGGTAAGGCGATGGCCACTGCAGACACCTCTCACGTCTTCGTCGGTGCGGCGCAGTTGACGGGCGGAACGCTCGGCGGGCTCTTCCGGCAGCGGGTCGGCGACGACCGCTGGGAACAGCTGACCAAGGGGCTGCCCGATCCTCCGATGATCCAGGCCGTCACCGTGCACCCGACCAACCCCCAGGTCATCTTCGTCGGGACCCAGGACGGCCCCTACCGCAGCGACGACGGCGGCAACACCTTCAAGCGCCCCGAGTTCCCGTCCGGTCTGCAGGCGTGGTCGATCACCGTGCATCCGACGAAGCCGCGCGTGATCTACGTCGGCACCTCGCCCGTGGGTGTCTTCCGCAGCGAGGACGGCGGCGACACCTGGAAGCGGCTGCCCAACGCCGTCCAGCCGGAGAAGCTGAAGATGTCGTTCGCCTGCCGCGTGATGCGCATCGGCGTCGAGCCAGGCCAGCCCGACCAGATCCACGCGGCGCTCGAGGTGGGCGGTACCATGCGCAGCCTCGACGGCGGCGAGACGTGGTCCGACGGCAGCGCCGACCTCGTGCGACTGGCCGCCGACCACATCAACCTCAAGAGCATGCTGCAGAGCGACAGCGAGGCCGAGGGCATGCTGGACGCCCACGCGCTGGCCGTCAGCAGCGCCGCACCGGGCAACGTCTTCCTCGCCGTGCGCATGGGGCTGTTCCAGAGCACGGATCACGGCCAGAGCTGGCGCGACATGCAGATCGACCGCTTCTCGCCGCTGACGTACGGGCGGGACATCCGCGTGTCACCGCACGACCCGCGCACGCTCTTCGCCGCGCTCAGCCCGGCCGCGCGCAGCAAGGACGGCTCGCTCTATCGCAGCACCGACCTCGGCGCCACCTGGTCGCGCATCGACCACGGCGTGAAGGCCGATGCGACCATGATGGCGCTGGCCCTGCACCCGCGCGATCCGCAGCAGATCTACGGCGTGTCGCGCTGCGCCCAGGTGTTCGGCACGCAGGACGGCGGCCAGACGTGGCGCGAGTCGCGGCTGCCCGAGGGCGTGCAGGACGTCTACGCGCTGGCCTGCGCATAGCGCATGGACTTCGCGCGGCCGCAGCACCTGGTCGAGACCGACTGGCTGGCCCAGCATCTCGAGGACCCGGGCATCCGGGTCCTCGAGGGCACGGTCTACCTCCAGCCGGCCGACGTGCCGGGCGGTTATCGGGTCGAGTCGGGCCGCGCAAAGTGGGCCGAGGGCCACATCCCCGGCGCGGGGTTCGTCGATCTTCAGGACGAGCTGTCGGACCGGTCCTCCAAGCTGCGCTTCATGATGCCGCCGGCCGCACAGTTCGCCGAGGCGATGGGGCGCGCGGGCGTCGGCGACGGCGTCCGCGTCATCCTCTATGACCGCGCCGTCAACATGTGGGCCGCGCGCATCTGGTGGATGCTGCGCGCGTTCGGCTTCGACGACGCAGCGGTGCTGAACGGCGGCTTCAAGAAGTGGACGGTCGAAGGGCGCGCGGTGGCCTCGGATGCCGGCGCGCGGCCCGCGCGCACGTTCACGCCGCACGCGCGCCCGGCGCTGATCGCCGACAAGGCCGGGGTGCTGGCCGCGCTCGGCGAGTCGAGCGCGTGCGTCCTGAACGCGCTCAGCGAGGAACAGCATCGCGGAACCGGCGGGACCTCATACGGCGGCCGGCCCGGCCACATCACCGGGAGCCTCAACGTGGTGGCGCGCGACCTGGTGGATCCCAAGACCCACGCCTATCTGCCGGCCGACGTGCTGCGCGCGAAGTTCCAGGCAGCGGGCGCCCTCGACGCCAAGCGCGTCGTCACCTACTGCGGCGCCGGCATCGCGGCCTCCAGCGATGCGTTCGTCCTCGCGCTGCTCGGCCGCGACGACGTCGCCGTCTACGACGCCTCGCTGTCCGAGTGGGCGAACGACCCGACCATGCCGATGGAACGAGGCTGAGAGCGAGACCATGAGTGTCGTGACCGCGGCGCGCTTCGCCCAGGGCCGGACGTTCGACGAGTACGTCAAGTACGTGGGCACCCCCGAGAACCTCGCCCGCGAGGCCTTCGGCAGCTACTTCGCCGATGCGGGCTCAAAGGGCGCCCCCCGCAAGGACAACAGCGGGGGGCTGCGCGAGCGGTACGCGCGAACGCGACTCAGCGACTACCAGATGGCTGCCATCAAGTGGCTGGCCGCCCAGCCCGGCGGCCCCGCCAAGCTTCTCGTGATCTCCGAAGACTGGTCGTCCGACTGCCGGCGCGACGTGCCGGTGCTGGCCCGGCTGGCCGAGGCCGGTGGCCTCGAGATGCGCATCTTCAATCGCGACGGCCAGCGCATTCTATGGACGCGGCGCCCCGATCCGGCCGCCGCCCCCGACGCCAACTACGACCTCATGCTGGAGTTCATGAACGTCAAGAACGGCGGCTACTGGGCGTCGGTGCCGGCGGTGGGCGTCTACACGAGCGATTTCCAGGAGCTGTGCCGCTACATCGAGTACCCGTCGATCTATCACAAGGACCGGATCCGAGGTTACCAGCAAGGGGCGCGGGCCGGGGAGAGCGACGCCGACGCCGGCACGCGGGGGATGCGGGAGTTCGCGGCCATGCAAGCCTCGCCGTTCTTCGACCTGTGGGCGTCGGTGGCGACCGACGAGATCCTCAGCACGATCTACGAGAAGCTGACCGTCCGCAACGAGTAGCTGGAGGGAAGCCCGCGACCATTCTTGCCGGTCCGCGACGGGCTAGTGGACGGCCAGAGAGGCGGCAGGCTATTCGCGGGGCCGGATCGAGGTCGGCTTAGCGGTCATCAGGAACGATGAGTATCGTATTGATTTAATTGACGCCGCCTACCCGTTCTTCACACGCTCTAGAACCCCGCCGCCCTGGCCGTTGGTGAGCGACTGCGCTTGACGGTGACCGCGAGCCTCGATATAGTGGTCCCTCTGTGGGATCATTACTGGCGGTCCCATGATGGGATCAAAGAAGGCTAGGGTCGCGTGCGCGTCATTGGACGGCTGAAGTTGCAGAAGTTCGCCACCGCCCACACTGATGTCGCCTCGGCAGTCGAAGCTTGGTGGCGTGAGGCGGTGAGCGCGGCCTGGCGCACGCCAGCCGACATCAAGGCGCGATTCGCGAGCGCCAGGTTTTTGGCTGACAACCGGGTGGTCTTCAACCTGAAAGGGAACAGCTACAGATTGGATACGCAGATCGCATACCGAACACAGATCGTCGTCGTCAAACGTATCGGAACTCACGCGGACTACGATCGCTGGATCTTCTAGGAATGACTCCCGTGCCCAGGCTGATTAAGAATGAGACCGAGTACACCGAGGCGCTGGCTGAGGCCGAGGGCCTCGTAACGCGCGATCCCGCCCCTGGGACGCCAGCTGCCGATCGACTGGAGCTGCTTACGCTCCTAATCGAAAGCTATGAATCCAAGCAGGTGCCTCGCCGTGTTCTTGACCCAGTCGAGGCCATTCGCTTTCGCATGGAGCAGCAAGGGCTCAGCCAGCGCGATCTCGTTCCCATCATCGGGAGCCGTAGCAGAGTTTCCGAGGTGCTTTCTGGGAGACGTCCGTTAACTCTGTCGATGATTCGCGCACTTCATCGGAACCTCCAAATCCCGGCCGACTCCCTGCTCGGTGAGTATCCTGCCGACATCCTCGACGCCTCGGATATCGATTGGACCCGATTTCCTATTAAGGAGATTGTGGCGCGGGGTTGGGTCGAGGGGGTGAGTCGATCTGATCGGTATGAGCCAGAAGATGTCATGCGGCGCTTCGCCAAATCCATGGACATGAAGTTGGCGGTGGCGGCGCTCTACAAACGGACGAAGGTGCGGGCCGGGCGAACGGCGGACAGGCATTCTCTGGCGGCCTGGACGATCAGAATCGCACTCCGAGCTGGAAAGCGACGATTCGCCGCCTCCTACAAGCCGGGACTAGTCACCGCTAAATTCATGAGAGACGTCGTTCAACTAAGCTGGTCCGCCAGAGGACCGCTACTTGCGGAAGAGTTTCTAGAGCGGTACGGCATCGCGCTGATTGTTGAGCCGCATCTGGCTCGAACCAAACTTGATGGGGCAGCGATACTCATCGCTGCGGATCGGCCGGTCATCGGTCTGACGATCCGCTACGACCGGTTGGACAACTTCTGGCATTCACTGGTACACGAGCTCGCGCATCTCGCCCTTCATTTGCAGAAGCCAGGCGACGGATTCTACGACGACCTCGATACCGAAGACGAGGACATCGCAGAGAAGGAAGCGGACGAGCTAGCGCGGGAAAGTCTAGTGCCTCGGGATGTGTGGCAACGGAGTCCCGCGCGCAACCTCCCCTCCCCGGAAGCGGCGATGCATCTCGCCGAGCAACTGAGGATTCACCCCGCGATAGTAGCGGGACGCATGCAATACGAATCAAAGAACTATCGGGTCTTGCGGACTCTGTTGGGCAGCGGGGAAGTGCGAAAGCTCTTTAGCGGCGTTGTGTGGCCCTAGACTCTCTGTGGAGGAGCGGTCATGTTCGATCAGGTAGTGCGCGCCCCCGCGAACAGCGTAGGCGATGAATATATGTGGAACATTGGATCTCACACACAGCCGGGCCCCGGGACACCGGAGACTTGGCTGAGGGCTGGAATCAACCATCACCTCGTGCGTACGTCGCGCCAAATCCCGGCGGCGATCGCGTTGACGGCCTAACGAAGTGGGAGCCGCTACTCGTCGATGACCGTCCCCGATGCGGGGCGTGAACTACTCCCCCCGCAGAGTGGGATCGAGCAGGTCGCGCAGCCAGTCGCCCGTCCGGCTGACGACCAGCGAGGTGAGCATCAGCACCAGGCCGGGGAAGGTCGAGATCCACCACGCGGAGTCGAGGTACTCGCGCCCCTCGTAGATCATCCCGCCCCACGACGGCGTCGGCGGCTGGATGCCGAGGCCCAGGAACGACAGCGTCGCCTCCAGCACGATCGATCGGGCCAGCTCCAGCGTGGCGATGACCACGATGGTCGAGAGCACGTTGGGCACGACGTGGCGGAGGATGACGCGCGTGACCGAGCCGCCGAGGGCCTGGATGGCCTCGACGAACTCGCGCGAGCGCAGCACGATCACCTGGGCGCGCAGGATGCGCGCGTAGGACACCCAGCCGGAGAGGCCGACGACGACGATCAGCGTCGGGAAGCTCGGCCCCAGCACCGCGATGATGCCGATGGCCAGCAGGATGAAGGGGAAGGCCAGCTGGGCGTCGGCCAGCGTCATGATCACGGTGTCGGTGAAGCCGCGACGGAACCCGGCCGCGATGCCGAGGCCGGCGCCGACGAGGCCGCCGATCACCACCGCGGAGAGGCCCACCGTCAGCGAGACGCGGGCGCCGTAGATCACGCGCGAGAGCACGTCGCGCCCGAGCTGGTCGGTGCCGAGCAGCCGCGCGCGCCCGTCCGCCGCCTGCAGCGTGGGCCGGCCCAGCCGGCCGCGCAGCGACTGGCGCTCCGGGTCGTGGGGCGCCAGCCACGGCGCCGCCGTCGCCACCACACCCAGCAGCACGACGAACGCGAGGCCGGCGACGGCCAGCCGGGTGGTCCGCCGCCCGCCGGCGCCACCACGGACGGCGACGGGCGCCAGGACGGCCGGGGTGGCGCTCATGCCCGCGGTCGCACGCGCGGATCGAGCAGGCCGTAGAACAGGTCGATCGCGAAGTTGACGACGATGAACATGATCGCCGACAGGAAGACGGCGCACTGCACGACCGGGTAGTCGCGGTTGTAGATCGACTGGATGGCCAGCCGCCCGATGCCGGGCCACGAGAACACCGTCTCGGTGACGACGGCGCCGCCCAGCAGCGTGCCGAACTGCAGCCCGGTGATCGTCACGATGGGCAGCGCCGCGTTCTTCAGCGTGTGCTTGACGATCACGAGCCACTCGGCCAGCCCCTTGGCCCGGGCCGTGCGGATGTAGTCGGCTCGCAGCACCTCGAGCACCGCCGAGCGCGTGAGCCGCGCGATCGAGGCCATGGCGAAGGCCCCGAGCGTGAGCGCCGGCAGGACCAGGTTCTTCCAGTCGCCGCGCCCCCCGGTGGGGAACAGGTCGGCCTTCAGCGACAAGAGCAGGATGAACAGGATGCCCAGGAAGAACGTCGGCGCCGCCTGGCCCACCAGCGCCACGCCCATGGCGACGTGGTCGAGCAGCGTGTTGCGTCGGATCGCCGACAGCAGGCCGATGGGCACGGCGACGAGGGCCGCGATGAAGAAGGCGGTCAGCCCCAGCTCGACGGTCGCCCCCAGGTAGCCCTTGACGACGGAGAACGCGGGCTCCCGGAAGTGAATCGAGCGCCCGAAGTCGCCGCGCAGGACGTTGGCGGCGAAGGTCGCGTACTGCACGGGCAGCGCGCGGTCCAGCCCCAGCTCGCGCCGCACCCGCATGATCTCGCTGGTCGGCGCGTCGGGCGGCAGCAGCAGCGGCACCGGGTCGCCGGACAGGCGCATGACCACGAAGACCACGGTGGTGACGAGCCAGACGGCGACGAGCGCCCGCAGGAGCTTGGGGACCAGGAAGCCGAGGAGACCGCGCATCGACGAGGTCGCGCCCGGGGCCCCGGCAGGGGGGACCCCGGGCGCTGAGGGACCGCTACGCGCGCTTGAACTTGAAGTTGAAGCGCCGGATCTCGAACTGCTGGTTCGGGTTCGGCGTGAACTCCACGAACTTCTGCAGCCCGTAGTCCTCGTAGGGCTGGAGGATCGGGATCCACGGGAAGTGCTCGAGGAAGATCTTCGTCATCTCCTTGTAGGCCTCGCCGCGGAACTTCTCGTCGACCGAGAAGCGGGCGGCGTTGCCCAGCTCGTCCCAGCGCGCGTGGCGCCAGTAGTCCTGGGGGCCGCCGGGACCGAGCAACCGCCACATCATGCCGTCGGGGTCGGTGAGCGTGGAGGTGGGATCGGACCAGAAGACGCCCTTGAACGACTTCTCGCGATTCTTCTGGGCGCGTACCGAGTACTCGATGACCTCGACCTTGGCGTTGACCCCGGCGTCCTTCCACATGCCCTGGATCGCTTCCGACATCTGCTTGTCGTTGGTCAGGTAGCCGACGGTGGTCTCGATGAAGATCTCCTCGCCCTTGTAGCCGGCCTTCTTGAGGAGATCGCGGGCCGCGCCCGGGTTGTAGGGCAGCGGCGGCAGCGACCCGTCGAAGTGGTTGTCGCCCTTGGCGATCGGCTGGCTCGGCACGATCCCGCGGTTACGCCACAGCTCCTTCACGATCGCCTCGCGGTCGATGGCGTGTGACAGCGCCTGCTTGACGAGCGGGTTGTCCAGCGGCGGCCGCTTGCTGTTGACGGCCAGCACGTACAGACCGGCATAGAGCGCGCCGGCCACGCGGGTGGTGGCGTTGCCGGCCACGCGCTCGCCCTGGTCGGCCGGCAACTGCGTGATCGCGTCCACCTCGCCCTTGAGCAGGGCGGCGATGCGCGGCGCCGTCTCCGGGATGGGCCGCATCACGAGACGGTCGAAGTCCGGCTTGCCGCCCCAGTAGTCGGGGTTGGCCTCCAGGACGAGCTTGTCGTCCTTGGTCCACGAGCCCAGCTTCACCGGACCGGTGCCGACGGGCTTGGCGTTGAAGGCGTCGGGCCCGACCGACTTCAGGTACTTCTCCGGCACGATCTGGCCGCCGTAGAACCCCAGCCGCCCGGGGAGCAGCGGGTCCGGCTTCTTGGTGTGGATGACCAGCGTGCCCGCGTCCGGCGTCTCGATGCGATCGATCGTCGTCAGCACGGTGGCCACCATCGACTTGACGTTCGGGTCGTAGGTCCGCTCGATGCTGGCCTTGGCGTCGGCCGAGGTGAACGGATCGCCGTTGTGGAACTTCACGCCCGATCGCAGCTTGAACGTCCACGTCGTCTGCCCGGTCAGCTTCCACTCGGTGGCGAGCCCGGGATAGAGCTTGCCGTCGGGATGGCGGCTGGTCAGGTTGTCGAACAGGTTGAACGACCACCGGATGTCGTTGGAGGAGGTGCTGAAGTGGGGGTCGAGCTTGGAGATGTCACCACTCTGGCCCACCACCAGCTCCTGCTTCTGGGTCGTCTGCGCGTGGGCCGGCCGGGCCAGGGCCGGCGACAGTGTCGCGGCCGCGCCCAGGGCGGCGGCAGATTTCAGCAATTCGCGTCGCGTGACTTGGCTCATAGATCCTCCGCTCAGGGACTCCTCCGACGTTGGAAGGTCTGACTATTCTCGACGGACGCGGCGTCCTGTCAAGTCCGCGCCCAGATGCTAGAATTCCGGGCACCATGACCAGAACGGCCGACGTCGTCGTCATCGGCGGGGGCACCAACGGCACCAGCACCGCCTTCCATCTCACGCTGCTGGGGGTCCGCAACGTCGTGCTGCTCGAGCGCCACCAGCTCGCCGCGGGCGCCACCGGCAAGTCCGGCGCGCTCGTGCGTATGCACTACACGAACGAGACCGAGTCGCGCATGGCTCTCGAGAGCCTCAAGGTCTTCCGCAACTTCGGGGAGATCGTCGGCGGCGACTGCGGCTTCGAGGGCGTGGGCTTCGTGCAGCTCGTCGGGCCCCAGTTCGCAGACGCGCTCGCGCGCAACGTGGCGCGCCAGCAGGGCCTCGGCATCAACACGCGCATGATCACGCCGGCCGAGGTGCGCGAGATCCTGCCCGGCTGCGAGACGGACGACGTCGGCGCCGCGGCCTGGGAGGCCGACTCCGGCTTCGCCGATCCGGCCGCCACCGCCTTCGCCTTCGCCGAGGCGGCCAGGAACCGCGGCGCCACGATCGAGACCGGCGTCGAGGTGCTCCGCGTGCTGACCGAGGGCGGCCGGGTGACGGGCGTGGAGACCAGCGCCGGCCGGATCGCCACGCCGAAGGTCGTGATCGTCGCCGGGGCCTGGGCGGGCACGCTGCTGGCGCCGCTCGGCCTCGACTACGGGCTGGCGCCGCACCGCATCCAGGTCTCGATCTTCCGCTGGCCGGCCGGCTTCACGCAGCGCCACCCGGCGGTGATCGACGCCATCCACAAGGCGTGGTGGCGGCCCGAGGGCCGGGCCTCCACGCTCATTGGGGTCGAGCTCGGCTCGCGGCACGCCGACCCCGAGACGTTCGACGAGAGCGTGGACGAGACGTACGTGGGCGGTTGCCGGGCGGCGCTCGGCGCCCGCTGGCCGCGCCTGGCCAACGCCACCATGCGGGGCGGCTGGGCGGGGATGATCATGATGAGCCCCGACGGCCGGCCGATCATCGATCGCCTCGGGCCCGAGGGGCTGTGGGGCATGCTCGGCGACTCCGGCACCTCGTTCAAGACGTCGCCGGCCATCGGCCGCTGCCTGGCCGAGTGGATCGTGACCGGCGCGCCCTCCACCGTCGACCTCCGGCCGTTCCGGGCCACGCGCTTCGCCGAGGGCCGGCCGTGGCAGGACGAGGACCACTACGGCCGTGAGCGCCTCACCATCTCGCGGTAGGCGCCTGGCGCCGTAGGTCCGAGCGAGCGCATGATCACCGACGTCGTCCGCTCGCTCTATCACTACAACGCCTGGGCCAACGCGCAGATTCTCGAGGCCGCCGCCGGCCTGACGCGCGAGCAGCTCCTGGCCCCCGGCGGCGCCAGCTTCGACTCGGTGCGCGACACGCTCGTGCACACCCTCGGCGCCCAGTGGCTCTATCTGGAACGCTGGCAGGGACGCTCGCCGCGCAGCCTGCCGGCGCCGGCGGCGTTCGCCGACCTGGCGGCGGTGCGCGCGCGGTGGGACGGGATCGAGCGTGCCACCACGGCCTTCGTCGCCGAGCTCACCGACGAACGGATCGCCACCGTCGTCGAGTACGAGAACTTCGAGGGCCAGCGCTGGGCCTATCCGCTGTGGCAGCAGATGATCCACCAGGTGAACCACGCCACGCAGCATCGCAGCGAGGCCGCGATGCTCCTCACCCGCGCCGGCCACTCCCCCGGCTGGCTCGACTACCTGTACTTCATCGACGTGCAAGCGCCGCCGCGCTGACCACGGCCGCGCCGGCCGCCCACGCGAGTTCGCCCCCGGTGGGGCGTGGTGTACCATTGGCTGGTCATGGCAGACTCCAAGCCGGCGGCCTACGGGGCCACGGTCGCCGCGCCGTTCGCCGGCGTCATCGAGCGCGTCCGGCCGCACACCAAGCTCATCGGGCTCCTGGCCCTCGGCCACTTCGTCATCGACGTCACCCAGGGCTCGCTGCCGGCGGTGCTGCCGTTCGTGCGGCAGATGCACGCGCTCTCCTACGCGCAGGTGGCGATGATCGTGCTCGCCGGCAACATCACGTCGTCGATCATCCAGCCGCTGTTCGGTTACCTGTCCGACCAGATCGCCCGCCGCTGGATCCTTCCCATGTCGGTGTTCGTCGCCGGCGCCGGGATGGGGCTCATCGGCCTGACGACCGGCTACGGGGGCGTGCTGGCGCTGGTGGTGGTCATGGGGCTCGGCGTCGCGGCGTGGCATCCGGAGGGCTACCGGACGGCGACCGTCGTGGCCGGCGACAGGAAGGCCACCGCGCTGTCCTGGTTCTCGCTGGGCGGCAATGTCGGCATCGCCGTCGGGCCGCCGCTGATGACCTTCCTGATCGTCGCCTTCGGCGCGCCGGGCACGCTCGGCCTGCTGGTGCCCGCAGCACTGGTGGGCGGCCTGCTGCTGGCGGCGCTGCCCATGCTCGGGCGCGAGGTGACGGCGCCGCGGGTGACCCGCGCGAGGGCCACGGGTGCGAACATGCCGCGGGCCATGGCCCTGCTGATCCTGGTCGTGAGCGTCCGCGCGTGGGCCTCGCTGGGATTCACCACCTTCGTGCCGTTCTACTACGTGGACACGCTGGGGGCCGATCCGCGCCTGGTCGGCGTGCTGCTGTTCGTGTTCCTCGGCAGCGGCGCGCTCGGCACGGTGATCGCGGGACCGATCGCCGACCGGGTGGGCGCGCGCACGTTCATGCAGTGGGTGCTGCTGGCCGCGCTGCCGTTCGGCGTGCTGTTCCTGCTGTCCAGCGGACCGCTGGCGTTCGTCATGCTCGGGCTCTTCGGCGGCGTGCTCACGTCGAGCTTCTCGGTCTCGATCGTCCTCGGCCAGGCCTACCTGCCGCGCAATGCCGGCATGGCCTCGGGCCTCATCGTCGGTTTCGCCATCGGCCTCGGCGGCGCCGGGGTAACGGCGCTCGGCTGGGTGGCCGACCGCTGGGGCGTGCCGGTCGCGCTGTGGATCAGCGCGCTGACGCCGCTGGTCGCCTTCGCCCTGACGCGCCTGCTGCCGGCGCCGCGCGAAGCCACCGCGTGAACGAGCGGCTGCCGTTCCAGGACGGCGAGCAGGTGCTGCTCAGCGATCAGCGCGGCAAGCGCCATCTGATCTTCCTGCGCAAGACGGAGACGTTCCACTCCGACCGAGGCTGGATCCCCCACGACTCCGTCATCGGCCAGCCCGAGGGCTCGTGGGTGCGCTCGTCCATGGGGCTGCGCTACCTCGCGCTGCGGCCCACGCTGGCCGAGTTCGTGCTGGAGATGCCGCGGGGCGCCCAGGTCATCTACCCCAAGGACCTGGCCATGATCCTGTTCTGGGCCGACGTCTACCCGGGCTGCCGCGTGCTGGAGGCCGGGACCGGCTCCGGTGCGCTCACGCTGGCCCTGCTGCGCGTCGTCGGGCCCGAGGGCCGCGTGATCACCTACGAGCAGCGCGACGAGTTCGCCCGGCGCGCGCTGGCCAACATCCACATCCGGTGCGGCGAGGTCACCAACCTCATCGTGCGGCTGAGCCCGGTCGAGGCCGGCATCGGCGACGAGGAGCCGGTGGACCGCGTGGTGCTGGACCTGCCGGAGCCGTGGAAGCTGACCGAGGCCATCGCTCGCGTGCTGCGGCCCGGCGGCATCTTCCTCTCCTACGTGCCCACGATCATCCAGTCGCACCAGACCACGGAGGCGCTCAACCGCGAGCGCACCTGGGCGCTGGTGGAGACGTTCGAGACGCTCGTGCGGCCCTGGAACATCGACGGCATGTCGGTCCGGCCCTTCCATCGCATGGTTGCCCACACCGGATTCATCACGGTGGCGCGCCGGGTGGTGCCCGAGGAAGGCGCCGCCCGCGGGCCGCGCCTGCCTTTGCCCGAGCGCGACGAGTAGGCGTGCCCGGCCTGAAGGAGTCGCGATGATCTCGTTCATGCGCCGCTATCGCATGGGGCTGCAGATCGGCCTCCTGGTGGTGATCGCCGCGTTCGTGGGCTCGCTGTTCGTGTTCGGCTCGAGCGGCTTCGGCAAGGGCGACGTGCGGCCCGACGCCGTCGCCACCGTGAACGGCGAGACGATCACGCGCAAGCAGTACCAGGATCGCTTCCAGGGCTACCTCGAGATGTACTCGCGCGGCAACCAGGGGCGCCTCACCCCCGAGTTGGCCGAGCAGCTCGGCCTGCCCCAGCGCGTCGTCGACGAGCTGGTCACCGAGGCCGCCGTGGCCCAGCGAGCCGAGAAGGAGGGCCTGGGGCTCAGCGACGAGGAGTTCAACGCCGCGGTGCACGCGATGCGCGAGTTCCAGGAGAACGGCCGCTTCTCGATGGAGCGCTATCGCCGATTCTTGCAGGCCCGGGGCGTCGAGGCCGAGCAGGAGCTGCGCCGCTTCCTGACGCTGCGCAAGGTCCAGCGGCTCATCGTGGGGGGCGTGCGCGTCACCGACGGCGAGGTCGAGCAGGCGTGGGGGCTGCGGCGCGACGAGGTGCGGACGTCGTGGGCGCTGGTGGAGCTGGGGCCGCTGGTGACCGCCGCCACCGCCGGCGACGACGAGCTGGCCGAGTACCTCAAGACGCACGGCGAGGAGTTCACGCAGCCCGAGCGGCGCAAGGTGCAGTACGTGACGCTGGTGGCCAAGGACTTCGCGCCCAAGCTGAGCGACGCCGAGGTCGAGAAGTACTACACCGAGCACCTCAAGGACTACGAGACGCCGCGCCAGCTCCAGGCCAGCCACGTGCTGGTCCGGGTGGGGGAGACGGGCGGCAGCGAAGCCGAGGACCGGGCCCGCGAGAAGATCGCCGCGGTGATCAAGCGCGCCAAGGCCGGCGAGGACTTCGCCAAGCTGGCCCGCGAGGTCTCGGAAGATCCCGGCTCCAAGGACAAGGGCGGCGATCTCGGCTGGGTGACCCAGGGGACAATGGTGCCCCAGTTCGAGCAGGCGCTGTTCGCGCTCAAGAAGGGCGAGGTCAGCCCCGAGCCCGTGCGCACGCCCTTCGGCTTCCACGCCATCAAGGTGAGCGACGTCCGCGAGGCCTCGCGCAGGCCGATGAAGGAGGTCGCGGCGCAGATCCGCGACCGCCTCGCCGCCGACGCGGCCGACCGCGCCGCCAAGGCCAGGGCCGACGAGATCCGGCCTCCGCTGCAGACGGCGAGCGACTTCATGGCCGAGGCGCGCAAGCTCAATCTGACGCCGGTCGAGACGACGATGTCGAAGCTCGGACGCCCGCCCGCCATGCCGGGCATGCCGCCCACCGACACGCTGGAAGAGGCGGCGTTCGCCCTCACGGTCGGGGGCGTCACGACGCCGGTCAACACGCCGGCCGGCTGGGTCGTGCTCAAGGTCGTCGACAGCATCCCGCCCGGCGTCCCGCCGCTGGCCGAGATCCGCGATCGGGTCGCCGCCGCCGTGAAGCGCGGCAAGGCCGAGACCGTCGCCGCCAATCGCGGCAAGCAGCTGGCGGACGAGGCCAGGACCGGCGACCTGCAGGCGGCCGCCCGGAAGGCCGGCGCCATCCTCGGCGAGTCGCCGAGCTTCTCGCGCACCAAGCCGGCCGACAAGCTGCCGGGCGACGTGCAGATCGCCGCGCTGCAGACGCCGGCCGGCGAGACCAGTGCGCCGGTGCGGACGCCGCAGGGCTACTACGTGGTGAAGGTGCTCGAGCGCAAGCCGGCCGGCCCGGTGGATCCCGCCGAGCGCGACAAGCTGAAGGGCGAGCTGACCAGCCAGAGGCAGAGCCAGCTCTGGGAGCGCTGGGTGCTGGCCGCACGCAAGGACTCCAAGATCGACATCGTCGGCCAGCGCCCGTCGAGACGCGGCTGATGCGCTCGTCGTTCTACGAGGGCGGCCAGCGGTTCCGGATCGGTCCGGCTGCCATGCCCACGGCGGGGCCGGGCGAGGCGCTGCTGCGCGTGCGCCGCGTCGGCATCTGCGGTACCGACCTGCACATCTTCCAGGGGCACCTCGATCACCGCATCCCGAAGGGCGGCGTCATCGGCCACGAGACGCTGGCCGAGGTGGCGGAGGTGCCGGCGGCGTCCGGCTTTTGCGCGGGGGAGCGCGTGGTGGTGGAGCCGCTGCGCACGTGCGGCGCCTGTCGCGCCTGCCGCATGGGCGCCGCCTACCTGTGCTATCGCCTGCGCGTGCTGGGTGTGGAGGAGCCGGGCGGGATGCAGGAGTACTGGACGGTGCCGGTCGACCGGCTGCTGCGCGTGCCGGCGACGCTCGGCGACGACGAGGCCGCCGTGATCGAGCCGCTGGCGGTGGCGACGCACGACGTCCGCCGGGCCGAGGTGAAGGCGGGCGCCGCCGTGCTGGTGCTCGGCGGCGGGCCCATCGGCGCGCTCATCGCCATGGTCTGCCGCCACCGCGGCGCCCGCGTCCTGGTGAGCGAGCTGAACCCGTTCCGCATCGAGATCCTCCGCACGCTGCGGATCGACGTGGCCGAGCCCGGCCAGGATCTGGAAAGCCTCGTGGACGCGTGGACGGGCGGCGACGGCGCCGACGTGGTGTTCGAGGTCACCGGCAATCCCGCCGCCGTGCGCGTGATGACGTCGCTGGTCCGCGTGTGGGGCACGATCAGCATGGTCGCGATCCACGGCGAATCCGTTCCGGTCGACCTCTATCGCTTCTTCGCGCGCGAGCTGACCCTGCACGGCAGCCGCCTCTACGCGCGCGAGGACTGGGTGGAGGCCATCGCGCTGGCCAGCACCGGCGCCGTCTCGCTGGCCCCGCTCGTCACGCACACCCTGCCGCTCGAGTCGCTGCAGAAGGGGATGGAGGACGCGCTGCGCGGCGGCCCCGTCATGAAGGTGCTCATCGACCTCTCGGCGTGAGGCCTAGCGCATCTCGGGGCTCGTGTTAAGTTACCCGCATGGCGATGCCGCGGACCCCGATGACCCGCGCGGGCTACGACAAGCTCAAGGAGGAGCTGGAGCGGCTCAAGCGCGTCGAGCGCCCGGCCATCATCAAGGCCATCGCCGAGGCGCGGGCTCACGGCGACCTCTCCGAGAACGCCGAGTACCACGCCGCCCGCGAGAAGCAGAGCTTCACCGAGGGGCGGATCAACGATCTGGACGGCCGGGTGGGCACCGCCGAGGTCATCGACACACCGGCCGGCGGCGATCGCGTGACGTTCGCCTCCACCGTGCGGCTGGAGGACGAGAAGGGCAAGGAGGTGCGCTACTGGATCGTCGGCTCCGACGAGGCCGATCCGGCCACGGGCCGCATCTCCGTGCTGGCGCCGCTGGCCCGCACCCTCATCGGCAAGCGCGTGGGCGACACCGTCACCGCCCAGCTCCCCAACGGCAAGAAGACCTTCGACATCCTGGAAGTCAACTTCCCCTGGAGCGAGTGAGCGACTGATGCCCCACGCCAGCGCCGACGACGGCGTCAAGCTGTACTACGAGGAGGTCGGGCAGGGCACGCCGATCGTCTTCGTCCACGAGTTCGCCGACGACGTCAAGGGCTGGGCGGCCCAGGTGAAGTTCTTCGCCCGGCGCTATCGCACCATCGCCTTCAACGCGCGCGGCTACCCGCCCTCCGACGTGCCGGACGATCCCGAGCGCTACTCGCAGACCCGGGCCGCCGCGGACATCAAGGCGATCCTCGATCACCTGAAGCTGCCCCGGGCCCACGTGGTCGGGCTGTCGATGGGCGGCTACGCCACGCTGCACTTCGGCCTCATGTTTGCGGAGCGCGCGCTGTCGCTCACCGTGGGCGGCGCCGGCTACGGCAGCGTGAGCGCCGATCGCGCCGCCTTCCACAAGGACACCGATCACGTGGTCGCGCAGTTCGAGCAGGGCGGCATGGCCAAGGTGGCCGAGTTCTACACGCGGGGGCCGACGCGCGTGCAGTTCCTGGCCAAGGATCCGGTCGGCTGGCAGGAGTTCTACGACCGCTTCGCGGCCGGCTCGGCCCGCGGCCACGCCAACACCATGCGCGGCGTGCAGCGCCGCCGGCCGTCGATCTTCGAGCTGGAGGACAAGCTCACCAAGCTCGACGTGCCCACGCTGATCATGACGGGCGACGAGGACGAGCCGTGCCTGGAGCCGGCGCTCTTCATGAAGCGCAAGATCCGCGGCGCCGGCCTCGTCGTGATCCCGAACTCCGGTCACGCGATCAACCTGGAGGAGCCGGACCTGTTCAACCGCGCGGTGCTCGACTTCCTCACTGCCGTCGACGCCGGCCGCTGGCCGCGCCGCGACCCGGCTTCGCAGTCGGGCTCGGCCATTCTCCCCGCCGCCACACGGCCGCCCGCCCGCTGAGCGCGGCCGTGGGCCTCGAGCCGATCGAGGTCGCCGGCGACCCGCCCGTGCGCGGCGTGCTCCACGTCGCGGCCGGCCCCGACGGCCTCGTCCTCACGCACGGCGCCGGCGGCAACAAGGACACGCCACTCCTCGTCGCCGTCGCCGAGGCCTTCGCCGCGCGCGGCGTCAGCGTGCTGCGCTGCGACCTCCCGTTCCGTCAGGCACGTGCGCGCGGCGCGCCATCGCCGGCCGGCTCCGGCCGGGACCGCGCCGGCCTGCGCGCCGCCCTCGCCATCCTCCGAGAACGCGTGAGCGGCCGCCTCTTCCTCGGCGGCCACTCCTACGGCGGCCGCCAGGCCTCGATGCTCCTCGCCGAGGATCCCTCGCTGGCCGCCGCCCTGTTGCTGCAGTCCTACCCGCTGCACCCGCCCGGGAAGCCAGAGACCCTTCGTACCGAGCACCTCCCGCGCCTCCGCACACCAACCGCATTCGTTCACGGCCAGGGTGATCCCTTAGCAACCCCGGAAGAACTCGAAAACGCTCGCGCGCTGATCCCGGCGGAGACGATGCTGCTAACAGTTCCTGGCGGCCACGACCTCGGCTGGAGCGGAAGGAAACGCGATGCCGGACTGCCCAATAGAATCAGCACGACGCTTCTCGACTTGGCTGGTCCCGGTTAGATCAATCG
>JBGQLG010000067.1:0-24065 GCA_041499965.1 Methylomirabilia bacterium
GCCGCCGGGCGGGCGCAGGGCCCGCGGGCGCGCCTGCGGGGCTCGCCTGTCGCCGTAACTCGCTCCGGGCCCGGCTCGCTCGGGCTCCCCAGCCCCCAGGGGGGGGTTGGCGCGCGGACAAATTGGATCGTGGGTGGCTCGCGAGCCGGGCCCCCTGCGCTCGAACGGCGACCACGGCTCGCCACGGAGGCGCGCCCGCGGTCCCTGCGCCCGCCCGGCGGCGTCGCCGGACTCCACGAGCATCGCTGACGCGCCAGCTCGAGCACGACGCAACACGAGTCGAGGGTACGGATCCACACCTTCCCACCATGCGCCCTGCGGCACGTCGGCGTGCGCGTGCACGGCGCACGCGGCCGGCGGCGATGATCTCGTGTCGTCATTGAAGAGGCGGAGTCGAGCATTTACACTAGCCCCCGCCGTCGCGCCGGAGTTCCGTCGACGACCGAGGAGGCCCCGTGCGGTTTTTCGTGGCGATGGTCTCGCACGAGACCAACACCTTCAGCCCCATCTCCACCGATCGTCGTCAGTTCGAGGCGCGCGACCTCCGCTACGGCGGCGAGATCCTCGAGGCGTACCGCGGCACCGGCACCTGCCTGGGCGGGATGATCGATGGGGCCGCCGCCCGCGACATCACGCTGGTGCCCTCGCTGGCCGCCTCGGCGTCGCCGGCCGGGCGCGTCACCAAATCGTTCTACACCGAGGCCCGCGAGCGGCTGCTGGCCGACCTGCGCGCGGCCGGTCCCCTCGACGGTGTCCTGCTCGATCTGCACGGCGCCATGGTCGTCGAGGGCCTCGACGACGGCGAGGGCGACCTGCTGGCGGCCGTGCGGGCGACCGTCGGCGCCGTGCCGATCGCCGTCACGCTCGACTTCCACGCCAACGTCACCCGGGCCATGGCCGAGACCGCCACGCTGCTCCACGGCTACAAGACCTACCCGCACGTGGACATGGACGCGCGCGGCCGGGAGGCGGTCGCGCGCCTGACCGACGTGGCCGCCGGCCGCGTGCGGCCCACCGTCGCCTATCGCCAGCCGCCGATGCTGCCACCCATCGCCGGCCAGCTCACCACCCGGGGACCGATGCGGCGGCTCTCCGATCTCGCCGACGCGATGGAGGCGCGCCCGGGCGTCCTGTCGATCTCGATCTTCGCCGGCTTCCCGCTGGCCGACATCCACGATGCCGGGCTGTCCATCTACGTGGTGACCGACGGCGACCAGGCGCGGGCCGACGCGCTGGCCGACGAGCTGGCGGCGGCGGCGTGGGCGCTGCGCCGCGAGTTCCTGCACACCGCGCTGCCAGTGAAGGACGCGGTGGCCCGCGCGCTGGCCCTCGACGGCCGCCCGGTCGTGCTGGCCGACATCGCCGACAACACCGGCGGCGGCGCCGCCGGCGACACCACCGAGATCCTGCGCGAGCTGCTGCGCGTGGGCGCCCGGAGCGCGACCGTCGCCTGCCTGTGGGATCCGCAGGCCGTGCGCGCCTGCCTGGACGCCGGCGTCGGCGCCACCGTGAGCCTGGCCGTCGGTGGCAAGGTCGATCCGCGCCACGGCGCTCCGCTGGCCGTGACCGGCCGCGTGCGCACGCTGTCCGACGGACGCTTCGTGCACAAGGGTCCGATGTTCCGCGGCCTCGAGGGACGCCTGGGGCCGACGGCCGTGCTCGACGTCAACGACGTGAAGGTGATCCTGATCAGCCATCGCTGGCAGACGCTCGACCCCGAGATGATCCGCTTCGTCGGCATCGACCCGCTCGGCGAGAAGATCCTCGTGGTGAAGTCGTCGATCCACTACCGGGCCGCGTTCGAGCCGATCGCCCGCGCCATCCTGGAAGTCGACGCTCCCGGGCTGTCCTCGTCGAATCTGGGGCGCTTCGCCTTCACACGCGTTCGGCGGCCGATCTTTCCGCTCGACGACATCTGAAACCGGCCGACGCCGCGAGGAGACCGCCGATGCCCGCTGCCGCGTTCAACACCGCCGACTTCAGCGTGTTCGACGTCAAGGGCTTCCACCCCCGCATGGGCGAGATCAAGAGCCGCATCTGCCCCAAGCTGGAGGCCATGGGCCACAGTCTCGTGCCCGGCGTGAGCCGGGCGACCGGCGGCCCCGCCTTCTCGCACGTGGCCAAGCACGCGCGGCGCACGGTCAACCCGCCCGACGACACCTGGGTGGCGTTCGGGCCCGACACCCGCGGCTACAAGAAGCACTGCCACTTCAAGGTGGCGGTGTCGCGCCACTGCGTGCGCTTCCTGTTCGAGGTGGGGCCCGAGCACGACGACAAGAAGCGCTGGGCGGCGGCGTGGACGCGCAGCGCCGGCAAGCTGGGCCCGGTGCTCCGCCGGGTGCGCGGCCTGGCCTGGTTCGAGAACGAGCACGACGAGGAGCCGGCGGTGCCGCTCATCGATCTGGCCCCCGACCGCCTGGCCGGCCTCGCCGACGAGCTGATCCGCACGCGTGACGGCCAGATCGTCCTCGGCCGCGCGGTGGCCGCCGAGGAGGCGGCCCGGTGGACGGAGGCGCAGTACCGCAGCGCCGCGCTGGAGACGTTCCGGACGCTGGCCCCGCTCTATCGCCTGCGCTCGTGACGGCGGCGAGCGCCGTCATCTTCGACATGGACGGCGTCCTCATCGACTCCGGCGCGCATCACCGCGACGCCTGGCGGCTGCTGCTCGACGAGCTCGGGGTGGCGCCGGCAGTCGACTTCTGGCGCTGCACGATCGGCCGGCCGGCCGAGGAGGCAGTGCCGCTGCTGCTCGACCGGCCCGTTCCGGCGGCCGAGGCCGCCGCGCTGGCCCGCCGCAAGCGCGAGCACTACACCCGCCTGGCCGCCCGGGGCATGCTGCCGATCGCCGGCGCCCCGGCGTTCGTGGCGGCGCTGGCCGGCGCGGGCGTGCCGCGTGCCGTCGCCACCTCGGCGCCCCGCACCGACGTCGAGGCGCTGCTGGAGGCCATCGGCGTGCGCGCGCACTTCGAGGTGATCGTCACCGCCGACGACGTGCGGTGGGGCAAGCCCAACCCCGAGGTGTATCTGAAGGCGGCCGCCGGCCTGGGGCTGCCGCCGGTCGCCTGCCTCGTCTTCGAGGACTCGGTCGTCGGCATCCACGCCGCGCGCAACGCCGGCATGCGCGTGATCGGCCTCACCACCGCCCACACCGCGCGCGAGCTGCTGGCCGCCGGCGCCGAGCGCGCCATCGCCGATTTCGAGGGGTTCCCGTGGCCCGTGTGAGCGCGCCGGATTTCTGGGACGGGCTGTACGCCACCGGCGGCGACGGCTGGGATCTGGGGCAGCCGGCCCCGCCGCTCGTCGACGTCGTGCAGCGCACGCCGCCGCCGCGGGGCCGCGTCGCCGTGGTGGGCTGCGGGCGCGGCCACGACGCACGCTTCCTGGCCGCGCACGGGTACGACGTGGTCGGATACGACTTCTCCGCGAGCGCGGTGGCGGCGGCCCGCGCGCTGGCCCGGCGGGACGGCGTGCGCGTGGCCTTCGAGCAGCGCGACATCTTCACCCTCGGCCGCGATTGCGCCCACGCGTTTGACGGCGTCTGGGAGTACACATGCTACTGTGCGATCGACCCCGCTCGCCGCGACGAGTACGTGCGCGCGGTGGCCGGCATCCTCCGGCCGGGCGGCTGGCTGCTGGCCTGCTTCTACCCGTTGCGCGCCGTCACCGCGGGGCCGCCGTTTCCGGTGACGCGCGCCGAGCTGCGGCGCCGCTTTGCCGGGCCGTTCCGCTTCGAGCGGGCCCAGCCGCCGCTGCGCTCGGCCCGCGGCCGTCTGGGCCGTGAGTGGCTCGTCTTCGCCCGGCGCACGTGATACCCTGCATCCCACTTTTTCGGCCCCCGAGGAGGGAGTCTCGATGAAATCCACGCGCATCGTGCGGGCGCTCGCTCTGGTGCTGGCGGTCGCCGTCGTCGCGGCCGTCGTGCCCCGCGTCGACGCGCAGGGCCAGACGATCAAGATCGGCGTCCTCTTCGACCACACGGGCCCGTTCGCGGCCGGCGGCTCGCTCAACTGCTGGCGCGGCGCCAAGATGATGATCGACTACGTCAACGAGCACGGCGGTGTGCTCGGCAAGTACAAGCTCGTGCAGGTGGACGGCGACGGCCAGTCCAAGGCCGAGGTGGCGATCAACGAGGCCGAGCGCCTGCTCAACGTGGAGAAGGTCGACGTGCTGGCCGGCATCTACTCGAGCGCCCACGCCGTGCCGCTGGCCGAGAAGGTCGACAAGCAGAAGAAGTTCCTGTGGATCACCACCGCCATCTCCTCGAAGGTGTTCGACGGCCGGAACTTGCAGTACACGTTCCGGCCGCAGGCCACCGGCGACCAGTTCGGCGCGCTGTCGATGGCGTACATCAACGAGTTCGCCACGGACAAGCTCAAGAAGGATCCCAAGACGCTGCGCCTGGCGATCATTCACGAGGACGGCGCCTACGGCACCGACGTCGCCGCCGGCAGCGTGGCCAAGGCCAAGGAGCTCGGCCTGAACATCGTGCTGGACGAGGGCTACTCGATCAGCGCGCCCGACCTCTCCTCGCTCGTGACCAAGCTGCGCTCGCAGCGTCCCGACGTGCTCTTCCACGTCGGCTACAATCCGGACATCGCGCTGTTCGTGCGCCAGGCCAAGGAGCAGGGGCTGCGGCTCTCGGCCTACATCGGCCACGGCGCCGGCCACAGCCAGTACGACAAGCTCAAGGAGACGTTCGGCGCCAAGGAGATCGAGGGCTTCCACACCGTCGACCCGATCGCCTCGCAGCTGCTCGATGCCAAGAAGCTCAAGCCCGGCGTGGGCGAGCTGACGGCCGAGATGGTCGGCCGCTACAAGGCGCAGTACGACAAGGACGTGCCCGACCGCGCCATCGCCCCCCACGTGTCGATGGGCTTCAACAACATGTGGATCCTGCTGAATGACATCCTGCCGCGGGCGATCAGCAAGCACGGCGGCTTCGGGCCCGAGGCGCTCGCCAAGGCCGCGCGCGAGACCGACATTCCCGAGGGCGGCACCATGCAGGGCTACGGCGTGAAGTTCTTCCCGCCCGGCCATCGCTTCGCCGGGCAGAACGCGCGCGCGTTCCCCGCGGTCTTCGAGATCATCGACGGCAAGTTCGAGATCGTCTATCCCAGGACCGCCGCGACCGCCCAGCCGATCCTGCCGCTGCCATCGTCTTCACCGCTGGCACGGTAGCTCGGAGGGGGGGCTTCGCCCCCCCTTCCGACGGTCGTCGCACGGCTGCGCCGTGCTCCTCCCTGCCTCCCCCCAGGAAGGTAGGATTGCGCGGGCGAAGCCCGCGCTCGAACGCGGTGGATCGACTGCGGTGGGGCCACCGATCGCTCGCGATGGATCGCACGCAGCAGATCGTGAGATCCGGGAGACACGAAGGGTGACGACGATGCTGAGCGTGAGGGGGTTGACGAAGAGGTTTGGGGGGTTCGCGGCGCTCAGTGAGGTGTCGTTCGAGGTGAATGAGGGGGAGATTCTGGGGTTGATCGGGCCGAACGGATCGGGGAAGACGACGGCGTTCAATTGTATCTCGGGGGCGCTGCCGCCGTCGGCGGGGTCGATCACCTTTCGGGGCAAGGAGATCGGGGGACTGACGCCGGACGCGGTGTGCCACCTCGGGATCGCGCGGACGTTCCAGATCCCGCGGCCGTTCCGCAAGCTGTCCATCCTCGAGAACGTGGCGGTGGCGGCGCACTACGGCGCGGCCGAGCGCACCGTCGAGGCCGAGGCGCGGCGGCGGGCCGCCCACATCCTCGAGATGGTCGGCCTGCCGACCGACCCCGAGGCGTCGCCGGCCCTGCTCGGCGCCGGCGGTCTCAAGAAGCTGGAGCTGGCCCGGGCGCTGGCCACCGGACCCAGGCTGCTGCTGGCCGACGAGAGCCTGGGCGGCCTCGACCCGGCCGAGATGGCCGGGGCCGCCGAGATGCTGCGGCGCGTGCGGCGTGAGCTGGAGGTCACGATCGTGTGGGTGGAGCACATCATGGCCACGCTCATGCGCATCGTCGACCGCGTCATCGTGCTCGACCACGGCGAGAAGATCGCCGAGGGGCTGCCGCGCGAGGTCGCCGAGGACCCGCGCGTGATCGAGGCATACCTCGGCGAGAAGATCGTGCTGGCGTGAGCCTGCTGGCGCTCGCGGGCGTGACGGCCGGCTACGGCGCCTTCACCGCGCTGTGGGACGTCGCCCTGCGCGTGGAGCGCGGCGAGGCGGTGGCCGTCGTCGGCCCCAACGGAAGCGGCAAGACGACGCTCCTACGCGTGATCTCCGGCATGCTGCCCGTGCGCGGTGGCACCCTCACCTTCGACGGCGCCGCCCTGACCGGGCGGCCGGCCCACGAAGTGGTCGCCCACGGCATCGCCCACGTGCCCGAGGGTCGGCGGCTGTTCCCGAACCTCACCGTTGCCGACAACCTCAAGATGGGCGCCTACCTGCCCCGCGCGCGGACACGCTATCGCGAGACGCTCGAGCGGGTCTTCGGCCTCTTCCCGGTGCTGGCCGAGCGGCAGCTGCAGCGGGCGGGCAGTCTGTCGGGCGGCGAGCAGCAGATGCTGGCCCTGGGCCGCGCGCTCATGTCGCGGCCGCGGCTCATCCTGCTCGACGAGCCCTCCATGGGGCTGGCGCCGGTGATGGTGCTGCGGCTGTTCGACCTCATCCGCCGCGTGCGCGAGGAGGGCTACACGATCCTGGTCGTCGAGCAGAACGTCCGCCAGGTGCTCAAGCTGGTCGACCGCGCCTACCTGCTCGAGGTGGGCCGCATCAAGATGGAGGGCCGGGCCGCCGAGCTGGCCGAGCAGGACTTCGTGCGCAAGGCGTACGTCGGGCTGTGATCGACCCCATCTTCCTGGCCGAGGCCGCGGTGAACGGGATCCTGCTCGGCGGCATCCTGGCCCTGCTGGCGCTGGGCCTCAACCTGATCTTCGGCGTCATCGACATCGTGTGGATCGCCTACGTCGACCTGGTGATGCTCTGCATGTACCTCGTGTACTTCCTCGTGCAGGTCTACGGCTGGCCGGTGTGGGCGGGCGGCCTGGCCTCGCTCGCCTTCGGCGCCCTGCTGGGCGTGGCCGTCCACCTGCTCATCATCTCGCCCATCCTCGGCAGCGCGCCGGTGAACCAGCTCCTGGCCACGGGCGGCCTGCTCTTCTTCCTGCAGTCCTTCGCGACGTTCCTGTGGACCACCGATCACCGATCGGTGCGCCTCTCGCTGCCCAGCTTCGAGGTGGCCGGCATCTTCCTGCCGCTGACGCGCGTGATCCCCTTCGCCATCTCGATCCTGGCGCTGATCGCCCTCTACGTCTTCCTCACCCGCACCTTCGTGGGCACCGCCATCCGCGCCGTCTCCCAGGACCGCGAGGCGATGTCCCTCATGGGCGCGAACCCCCAGTGGATCTACGTGGTCACCTCGGCGGTGGGCGGCCTCATGGCCGGCCTGGCCGGCACGCTGCTCATCTTCCAGTACTCGGTGCACCCGTTCTTCGGCGGGCAGTTCGGGCCGCTGACGTTCATGATCTGCGTGCTGGGCGGCCTGGGCAACATGGTGGGCGCCTTCGTGGCCTCGTTCATCATGAGCGAGATCATCTCCATCGCCGGCGTGGTGTGGTCGACCGAGATGGGCTACGTCATCGCCTTCGTCGTCTTCATCGTCATGATCTTCGCGCGGCCGGGCGGCATCCTGGCCCGCCGCGGCTGAGCCCGGTGGTGGGCCGCGCGCTCGGCGGGGCGCTGGTCGTGCTGCTGGCGGTGGTGCCAGCGCTGCCGATGGCCGGCATGAAGCAATACGTCCTGCACGTCATGATCCAGATCCTCATCTGGGCGTTCATCGGCGGCGCCTGGTCGCTGATGGGCCGCTTCGGCCTCGTCTCGCTCGGTCACGGCGCCTTCCTCGGCCTCGGCGCCTACGCCACCGTGCTGCTGTGGAACTTC
The DNA here is from genome assembly GCA_041499965.1 of Methylomirabilia bacterium. GTDB lineage: Bacteria > Methylomirabilota > Methylomirabilia > Rokubacteriales > CSP1-6 > AR5. The sequence goes on from JBGQLG010000067.1 coordinate 7,919, forward strand.
TACGGGCTGAGCCCCTGGCTGGGCGGCGTGGTGGCGGTGCTCCTCACCGCCGGGCTGGCCGCCGTCGTCGCCTACCCCTGCTCGCGCTTCCAGGTGGTCGGCCACTACTTCGGCCTGGTGACCCTCGCGGTGGGCGAGGTGATCCGGCTGCTCATCGTCGCCGAGCGGAACTGGACGGGCGGCTCGCTCGGCGTGTCGCTCAAGCCGGCGGGCGGCGACAGCGTGGTGGCGGTGCAGTTCGCCGACAAGCGCGTCTTCTACTACGCGGCGCTGGCGCTGTGGCTGGCCGGGCTCTGGGTGTGGGTGCGCGTCGACCGCTCGATGGCCCGCTCGGCCATGGAGGCGATCGGCGAGGACGAGACGGCGGCGGCGTCCATCGGCATCCACGTCACCCGCTTCAAGATCGGCATCACGGTGCTGTCGGCCGCGCTCACCGCCGTGGGCGGCGTGGCCTACGCGCAGTACATCGCCTACGTGAACCCCGACACGCTGGCCGGCATCGGCGTCTCGCTGCGCATCGTCTTCGCGGTGGTGCTGGGCGGCATGTACGCGATGGCCGGCCCCACCGTGGGCACCGCACTCACCATCGCGCTGTCCGAGTACCTGCGCATCGCCTTCGGCCTGCGGCTGATCGGCATGGCCGAGACGATCTATGGCTTCCTGCTGATCGTGTTCATCATCTTCCTGCCGGCCGGCATCTACGGCAGCCTCCGCGAGCTCATCCGTCGCCGGCGCCCCACACCGGTGGTGGCCTGACGTATCCTTAGGGGCCATGGCTGACTACACCGTCTACCCCGAGCAGGAGCCCTCGAAGGCCGCCCGGGCCCTGGCCGAGCAGGTGGCCCGCGACGGCGGCCACGTGCTGGCCGTCTACCAGGAACCGGTCGGCGAGCACTGGCAGCTCTTCTGCCTGCTCCCGCGCCCCAAGATCACGGCCAGCCCCTACCAGCGGGACGTCTCGCCGACCCACGTGAAGCGGCTGACCGAGGCGGTCAAGCGCATCGACCGGTTCGTCGACCCGATCCTCGCCGTCTCACCGGAGCCCGGCGTGTACTGGACGCCGAACGGCAACCACCGGCGTACGGCGCTCGACAAGCTCAAGGCCGAGTATGTCCCGGCCATCCTCGTGGTCGAGCCGGAGGTCGCGTTCCAGGTGCTGCCGCTCAACACCGAGAAGGCGCACAACCTCAAGGAGAAGTCGCTCGAGGTGGTCCGGATGTATCGCGCGCTGGCCGAGCAGCAGCCGGCCTCGGCCGAGGACGACTGGGCGCTGCAGTTCGAGTCGCCGCACTTCATCACCCTGGGCCTGCTCTACGAGCAGAACAAGCGCTTCGCCGGCGGCGCCTTCGCGCCGATTCTCCGCCGCGTCGACAAGTTCCTGAAGGGCTCGCTCCGCAAGGGGCTCCCGGAACGCACGGAGCGGGCCGAGCTGGTGCGGGCCACCGACGAGACCCTCGCCCAGGTGGTGGCCAAGGTGAAGAAGCGCGGCATCAACCATCCCTACGTGAAGAACTACCTGCTCGCGCGGACCACACCGCTCACCCGGGCGCGCAAGACGCTGCCCTCGTTCGAGCAGACGTTCAAGAAGCTGCGCGACAATCTGGAGGACTTCGACGTGACCAAGGTGCGCTACGACGAGATCCAGCGGTCGGCCATCATGATGGCGCCGGCGGCGGCGGACTAGCGCCGTGCCCCGGGTGGCGCTCGTCACCGGCGGCAGCGGCGCCCTCGGGCAGGCCATCACCCATCGCTTCCTGGCCGACGGCGCCGTGGTGTGCGTGCCGTGGGTCGTGGAGCACGAGCGCGAGCGGCTGGAGGCGAGCGTCCACGCCCCCGCCCGCGCGCGCCTGATGCTCGAGCACTGCAACGTCGGCGACGACGCCGCCATGGCCGGCCTGGTGGCCCGCACGGTCGAGCGCCACGGCCGCATCGACGTGCTCGTCACCGCCGTGGGTGGCTTCGCCATGGGCGGTCTCGTGGAGACCGATCGCGCCACCTGGGAGGCCCAGATCGGCCTCAATCTCACGACCACGTACGTCGCCGCCCACGCGGTGGTGCCGGCGATGCTGGCCGCCGGCTCCGGCCGCGTCGTGGCCGTCGCCTCGCGCGCGGTGATGCCGCCGTCCGGTGGCTTCATCGCCTACACCGTGGCCAAGGCCGGCGTCATCGCCTTCGTGCAGGCGCTCGCCCAGGAGACCCGCGGCCGCGGCGTCACCGTGAACGCGGTGCTGCCGAGCACCATGGACACCCCGGGCAACCGCGCCGCGATGCCCGACGTCGATCCGAAGACGTGGACGCCGGTCACCGCCGTCGCCGACGCCATCGCGTACCTCGCCGCCCAGTCCACCGCCCACGTGACCGGCACGTTGCTGGCGATCTGACGCGTGTACCCGCACCAGGCCGAGCGACTGACCGCCGCCCGGGAGCAGGGAGGCTTCGCGGCGCTCGTCGCCGCCTCGCCCGCCAACGTCGCCTACCTCACCGGCTTCTCGAGCCTGATCCGAGCGGTCGATCCCGCGACCGAGATCTACGCGGTCGTCGCAGCCGGCGGCACCGCTCTCGTGGTACCGACCATCGAGGCGCTGGCCGTGACCGAGGGCGGCGCCGAGGCCGATCACGTCGTCTGCCACGGGCGGTTTCACTACGCCGAGCCGGCCACGCCCGGCGAGAGCGCGGCCCGCCTGCGGCGCCTGGTGGCGGAGCCCGCCGCGCAGGCCGCCGACGCGCTGGCGGCGGCGCTGGCGGCGGTGGGCGTGCGAAGCGGCCGGATCGGCCTCGACGATGTCGCGCTGCCGGCGGCCCGCCTCACCGCGCTCCGCCAGGCGCTGTCCGGCTACACGCTCGCCTCCGCCTCCGAGGCGCTCGCCACCGCGCGGCTGATCAAGAGCCCGTACGAGATCGACTGCCTGCGGCAGGCGCTGCACGTGACCGAGGAGAGCCTCGACACCGTGCTGGGCCTGCTGCGGCCCGGCGTGACCGAGCACGAGGCGGCCACGACGTTCGCCCACGAGGCGACGCGACGCGGCGCCACGCCCTACCGCGCCGTCGTCGCCTTCGGCGCCGGCGCCGCCCTCCCGGCGCCGTGGCCGAGCGACCGTGCGCTCCGCCTCGGCGATCTCGTGCGCTTCGACCTGGGCTGCACGCTCAAGGGCTATCGCTCCAACGTGGCCCGCATGGCGGTGATGGGCGAGCCCTCCCAGCGCCAGCAGGCGGTCTTCGACGCGCTCCACTCCGGCGTCGAGGCGGCACTGCAGGCGCTGCGGCCCGGCGTGTCGGGCGGCCAGGTGTTCGACGCGACCGTCGCCGCGGTTCGCAAGGCCGGGGTGACGGACTACGCGCGCCATCACGTGGGCCACGCGATCGGCCTCGATCCCGTCGAGGCGCCGTGGCTGGCGCCGGGCGGCGCGGCGATCGAGATGGGCATGGTGCTGTGCGCGGAGACCCCGCGCTACGTGGTCGGCGAGGCCGGCTTCACGCTGACCGAGACCGCGCTGGTGACGCGCACGGGTGCTCACGGTCTGAATCGATCGCATCGCGGCCTCGTGGTGCTCGACTGAGCGCCGGAGCCCCGGCGCGCGGTGTTTCAATCCCCCGGCGCCAGGCTGCTCAGTTCGTCGCCAGACGGCAGGTCAGAAACCGACCGACGTCAGGGCGGAAACAGGCCGGAAAGGTCATGCAACATGGTGATTTCATGGATCATAACGGGCTCGGCATCGGCCTTGCCTCATGAGCCTCACATGCTGAGGCCCGGATTCTTTCGTCGTGAGGTCGAGCTGCTCCTGCGTGTGGTCTGCGCCGTGCTCGTGCTCAGCGCGTTCATGGTCACGCTCGCCTGGGGCTACCAGCAGCGCCAGCAGGCGCAGGCGTGGCGCGAGCAGGCCTGCGTCTATCGCTTCGCGGAGCTCGCCCGTCGGGCGACGTTCCTCGGTGAGGACACCCGGGACGCCCGGGACGCCTGCGCCCGGCTGCAGTCCCTCGGCCTCGGTCTGCGCACCTCCGCCGCTCCCACCGGCAACGATTTCGCCCGTCCCTGAGCGACTTTCGGGGCGTCGTCCGGTCGCGTAAACGCCGGCGCCCGCCGTCCCGTCGAACTGATCAAGCAGTGCCACTCCCGATTCGACAGGAGACTCGGCATGAAGCTCACCGCGATCGTCATCACGGGTGGCCTTCTGGCAGCACTCGCCGGGACCCCGGCGGCGGCCGACGATCTGGGTCGCGATCGACGCGACATCCGCGAGGACCGGCGCGAGATCCGTGGCGACAACCGTGAGATCCATCAGGACCGGCGCGAGCTGCGGGGCGACCGGCGGGAGCTGCGCCGTGACTACCGGGCCGGCCGCGTCGACGAGGTGAAGGAGGACCGCAAGGAGCTGCGCGGCGACCGCAAGGAGCTGCGTGAGGATCGCGCCGACCGGCGTGACGACGTGCGGGATCTCCACCAGGACCAGCGCGAGCTCCGCCGCGACCGCACGGGACGCTGATCTGACCCCTTCGCAGCGCCCGGCTTGCACGCGGAGTGGGAGGAATGGGATCGTGGACCCCTGGGGCCACGTTGACTCAGGAGAGCTCGGATGAGGCGCTGTGCCGGCGGGTGGCGGCCCGGGACGAATCGGCGTTCGATGTGCTCGTCGGACGCTATCAGGGACGCGCGTACCGGCTGGCGTGGTCGCTGCTGCGCAATGCCGAGGACGCGCGGGACGTCTCTCAGGAGGCGTTCCTGCGCGTCTACCGCACCGCCGGCGGCTTTCGCGGCGACGCTCGCTTCTCGACCTGGTTCTATCGCATTGTCGTCAACCTCTGCCTCGATCACCGGCGCCGCGGCCGCTGGTGGCAGCAGATCCTGGTGCGCGATGATGGCGGCGGCGACGCCGAGCGGGCCCTGCTGGAGCGCCAGCCGGCACCCGGCGCCGACCCCGGTGAGGCGCTCGGGGGCAAGCAGATGACGGCACGGCTGTGGGCTGCGGTGGAACGGCTCTCGCCCCAGCAGCGGGCGGCGATCGTGCTGCACGCGCAGGAGGAGCTGCCGACCAGCCAGATCGCCGAGGTCCTGAAATGCTCGGAGGCGACGGTCCGCGTCCACCTGCACCGGGCGGTGGGCGCGCTCCGCAAGATCGTGGCCCGGGAGTGAGACGATGCATCCCGATCTCGAGCTGACCGCCTATCTCACCGACGCGCTGGCCCCCGCCGAGCGCGCACGGGTGGCCGCGCATCTCGAGGCGTGCGCCGACTGCCGGCGGACGCTGGACGAGAGCCGGGCGGTGCTGGCCGGTCTCGCCGGCGGCGCGCCGGCGCCGCCGCCGCCCGACTGGGGCCGCTACCGCGCCGAGCTGCGCGCGCGCGTGCAGGCGCCGGCGCCGCGCGCGTGGTGGGCCCGGCCGATGCCGGCTGTGCTCGCCGCCGGCCTGGCCACCGCGGCCGTGCTGCTCGTCGTCCACGGGCACGAGCGCCGTCCCGTCGAGCTGGCCGCCGTCGAGGAGACGATGCTCGGCGCCCGCCTGCCGCTACTCGAGCAATATCGCGTCGTCGAGCGCCTCGAGCTGCTCGAGGACCTGGAGGCGATCCGTCACCTCGACCGCCTCGGGGACGGCGGGCGCTGAGGTGCGCATGCTGGCGCTGGCCCTGGTGGCGGCCGGACTGCTCGCCGCCCGCGCGGCCACGGCGACCGACGAGGCGCCCGACGCCCAGCTCCTGCTCGATCTCGACCTGTTCACGCAGGCCGAGCCGCAGGAGCGCGATCTCATGCGGCGCATGAGCCTGGTCGAGCGCATGCGGCTGCTCGAGCTCTTCCGGTTCCTCGAGGCCCGTCCGGTCGTTCCGGCCGAGCGGCGGCCACCGGCCGACCCGGGCGATCGCTGATGGTTCGCTGGCTGGCCGGAGCGCTGGGAGGTGCCGGGCTGCTGCTGGCCGGATTTCTCGAGGTCGCCTGGGGCCAGGGCTCGCCGCCCGGTCTCGAGAACCTGTCGCCGGACGAGCGCGCGGTCGTCGAGCGCAACCTCGAGCGCTGGCGCCGGCTGCCGCCCGAGGAGCGCCAGCGCGCCCTCGACAACTACCGTCACTGGCGCGCGCTCTCGCCCGAGGATCGCCAGGCGGCCCGCGAGAACTTCCGGCGCTTCCGCGATCTGCCCGTCGACGAGCGGCGGCGTATCCTCGAGGACTTCCGGCGCTGGAACGAGCTGCCGGAGGCGCGCCGCCAGGAGCTGCAGCACGCCTGGGAGCGGTTCCAGCGGCTGCCGCCCGAGCGCCGGCAGCGCCTCATGGAGCGCTTCGAGCAGTTCCAGAAGCTGCCGCCCGAGGAGCGCCAGCGGCTGATGGACAACTTCGATCGCTGGCAGCGCCTGAGCCCGGAGGAGCGCACGCGCATCCGCGAGCGCCTGCGCGCGATGCCGCCCGAGGAGCGGCAGCGCCTGCGCCAGATGTCACCCCAGGAGCGGCAGCGCGTGCTCCGCGAGCGTCCCCACGAGGCCCCGGCGCGATGAGCCGGCGGGCGGCCCGCCGGGCGACGGCGCTTCTCGCGCTCGCGCTGCTCGGCGCCGCGGCCGCGCGTCCGGAGGCGCCGGGCGCCGCGACGCCACCCGCCGTCGCGCGCGACGCCGACGACGCCACGATCCTGCACGTCCTACATCGGGTGACCTACGGGCCGCGCCCCGGCGACATCGCCCGCGTCAAGGCGATAGGCCTCGAGGCCTGGCTCGAGCGCCAGCTCGACCCCGGGCGCCTCGACGACACCGCCCTCGAGGCCTCGCTGCGCGGGCTGCCCACGCTGGCCATGACGATCGCCGACTTGCAGCGCGAGTACCCGCGCCCGGACGCCGAGACCCGGCGCAAGCTGGCGGCCGGGGCCGTGAGCCCGCGGGAGATGCGCGAGCAGTATCCGGAGGAGCGGCGCCCGGCCCGCATCGTGGGTGAGCTGCAGGCCGCCCGCATGCTCCGCGCCGTCGCCAGCGAGCGGCAGCTGCAGGAGGTCATGGTCGATTTCTGGTTCAACCACTTCAACGTCTTCGCCGGCAAGGGGGAGGTGCGCTGGTACCTCACGGCCTACGAACGGGACGTGATCCGGCCCCACGCGCTGGGGCGCTTCCCCGATCTGCTGCGCGCCACCGCGCGCCATCCCGCGATGCTCTTCTATCTGGACAACTGGCTCAGCACGCGGGCCGGCTACACGGTGCGCGGCGGTCCCAACCAGGGCCGGCGGGCCGGTCTCAACGAGAACTACGCGCGCGAGCTGATGGAGCTGCACACGCTCGGCGTGGACGGCGGCTACACGCAGGCCGACGTGACGGAGGTGGCCCGCGCCTTCACGGGGTGGACGATCGACCGGCCGCGCCAGGATGCGCGGTACGTCTACCGCCCGGCCATGCACGACTTCGGCGACAAGCGCGTGCTCGGCCGCGCGATCCGCGCCGGCGGCGAGCGCGACGGCGAGCTGGTCCTCGATCTGCTGATCGAGCATCCCGCCACCGCGCGCTTCATCGCCGGTAAGCTCGTCCGGCGCTTCGTGGCCGACGAGCCGCCGCCGGCGCTGGTCGAGCGCGTGGCCGGCGCCTATCGCGCCACCGGCGGCGACGTGCGGGCGATGCTGCGGGTGATCTTCGCGTCGCCGGAGCTCCGGAGCGCCGACACCGCGGCGGCCAAGATCAAGAAGCCGTCGGAGTTCGTGGCCAGCGCGGCGCGGGCGGTCGGCGCCACGGCCGAGGCGCGCGGCGCGCTGGCGCTGGCCCGCGCCGCCGCCGAGATCGGCGAGGGGTTCTACGAGGCGTCCCCGCCCACCGGCTATCCCGACCGGGCCGAGGCGTGGGTGAATCCGGGCGCGCTCCTGGCCCGCATGAACTTCGCGCTGGCGCTGGCCGATGGCCGCGTGCCCGGCGTGCGGACCGACCTGACCGTGCTGGTGAGCGACGCCGATCGCCGGCGGCCCGAGGTCGTGCTGGAGCGCCTGCTGGCCGGCCTCCTGCACGGCCGGGCCGGCAACGAGACCCGTGCGGTGCTCACCGAGCAGCTCGGCCTGCCGGAGATCACGCGCCTCAGCGCCGACGACCGCGGGCCCGTCAACACCGACGTCGCCAAGCTGGCCGCGCTGGTGCTGGGCTCGCCGGAGTTCCAGCGGCGATGATGCTCACGCGACGCGCGCTGCTCACCGGCGGCGCCTGTGCGCTGGCCGCGCTGGCGGGCCCGCCGCGCTTCCTGGCCCGGGCCGCCGGCGCCGCCGAGGCGCGCGGCAAGGTGCTGGTCGCGCTCTTCCAGCGCGGCGCCGTGGACGGCCTCAGCGTGGTGGTGCCGCACGGCGACGCCGCCTACTACGCCGCGCGTCCGAGCATCGCGCTGCCGCGCCCGCGCCGCGGCGATGCGGCCACCGCGCTCGATCTCGACGGCTACTTCGGGCTGCATCCCGCCCTGGCCCCGCTGCTGCCGCTGTGGGAGGGCAAGACGCTGGCCATCGTCCCCGCCTGCGGCTCCCCCGACGTCACCCGCTCGCACTTCGACGCCCAGGACTACATGGAGAGCGGAACCCCCGGCGTGAAGAGCACGCCCGACGGCTGGCTGGGCCGCGCCGCCGGCGCCCTGCCCGCGGCGGGCGCCTCGCCGTTCCGGGCCGTGGCCCTGGGCCCGCGGCTGCCGCGCGTGCTGCGGGGCGACGCCGGCGCGCTGGCGTTCAGCTCACTCGAGCGGTTCGACGTGCGGGCGGCCGGAACTTCCGGGGTGAGCCGACGCGGCTTCGAGTCGCTCTATCGCGAGGGCGTGACCGACCTGCTGCACGGCACCGGCCGCGAGACGTTCGAGGCGGTGAAGATGCTCAAGAGCGCCGGCGCCGCGCGCCTGACGCCGGCCAACGGCGCCGACTACCCGCGCGGCCGCTTCGGCGAGGCGCTGCGGCAGATCGCCCAGCTCGTCCGCGCCGACGTCGGCCTGCGCATCGCCTTCGCCGACGTCGACGGCTGGGACACCCACGTCGCCCAGGGCGCCGACCAGGGCCAGCTCGCCAACCGCCTGCGCGAGTTCGGTGGCGCGCTGGCCGCGTTCACGCGCGATCTCGGCGACCGGATGGCGGACGTGATGGTGCTGACCATGTCGGAGTTCGGGCGCACGGTGGCCGAGAACGGCAACCGTGGCACCGACCACGGTCACGCCACCGCCATGCTGGTCCTGGGCGCCGACGTCCGCGGCGCCCGCGTCCACGGCCGCTGGCCCGGCCTGTCCCCCGAGCAGCGCTTCGAAGCCCGCGACCTCGCCGTCACCACCGACTTCCGCGCCCTCTTCCACGAGATCACCACCCATCATCTCGCCCTTACCCCGACGACTCCGCTGTTCCCCGGATGGGCCGCCCCCTCCACGAAGCTCGGCCTCTTCTCCTAACACCTCACGCCCGCCGCCCGCTCAAAACGGTCCAGATCCTAGGCGGCGCGAGCACCGGAGCGAGGCGTACTCCGAGTACGCCGCAGCGAGGAGCGCCGCGCCAACGACGGAGATGGGCCGTTTTCAGCGGGCGGCGTTCAGCGGGCGGCGGCGCGAGACTGGGCGCGCGCCAGGAGGCGGGAGACCTCGGCGGGCGTCAGGTCCAGGAACCAGAACGCCGCCATCCGATCGCCATCCGAGCGTACGACCAACGCCAGTACGTCCAGCGGCGGTCCTCCATCGGGCAGCGCCACGGTGAGGCGGGCGGGCATCCCCGGTGTCAGTCGCTGGTCCAGGCGGGCCCGCAGGCCGGTGGCGCTGACCTCGATCACCGCGCCGTTCGCGACCACGCCCGTGTCGGTCCTGACCCGCAGGGGCAGCGTCACGGGCAGCCGCGAGGCCAGGCGCCGCTCGTGCAGGGCCTGGCCGTCCTCCGGCGGGTCGGCGAGAACCGCCACGTGATCGAGCACGGTGCCGAGGATGTCGAGCGGCACCGGCTTGGCGAGGAATTCGAGCGCGCCCAGCCGCAGGCACTGCCGCGCCTGCTCCTCGGAGACGTAGCCGGAGACGACGATGACCGGCACGCCGGAGTTGCGAACCACCGGCAGCTCCAGGAACTGCAGGCCGCTCATGCCGGGGAGCTTGACGTCGAGGATGATCACGTGGGGCGGCGCCTCGTGCAGCCGCTGGAGCGCGGCCTCCGCGCTGTCCACCACCTCCGCCTGGTGGCCGATCTGGGCCATGTAGTCGCTGAAGACGCGCCCGAGCTCGCGCTCGTCCTCGACGATCAGGATGCGGAGCGCGATGGCCCGGGGCTCGCTCACAGCTCCGGCCGGCACACCGTGCGGAAGTTGCACCAGCGGCAGATGCGCAGTTCCTCGGTCCGCTCGAAGTCCTCGAGGCGGGCGACGTTGGCGACGGGGTCGGCCAGGTACGCGCGCATCGCGCGGATCGACAGCCGCAGCTGCTCGCGGATCGTCAAAAGGCGCGCGTCGTCCCAGGCCAGCGGCGTCACCGTCGGCTCCCGGAGATTGGCCTCCAGCAGATCCACCTGCGAGGGCTCCACCCCCAGCACCTCGCGCGCGTAGAGGGCGTAGCAACCGAGCTGGAACGCGGTGGCCTCGCTGTCGGAGGCGCCCGTCTTCCAGTCCACCAGCGTGAGCATGCCGTCGGTGTTCCAGTAGCCGAAGTCGGGGGCGATCCATACCTGCGTACCCTCGAAGTCGAACACCTTGGACCAGTGCTCGATCGACCAGTGCTCGGGCGCCGTCTTGCGCACGGCCTCCAGCAGCGGCAGCCGGAAGAAGTTCCGCAGACAGGTGACGACGTGGCGGCTCAGCGCCTGCCAGACCTCGGGCTTGAGGTCGAGCGCGTACTCGTGCTCGAAGAGCGCGACCGGCGTCTTGGGACTCTCCCGGTAGCGGCCGGCCCGCGAGCTGCGCCACTCGCCCCGCATGCGCTCGACCACGTCGGCGATGAACGGCTCCACCGGGACCTCGCGCCCCTCGCGATAGACGTGCAGCGCCATCTCGATGGCGTCGTGGACGATGCGACCCGCCCACATCTGGCGTGAGGCAAGCTGCTTGAGAATGTACAGGCGGCGCACGCCGGTGTCGGCGTCGGCCGCCCACCCGCCCCAGGAGCCGTAGTAGTGGTAGTAGTACTTGCGCCGGCAGTCCTCGAACGTCGCGTTGCGGCTGCGCGACCAGGAGAACTCGTTGACGAGGTCGCCCATCGGCCCGATTCTACGCCCCTTGACCCCCCGGAGGCCCCTTGCTAGCGTGACCTCCATGTCGAGCCCCACCTTCGTCGTCGCCTGCCCGTGCTGCCAGGCCAAGCTCACGATCGATTCCGAGCTCGGCGCGGTGATCGCCCACGAGGCGCCGCCGCCCAAGCGCGCCGTCGAGGATCTGGGCGCCGCCTTCGACATCCTCCGCTCGAAATCGGCCGAGCGGGAGGCGCGCTTCCGCGAGCAGATGCAGGCCGAGGGGCAGAAGGGCAAGCTCCTCGACCGCAAGTTCCAGGAGGGCCTCAAGAGGGCCAAGGACTCTCCGGACCCGCCCAAGCGGCCATTCGACTACGACTGATGAAGAACATGACGATGCGGGTCGTGGACGGCAAGCTGGTGATCGAGGTGGATCTGAGCCAGGAGGTCGGACCGTCGAAGTCCGGCAAGACGGTCCTGATCGCCACCACCGAAGGCAATGCTGATTGCCCCGGCCGTGAGGACATCAAGGTCGGGTTGAACGTATACCGCTACCCCGAGAAGAAGTAGCCCACTGACCTCGACTGACGAGCTTCTCGGCGACCTCCTTCGGCAGGTCAGCCGCAGCTTCTACCTCTCGCTCGCCATCCTGCCCCGCCCGCTGCGGGAGCCCCTCGGGCTCGCGTACCTGCTGGCCCGCGCGGCCGACACGGTCGCCGACACCCGCCTCGTCGCGCGCCCCGCGCGGATCGAGCACCTGGCCACGCTGCGCCAGGCGTATGGCGGCGGGCCCGCCGACGCGGGCGCGGTGGCGCGCGCGTGTGCCCCCCACCAGGCGCACGCCGCCGAGCGACGCCTGCTCGAGCGCGTGGACGACGTGTTGGCGGCGGTGGCGGCGCTGCCCGAGGCCGACCGCGCGCGGGTACGCGCGGTGCTCGGGACCATCACCGAGGGGATGCTGTTCGACCTGGCGCAATTTCCCGGTGAGGACGCCGGAGGGCTGGCGGCGCTGGAGACGATCGAGGACCTCGATCGGTACACGTACCTGGTGGCCGGCTGCGTCGGCGAGTTCTGGACCGACGTGCACGTGGCCCACCGTCCCCGCCTGGCCGGCTGGGACGCCGCCGCCATGCGCGCCACCGGCGTGCGGTTCGGCAAGGCGTTGCAGATGACCAACGTGCTCCGCGACGTGCCGGGCGATCTGGCCCATGGGCGCTGCTACCTGCCCGCGCGCGAGCTGGCCGCGCTCGGTCTGGTGCCCGCCGACCTGCTACAGCCTGCGGGCGCCGCTCGGGCGCGCCCGCTGCTGAACCGGCTGCTCGGCATCGCGCTGGCCCACTACGAGGCGGCCTGGCGCTACACGCTGGCCATCCCGCGGCGCGAGTGGCGGATGCGGCTGGCCTGCACGTGGCCGCTGCTGATCGGCCAGGCCACGCTCGAGGCGCTGGCCGCGCACCGCAATCCCCTGGCCGGAGCACCGGTGAAGGTCGCGCGGGCCGACGTGCGCGCGATGCTCGCCGGCTCGGCCATCACCGTGTGGTCGAATCGCGCCCTGGCCTCGGCCGGCGCGCGCTGGCGCGCGCGCATGAGCGCGATCGGCGTCGTCGTGAAGGCCTGAGGGCTACTCGCGCAGGTCGAGCGACAGCAGGGCGGTGGGATCGATGCGGGCGCCGGCGAGCTGGGCGCCGAAGTGCAGATGCGGGCCGGTCGCCCGCCCCGTGGCGCCCACGGTGCCCAGTGGCTGCCCGCGGCCGACCACCTCGCCATCCGTGACGGCCACCGTGTCGAGGTGGAAGTAGAGCGTGTAGAGCCCGAGGCCGTGATCCAGGGCGACGAGGCGGCCCGGAAAGAAGAAGTCGGCCACGAGCGCGACGCGACCCACGTTGGCCGCCACCACCGGCGTGCCCCGCTCGGCCGCGTAGTCGGCGCCGCTGTGCGGCGCGCGCGGCTGACCGTTGATGATCCGGCGGGACCCGAAGCCGCTCGGTGCCTCGTGCCCCGGCACCGGACGCACGAAGCGCCCGCGCCAGAGGCGCTCGGGCGTGATCGTCCGGTAGAGCGTGCGCAGCCGCTCGCCCTCGGACACCGCCCGCCGCTCGGTCTCCGGGTCGAGGTCCACCATCGCCGTCGGCAACGTGAGCCGCTGGACCTGGAAGTCGCGGCGCTGCACCGTGAGTCGGCCGCTCAGGCGGCGCGGCGCCTGCCGCGCCTCGAGGATCGCCAGCCTCCAGCCCTGCGGGCCCGGCTTCAGCTCGAGATCGATGCCGACGACCGCCACCTGACCGCCCGCGTACGGAAAGAAGGTCAGCGTCCGGGCGCCGAGCGAGCCCTCGATCGAGGCCGTGTCAGAGATACCGCGGACGTGCACCCAGGCGATGTCGCCGGGATGGGGACCCGCCGGATGCCAGGTGGCGGTGGGCTGTTCGGCGGCGCCCGCGGGAAGCGCGAGCAGAAGGATGACGACGGTGAGAGCCGCCCGGCGGCGGCGGGCGGTCACTCCGGTCGCTGCTGCCGAAGGAACTGCTCGATTTCCGCGACCAGCTCTGAGGCCGGGGGCAGATCGCTGCCCTGGGCGGGCTCGGCCTGCGGCTCCTCGGCGGTGTCGCGCGACTCGAGCTTGGCGACGTAGGCCTTGATCTTGGCGTTCTGCGCGACGATCTCGGCGAGGTTCTGGTCGTACTGGCGCGAGGCTTCCTCGAGATCACTCAGGTCGGCCTCGAGATTCAGGAGCGTCAGCGTGCGCTGCACGAGCGCCAGGGCGGCCTTGGGGTTCTCGATGCCCGAGACGTAGTGCGGGACGTTCGCCCACACGCTGGCGGTGGCCAGCCCCTGCTCGCGGCAGGTGGTGTTGAGCACGCCGACGATGCCCGTCGGCCCCTCGTAGCGCGAGGGCCGCACGCCCAGCCGCGCGGCCAGCTCGGGATCGGAGGCGCTGCCGCTGATGCGCACCGGCCGCGTGTGCGGCACCTCGGCCAGCAGCGCGCCCAGCGTGAGCACGAGCGTCGCCTCGCAGCGGCGGGCCAGTTCCAGGACGTTCGCGCAGTAGGTACGCCACTTCAGGTGCGGCTCGATGGCCACGGCGACGATGAGGTCGCGCGAGAGATTGGCGGCGCGCGCCACCGAGAACTCGGTGGCCGGCCACACGATCTCCCGCTCGGTCTCCGAGCCGCTCTTGTAGCGCACGTAGGGCCGCGACAGGCCGAAGTGGTAGAACTCCTCCGGGTCGATCTCGGCGAACTTCTCGGCCGCGAAGCTGCTGGAGAGGTAGCGGGCCGCGGTGGTCGCCGCCTCGGCAGCGTCGTTCCAGCCGCTGAAGGCCGTGATGAGGACCGGCCGGCGCAGGCCCTGCGGTAAGGAGTGGATGGTCAACTGAGCCATCGGTCGCCCGCGAGTCTACCACGGTTGAAACCCGGGGCCGGCCCGGGTAGCATTGGACCGCACGCTGTCCAACTGTGGTGGACGAACCCGTCTGGAGGGTGACCGACATGCGCACCGATCGCTGGAACCTGTTGCTGGCTGTGACCGCGCTGCTCACCGTCTCGGGCTGCGCGTCGGGCGACGAATGGCAGACTTGGCGTGAGCATCCCACCCACTTCGCCTCCGGCGACCACCTGTTCTTCTCGACCCGCAACGGTGAGGGCACCGCGCCCAAGGTGACGCGGCAGGACATCGCGCTGGCCCGGGATCAGGGCTGGTGGGGCAAGCCCATCACCGTCGACCAGGGCCAGATCCTCGAGCGCTGACAGCGGCCTGACAGCGTTGGCGCCCGGGTGTCATCCGGGCGTCGACCCCCCTCCGCCGCGGGCCCCTAAAGCTGCCGACAATCAGGAGGAGCGAGGCATGGCACTGGCCCTGCAACCTTGGCTGAGCATGACCATCTCACGGACCGCTCACCGGGTGGCTCCGATGTTTCGCCGCGGGCTGGCCGCGGTCGCGCTCGTCACCCTCGCGCTCACCGGGCTGCCCGAGGCCGGGGCTGCCACGTCCGACGAGAGTGTCCTGCCTGCCGAGCAGCACACGTCCGAGAAGGGCCGGAAGCTGGCCTCTGCGTACGGCCCGGCGCTCCGCGACATGAGCGCCAAGATCTATCACTGCATGCCGTGGGTCGAGGTGAAGCGGAACGGCATCGGCTTCTACAAGCCCAAGCACCTCGACGGCGACGTCCGGTATCTCTCGGTCAATCTGTACATCGACCAGCAGCCGTCGCCGGAGTTCGCGGCCTTCACCGTGGAGGAGCGGTCGTCGCGGATGTTCTCGCGCTACGTGGGGCCGATGCTCAAGCGCATGACGCGGCCGCAGGGCATCCTGGCCGATGCCTCGCTCGACGGCTTCACGGTCATCCTCGAGTGGCTGAAGCAGGTGCCGACCAGCGCCAGCGCCCGTCCGGTGCACGAGACGATCGCCGTGTTCCTCGAGCGCCCGGTGGTCGCCGACTACGTGAGCGGCCGCATCGCCACCCGCGAGCTGGCCGCCCGTGCCCGCGTGCTCGGCTGGGACGGCGAAACATCGCTCGGTCCACTCCGCGTGGCCTCATGGGACGACGACTTCGTCGCGACCTACAAGGTCAGCAACTACCAGCTCGCGCCCGGCGTCTCCTGCCCCTGAGCCTCGGAGGGGGGCTTCGCCCCCCTTCCGACGGTCGTCGCGCGCCTGACGGCGCGCTCCTCCCTGCCTCCCCCCAGATCCCAAGCAGGATTGCGCCGGCAAAGCCGGCGCTCGAACGCGTGTGTTCCTACCGTCGAGACTTCTTCCTCGACTGAGAATCCCTCCTCGACGTCTCTAGAGTCTTCCCTCGTGAGCGCGGCTTGCGGTGTGACTGGTGATCCTCGTGGGCTCCGGTGACGTCGGGGGGCGGGCGCGGGGCCGCGGGGGCCGCGGGCGCGCCTCCGTGGCGAGCCGTCGTCGCCGTTCGAGCGCAGGGCTCGGCGAGCGAGCCGCCGACGATTCAACTCGTTCACGACCCAACCCCCCGCGGGGGATGGGGGGCCGAGCGAGCCGGGCCCGGAGCGAGTTACGGCGACAGGCGAGCCACGCAGGCGCGCCCGCGGCCCC
>JBGQLG010000068.1:0-23991 GCA_041499965.1 Methylomirabilia bacterium
GCGGGCTCGGCGGCGTCGAGGAACCACTCCGGCAGCAGCACGCGGTAGCGCTGCACGAACCGCGCGAACTGCTCGTCCAGCACGTACGTCACGCCGTGGTCCGCGGCGTGGCGGCACGAGCGCCCGTAGGCCTGCAGCAGCGCCTTCGCCGTCTCCACCGCGTACCACCGCGGGTCGCGCTCGCGCCGCGCCGCCGTCCACGGGTCGCTCAGGTCCGGGTAGGGCAGCTTCGTCAGCACCTGGAAGCGCAGAAAATCGTCGGGCAGGTCCACGCCCTCGCGCAGCGACGGCGACACCAGCACCGTCGGCAGCGCGGAGGCGCGGTGCAGCTGCAGGGCACCGGACTTGCCGCCCGCCGAGTCGATCCACAGCAGCCGGCGCGACTCCCGCGGCGCCCGCGCGGCCAGGTCCCCGACGAGCCGCCGGCCCGCGTCGTAGGACGGCACGTGGATCAGCCCCTTGTCGCTCGGATGCGCCGCCAGGATGGCCGCCACCTCGGCGAACAGCGCCGGCTCCAGCCGCGCGCGCGTCGCGTGCGAGAACGATCCGACCGGCCGGTAGGCGATCGGCCGCTGCTCCAGCGAGAACGGTGAGGCGGTCGAGAACAGGCGCACCTCGTCCTCGCCCAGGCCGAAGTACTCGGCCAGCACCGCCCGGTGCCCGAGGTAGGCCGACGACAGCACGGTGACTTCCGCGCACTCGTCGAACAGCTCGCGGGCCATGCCGGCCACGGTCAGCGGCGCCAGCGCCAACTCGGCGGCGGCGTGGTCCGGGTAGCGCACGATCCACTCGCGGTCTTCGGCGTCGAGGAAGAAGGTCAGGCGGGCCAGCGCGCTCTCGATCTGCTCACGCTGCTCGAGCAGGTCTTGCTCCTCCCGCGTGGGCGGCATCTCCAGAAACAGCTCGGCCGGCAGCCCGGGCGGCCGGACCGTCTCCAGCAGGCGCTCGATCTGCACACGCTCCGCTTCCAGCCGCTCGACGTGGCCGGCCAGCAGCGGGCGATACTCGTCGGCCAGCGGCAGCCGGGGGAGCGGGCCGCCGAACCATTGCCGCATCTCGTCGTGGGTGAAGCGCACGGTGAACACGCCGACGAGCTGGCCCTCGAGGTTGTGAGCCTCGTCGATCATGAGCAGGCGGCGGCGCCGGAGCTGCTCGGTGTGCCAGTGGCGGAGCGTGGCGAAGTAGGCGGTGTTGGTGCAGAAGATCGGCGCGTTCAGCGCCGTCTGCTTGGCCCGCACGTACGGGCAGCCGCAGGCGGGGCCGCGCCGGCGCCGGCACATCCCGCGCGAGGTCGGCACCGTGCCGCCGGGGTAGCGCTCGCACGGATAGTTGTCGCGGCCCTTCACCAGCGCCAGGTGGGCGCCGAACTCGCGCTCGTACTGGTCCTGCAGCAGCTTCTGCGAGGTGAGCAGGTAGGCGTCACCGCTCCAGCGGGCCAGCGTCATGGCGACGTGGCTCTTGCCCACGCCCGGCGGCGCCTCGATCAGCAGGACGCGCGGCGCCCGCGGATCGTCCTCGATCTCCGCCAGCGCGTCGGCCAGGCCCGCCAGCAGCCGCGCCTGCTCCGGACGCGGCGTGGCCCCCGCGGGGAAGTGCTCGAGCAGATCGTCCACCGTTGGCCCCGGGCGATCCATCGAGAGGCACGATAGCAGAGTAAGATTCGCTCGAGGAGCGACAGAGGCCATGGCCGAGATTCGCTGCCCCGCCTGCGGCGCCGTCAATCGGGTGCCGGACGAACGGGCTGGAGCTCCGGCCCGCTGTGGCAAGTGCCGGGCGCCGCTGGCCAGCGCGGCGGTGCCGGTCGCGGTCACCGATGCGAGCTTCGAGACCATCGTGCTGCGGGCCACCACGCCCGTCCTCCTCGACTGCTGGGCGGACTGGTGCGGCCCCTGCCACATGCTGGCGCCCACCATCGACACGCTGGCCCGGAGCTACGCGGGGCGGGTCGTCGTGGCCAAGCTCGACGTCGACGCGAATCCGGCGACGGCCTCGCAGTTCGACGTGCGGGGCATCCCGACACTGCTCTTCTTCGACCGGGGACAGCTCGTCGACCGCCTGGTCGGCGTGCATCCGCGGCCCGCCATCGAGGCCCACCTGGGGCCGCTGCTCACCTCCGCCCCCTGAGCCCCCGGTACGCAGACTTCGAGCGATGCGTCGACGCAGGTATCATGGGACGCATGTCGGACCGTCCCGCGAGCCCACGACTGGAGTTCTCCGCCGGCGGACTCGTCTTCGACGAGGAAGGCCGCATCCTGCTCATCCGGGCCCGCGACCTGCGCAACCAGCCGGTGTGGACGCTGCCGAAGGGCGCGCTCAACCCGGGCGAGTCGAGCGTGCAGGCGGCCCTGCGCGAGGTGCGGGAGGAGACCGGGTACCGCTGCGAGCTCGTGCGCGAGCTGACACCGGTGACGTACTGGTTCCAGCGCGGCGGCCGGCGCATCCGCAAGACCGTGCGCTGGTATCTGATGCGGCCGCTCGAGAAGGTCGGCGAGCACGACCACGAGGTGGACGAGGTGCTGTGGGCGGACCGAAACGAGGCCCAGTCCCGGCTGCGCTACGAATCCGATCGCCGCCTGCTCGCTGCGGCGCCCTGAGGCGTCAGCGCGACAGCTCGGCCAGCAGCGTCTCGCCCAGCGGCCACGGACCGAAGCCGGCGTCGGTGTTGATGTGCCCGCTGTTCCCGGCGTCGACCAATCGGCTACCCCACGCCCCGGCCAGGGCCTGGGCCCGCTCGAAGGCGGTGTGTGGGTCATTGCGGCTGACGACGACGATGCTCGGGAACGGCAGCCGCGCGCGGGGGATGGGCGCGAAGCCCTCGATCACCGGCGGGAAGTCGGGATCTTCCACGTCGGGCGGGGCCACCAGCAGCGCGCCGTGGATCGCAAGGGAGCCGGCGGCGACGGCGTGGGCGACGGCGACGCAGCCGAGGCTGTGGGCGACGATCACCGGCGGCCGCTCGGCTGCGCGGATCTCGCGGGCCAGCGTCTCCACCCATTCGGCGCGAATCGGATACTCCCAGTCACGCTGCACGACCCGACGAAACGCGGGATTCGCCTGCTGCCAGAGCGACTGCCAGTGCTTGGGTCCGGAGTCGCCCCAGCCGGGGAGGATCAGGACGGGCGGGCTCGCGGTCACGGCGGGGGAAAGAGGCGCTCGCCGTTCTTCCAGGCGATCTGCTCGGCAACGTCGCGCGGCAGCTGCAAGAGCCAGCGCTGCACGGCCTCGTGCCCCTCGCGCACGCTCTCCCAGCGCGAGGTGATCCACGTGTCGGTGCCGACCAGGAAGCGGTCGGGCCGCCGCGTGAACAGCGCGCGCCAGGCGGGGTCGAGCGTGCCGCCGGGCGCCACGTCGGTGCGCAGCGCCAGCTCCACCCACAGCATCGGATAGCGATCGACCAGCTCGCCCACCCGCGCCGCCGTGGCCGACATGCCGGCGTGGGCCCAGAGGATCTTCACCCCGGGGTACGTCTTGAGCATCGCTTCTACCGTGGCGTCGTCGATGTGGCACCAGAGGAAGAGCTGCTGCTGCGCGGCCAGCTCGGCGAAGCGCTTCACCACCGGCGCCGGGACGTCGGCCACGCCGAAGTGCGACTCGCCGATGGCGCGATAGATCCCGCGCTTGAGCCGCTCTTCCACGTAAGCCGCCACGGCCATGTCGCGCGGCCACGTGCTCATGTCGTCGCGGGTGCGATAAGGCCGCAGCGAGGGCACGATGCCGGCCGGCGCCTTGTCGTAAAGCTTCAGTGTGCCGTCGTCGGGTGTGCTCGACACCAGCGCCCGCCGTACGCCGGCTCGGGCCAGGATCGACAGGATGCGCTCCGGCGTGTAGGCGTCCCAGTCGGGACGGCTGTAGTGGATGTGTGAGTCGAAGATCGGGTACTGCGCGGCGGCGGGCGCCGGGGTCAGCAGCGCCGCCGCCAGCAAGAGCGCGCCCAGGCGACTCATCGGCCCGAGGGTACCACGGCCCTCAGGCGGCGTGATCGCGGGGCCGGCAGACCTTGCAGGGCCGATAGCCCACGCTGCCCGCGTCGGCCACCGATGCGAACACCACGCGCCCGTCCTCGCCGATGCGCTGCTCGTGCGCGCAGCCGCGCCGGCACACGATGCGCGTGCTGGTGCAGCCGACCAGCAGCGGGGTGGTGCGCTCCAGCTCCAGCAGCCGGGTCTTGAGCGCGGGACCGAAGGCGTAGTGGCCCCAGGTACCATCGCCGCGGATCACGCGGTGGCAGGGCACGATCACCGGCACCGGGTTGGCGCCGAGCGCGTTGCCCACGGCGCGGGCCGCGCGCGGATGCCCGATGCGCCGGGCCAGCACCGCGTACGATGACACCTCGCCGAACGGGATGCGCCGCGCCTCGGCCAGCACCTGGTCCTGGAACTCGGCCACCCCGGCCAGGTCGACCGGCACCGTGAAGAACGTGCGCCGGCCCGCCAGGTACTCGGCCAGCTCGGCCCGCGCCTGCTCGACGTGGCGGCGGCCCCGGCCGGCGGCGACGTCGCGCCCGCGCCCGTAGGCCAGGCGCGACACCCCGCGCTCGGTCGCCTCGAAGTGAAACCGATCGGCCAGCGCCTCCAGCGTGGGGGCCGGCTCGCGCAGGGCCGCCCGCACGCGTCCCGGCAGCGTGGCCGGCGCCGGCACCGCGAACATCGCCTTCAGGGTCTCGTCAATGCGATCCATCGTGTCCTCCTGCCTGCAGCGCCTTCTTCAAGATGGCCTTGCCTCGCGCGAGCTGGCTCTTCACCGTGTTGATCGAGATCCCGCGAATCTTTGCGAGCTCGCCGTAGCCGAGCCCGTCGACGTAGTGCAGCGCCAGCAGCACGCGCGCCTCGCGGGGCACCGTCTCCAGCGCGCGCGTCAGGTCGACGCGCTCGGCCGCCGGCGGCGGTCCCGCCTCGAGATCCACGTCGGGGGCCTCGTGGCGGACCCGGCGGCGGCGCAGCTCGTCGATGCACACGTTCGTGAGCGCGCGGTACAGCCACGTCGAGACCGCCCAGCGCGGCGAGTAGCTGGCCCGGGCCGCGAAGCACTTCAGCAGCCCGCGCTGCACGGCGTCCTCGGCGTCGGCGCGGTTGCCCAGCATGCGGTAGGCCACGCCGTAGAGGCGTCCCGCGTACTCCTGGGCCAGTCGGGTGAAGGTCGGCTCATCCATCGCCACGAGGGTATACGGCGCCGGAGGCGAAAGGGGTGGAAGCGCCTCAGGCTTGATATAGTCGGCCCGGCATGGCAGACCTCGATCGCCGCTCGTTCCTGGCCGGCGCCGGCGCGCTCGCGGCTCTCACCGCCGTCTCGGGGTCGCTCGGCGGCGCGCTCGCCGCCGATCCCGTCCTGGCCGGGCGGCCGCTGGTCCGCTATCCCGAGAAGACCGACCTCATCCTGCTGACCTCCCGCCCGGCCCAGCTCGAGACGCCGATGCGATACTTCGACCGCGCGATCACGCCCAACGACGCGTTCTTCGTCCGCTACCACACGTTTCCGACGCCGACCAGCGTGGATCTCGGCGCCTGGCGGCTGCGCGTGGGCGGGCGCGTCGATCACCCGCTGGAGCTGTCGCTCGACGAGCTCAAGACGAAGTTCCCGCGCGCCGCCGTCACCGCGGTGGCGCAGTGCTCGGGCAACAGCCGGGGCCGGTTCTCGCCGCGCGTGCTCGGCGGCGAGTGGGGCGACGGCGCCATGGGCAACGCGGAGTGGGTGGGTGCCCGCCTGCGCGACGTGCTGGCGGCCGCCGGCGTGCGCCAGGGTGCGATGCAGGTGACCTTCGAGGGCCTTGACCGTCCGGCCTTTCCGACCGTGCCCCAGTTCGCCAAGAGCCTGGATCTCGCGCGGGCGATCGAGGACGCCGACGTGCTCGTCGCCTACCAGATGAACGGCGCCGACCTGCCGATGCTCAACGGCTTCCCGGTGCGGCTCATCGTGCCCGGCTGGTACGCGACCTACTGGGTCAAGCACCTGAGCGAGATCCAGGTGATCGACCACGTGTTCGAGAAGTTCTGGATGAAGCCGGGCTACCGCATTCCCGACAACGCGTGCGGCTGCGTCGAGCCGGGCCAGGCGCCGGCCCACACCGTGCCCATCAGCCGCATGACCGTGCGCTCCTTCATCGCGACGCCGGAGAGCGGCACGCGCGTGGCCGTGGCCCGCCCGGCCACCCTGAAGGGCGTCGCCTTCGATTCCGGCTCGGGCATCCGCGAGGTGCAGACCTCCGACGACGGCGGCGCCACCTGGCATCGCGCGCAGCTCGGCGCCGACCTCGGGCGCTACTCCTTCCGCGAATGGACGGCGGCGTGGACGCCGCCGCGCCCCGGCGCCTACCGGCTGCTGGTGCGCGCCGTCAACGGGATCGGCGAGTCGCAGGGCTACGAGCCCCTGTGGAACCCGGCCGGGTACCTGCGCAACGTCATCGAATCGATCGAGCTCCAGGCGGGATGATCCGGCTGGCGACGCTCCGCGCCGCGCTCGCGCTGCTGGTCCTGGCCGGCCTGCCGCTCGTGGCCGGCGCCCAGAGCCGGACTATCACGCTGCCGCCCGACCATCCCTACGGCGACCTCAAGGCCGCTCCCGGCCAGGACGTGACGGAGCGCGCCTGCCGCAACTGTCACTCGACGGACTACGTGGTCATGCAGCCGCACGGCGACGTCCGGCAGTGGGAGGGCGTCGTGACGAAGATGATCAAGGTCTACGGCGCGAGCATCAGCGCCGAGGACGCCAAGGCCATCACGCAGTACCTGACGACCCAGTACGGCCGATAGAGGAGCCAGCGATGCAATACCGTCCCGTCGAAGGGTGGGGGCGCCTGCCCGATAGCTGGTCGTTCGTCGAAGCCACGAGCGTTGCCGTGGACGCCAGCGACAACGTCTGGGTCTTCAACCGGGGCCAGCATCCGGTGATCGTCTTCGATCGCGACGGCACGTTCCGGCGCTCGTGGGGCGAGGGGCTGATCCGGCGCGCGCACGGCATCAACGTCGGGCCCGACGGCAACATCTGGCTCACCGACGACCTGCACCATACGATCCGACAGTTCACACCCGAGGGGAAGTTGCGGCTGACCATCGGCGATCCGGACCAGGCCTCGACGCTGCACGGCGGCAAGCCGTTCAACCGCCCGACCCACTCGGCCATCTGCCCCAAGACCGGCAACATCTACATCTCGGACGGCTACGGCAACTCGCGCGTGCACAAATTCGATCCCCAGGGCCGCCCCCTGCAGTCGTGGGGCGAGCCGGGCACCGATCCCGGCTGCTTCAACATCCCGCACAACATCGCCACCGACGCCGCCGGGCTCGTCTACGTGGCCGATCGAGAGAACTCCCGCGTGCAGATCTTCGACGGCGGCGGCAAGTACCTCGACCAGTGGAAGAACCTGCACCGGCCGTGCGGGCTGTACGCCGACTCGCGCAACGACGTCTTCTACGTCGGCGAGCTCCCGACGCACCTGGCGGTCAACAAGGAGGTGCCGAACATCGGCGCCCGGGTCAGCATCCTGTCGATCAAGGGCGAGCTGATCGGCCGTGTGGGCGGTCGGTTCGCCGGCGAGAAGCCGGGCGAGTTCGTCGCGCCGCACGGCGTGGCGGTGGACTCGCGGGGCGACTTCTACGTGGCCGAGGTGTCGTACACGGCGGTCGGCCAGCACGAGCAGCCGCCGCGCGAGCTGCGCTCGCTGCAGAAGTTCGCGCGATCGTGAGCCGGCTGGACGAGGCCGGCATCGCCGCCGCGCTGCGGCAGGCGCCGGGCTGGGAGCGGGCGGGGGCGGAAATCCGGCGGACGTACACCTTCGACGACTTCCGCGCGGCGCTGGCCTTCGTCAACCGCGTGGGCGATCTGGCCGAGCGTGCGGCCCATCATCCGGACATCGACATCCGCTACAACCGCGTCACGCTGGCGCTCTCGACGCACGACGCCGGGGGCCTCTCCGTGAAGGACTTCGACCTGGCTCGCGCGATCGACCTCAGCTGACGGCTTCTCGTCGACTCCGGTGACGCCGCGGGTCGGGCGAGCCGTGCCCTGCGCTCACCCTCTTCATCCCACCCTCCCCAAGATCCGCACGAGTTACGCCGGAATCTTAGCTCGCACGCAAAGCCCAGCCGAGCGCCTGGTGCCGCCGCACGCGTAGAGAGACCACGTTCGAGCGCGGGCTTCGCCCGCGCAATCCTGCGTTTCCTGGGGGGAGGCAGGGAGGAGCGCGCCGTCAGGCGCGCGACGACCGTCGGAAGGGGGGCAACGCCCCCTCCGAGCCTAAATCTGTGCCAGCCGAGTCAGCAGCGGCATCTGCTTGGGCACCTCGCGGAACCGGCAGCGTAGCTCCTGGTGCTCCAGCACCTCGACGTAGGCGCCCATCACCATGCGGTAGTAGTTCGGATGACGGCCCAGCGGGCCGCCGTTGTACTCGGTCAGCGCGTCCTTGATGCTCGCCTTGCGCGTCATGATGTCGCGCAGGTACGCCATCGCGAAGCGGGTGCTGACGGCAGGATCGGCGAGATCGCCGAGGTCGCGGACGTTGCCGGCGAACACGGGCCGCTTGAACTTGCCGGCCAGCGGCTCCAGCAGCGCTGCGGTGGAGGGCTTGATCTGGAACAGGCCGATCTCGCCGGCCGCACCGACCGCGTCGTGCTTGAACTCGGACTCGACCTCGGCCTGCGCGATGGCCAGGCAGTGGTCGAGACTCGTGCGCTGCGCCTCGGCCAGCAGGACCTCCGGGAACCGACGGAAGGCACTGATAGGCGCCTGTGGATTCTTCTGCGCGATGTAATCGAGGATGGAGCGGTTGAGCCGCTCGGCATCCATCTCACCTGCGACGGCAATCATGTGGCGCGTGAGGATGACGCCTCCGAACGAGACGACGACGGCCAGCGCCAGGATCGCCATGACTTTCCGAATGCTCATTGCAGTTTCCTCCTTTGTGTTGCGACTGCCAGTTTCGGAACTCGGTCGAGCGACCAGAACGATCAGGAGGATGACGGGACGAATGTATGAAGTGCCTGAGAGTAACACTCGCCAAGGCGGCTACGCAACCGGTCGTTGAGAGTTGGGTACGTTTCTACCGTGGGTAGTGTCACTCAGCTGACGGCCCGGACCGGTGCTCCGACAAATTCAACGCTTACGGCGTGACGGAATGGCGCAGAGAAATGCGGGACACAGGATCTGGTGTCCGCATCGCATGGTCTTTCCATTCGCGCGTGAGGAAATTACACCGAGCGCGCTCGTCGTTCACTACACGCGCGTGGCAGCGGCGTTGCACGCTTACGTCGTCGACGCGCGCGCTGCGCGTCGAGGAGGACCCATGAACCGCGAGGAGATCAAGGGCAAGGCCGAGAAAGCCAAGGGCTACGTGAAGGACAAGGCGGGCGAGTTGCTCAACGATCCCGCGCTCGAGGCTGAAGGCGAGATCGAGCGCGCCGTCGGCACTGCGCGCGAGGGCGTGGGTCGCGCCAAGCGCAAGATCCAGGAAGGCATCGAGGACGTCGCCGAGAAGGCGGAAGACCGGTAGCACGCCGGTCAGCTTCCGGCTCCGCTCCCTGGGCTCAGGCCAGGGAGCGGAGCTCCTTGCGAAGGATCTTGCCGATCGGGCTTTTGGGCAGCGCCTCGACGACGCGCACCTGCTTGGGACATTTGTACTTGGCCAGGCGCCCCTGGCAGAAGGCGATCAGCGTCTCGGCGTCGGCGGTGGCGCCGGCCTTGAGCGCCACGAACGCCAGCACCTCCTCGCCCATCAGCGCATCGGGCGTCCCGACCACCGCGGCCTCGGCGACCGCCGGGTGCGCGTAGAGCACCTCCTCGACCTCCCGCGGATAAATGTTGAAGCCGCCGCGGATGATCAGGTCTTTCTTGCGCTCGACGATGTAGAGATAGCGCTCGTCGTCGAGTCGCCCCACGTCGCCGGTGTGCAGCCAGCCGTTGCGGAGCGCGCGCGCCGTCTCCTCGGGCAGGCGGTAGTAGCCCTGCATGACGTTGGGTCCCCGCACGCACACCTCGCCGATCTCGCCGGCCGGCCGCGGCCGATCCGCGTCGTCGAGGATCGCGACCTCCACGCCGGGAATCGCCTGGCCGACCGAGCCGAGCTTGCGCACGCCCGAGAGGCGGTGCGCGCTGACGACGGGTGACGCCTCGGTGAGGCCGTAGCCCTCGAGGATCCGGCCGCCGAACTTCTTCTCGAACGGCTCGACGATCTCGGCCGGCAGCGGCGCGGCGCCCGAGCCCCACGCGCGCATCGACGACGTGTCGAAGCGCCCGGCGTCCGGAGCATTCAGCAGGTAGACGAACATCGTCGGCACGCCCGACATCGACGCGACCCGATAGCGCTGGATGGTCTCGAGCACGCCCTGGGGATTGAACCAGCGCAGCAGCACGCCCCTGGACCCCAGGATGCTCCCCGCGTTCATCACCGTGAGGCCGTAGGAGTGCGAGAGCGGCAACACCATCAGGCTCCAGGCGCTGCGGTCCAGCTCGGAGAGGCTGGCGGCCGCCCGCGCGTTGGAGGCCAGGTTGGCGTGCGACAGCGCCACGCCCTTGGGCCGGCCGGTGGTCCCGGCGGTGTAGAGAATCACCGCCAGCTCGTCGTCGGCGCGCTCCACGGTCGTGAATGCCTCCGGCGCGCTCGCGAGCAGCGCGTCCCACGCCTGGCCGCCGGCGCCGCCGCCCACCAGCACGACCGCGCCGGGCCAGCCGCCGAGCTTGTCGAGAAGCTCCGGTGCGGTGACGACGACCCTGGCCTCGGAGTCTTCCAGGATGTGCCGGACCTCCGACGGCCCGAGCAGGAACACGACCGGCACGATGACCGCGCCGGCCTTGAGGATGCCCGCGTACGCCTGCAGCACCTCGGGACAGTTCGGCAGCAGTACGACCACGCGGTCGCCGGGACCGACGCCCAGCCGCCCGAGCGCGTGAGCGAAGCGGTGGGCGGCGCGCTGCTGCTCGACGTTGGTCCACTCGCGCCCCTCGAAGGCGAGCGAGACGTACTCGCCCCACGTCTGCACGCTCTCCTCGCCGAGCCGCGCCAGGTTCATGGCGCGATCTTACGCGATCCCACGTGATACGATCGGTCCGCGATGCCGCGCGGTCGCCTGGCGGTCAAGATCTCGGTCCTCATCGTCGTCGTGCTCATCATCGGCTTCGGCGCCTCCACCATCCTGACCGTCCAGCGCGAGTCCCAGCTGCTACTCGAGCAGAACAAGATGGCCGCCCGCCGCCTCACCGCCACCCTGGTCGCCAGCATCGAGGCCGCCATGCTGCAGGAGCGCCCCGACGTCACCCGCACCGTGCTGCAGGAGCTGAAGACCTCGTCGCCGGTCGAGGGGTTGACGGTCTTCCGCCGCAACGGCGTGGAGGCGTTCACCGACCTCGTCACCGCCATGGAGGTCGACAAGAACGCCGGGCTGCCCAAGGAGGTGCTGGACAACATCAAGAAGATGGCGCGCCCCCCCGGCCAGGCCGCGTCGGGGCCGCAGTTCACCCGGGCCATCGAGTCGCTCCAGACCCAGGAGTCGCTGGAGATGCGCGCGGGCGCCACGTTCTTCACGCTGCACTATCCGATCATCAACCAGGAGAAGTGCCAGGGCTGCCACGGCAGCGACCACAAGGTGCGGGCGGTGGTGCGCGTCGACACGTCGATGGAGCCGGTGCTGGCCGAGGTGCGCCGCCACCGCAACCGGCAGTTTCTCGTCGGCGGCCTGACGATCGTGGCGGCCGCCGGCGTGCTGACGGTGGCGATGCGCCGCGTCGTCGTGCGCCCGCTCACCCAGCTCGCCGCCGCCGCCCGCCGGGTCGGCGCCGGCGACTTCGAGGCCCGGGCGCCGGTGTCCTCCAATGACGAGATCGGCCAGCTCGGCGCCGGTTTCAACGAGATGACCGCGCGCCTGTCCAGCGCCCGGCAGGAGCTGGAGGGCAAGAACAGCGAGCTGGCCACCGCGCTCCAGCATCTGCAGGAGTCGCGCGAGCGGTTGGAGCTGCTGGAGCAGCTCAAGGGCGAGCTGGCGAAGTTCGTGCCGGAGGCCGTGCAGCGGCTGCTCGAGCAGAATCCCAACGCCACCGAGCTGGAGAAGAAGAGCGTCGAGGTCTCGGTGCTGTTCCTCGATATCGCCGGCTACACGAAGCTCTCCGAGCAGCTGGAGCCGCGCAAGCTGAACCAGCTCGTGCAGACGTACTTCTCGAGCTTCCTCGAGATCATCCAGCGCCACCACGGCGACATCAACGAGACGGCCGGCGACGGCCTCATGGTGATCTTCCAGGCCCAGCCCACCGCCGCCGATCACGCGCTCAACGCCACCCGGGCCGCCTTCGCCATCCGCCAGCGCACCGAGCAGCTCAACGAGGAGTACGGTGGCGTGTTCCCGCCCATCGCGCTGCACATGGGCATCAACAGCGGCGAGGCCCTCGTGGGCGCCACCAAGATCGGCGTCGGGGCCAGCCCGCGCTGGACGTTCACCGCCACCGGGCCCACCACCAACCTGGCCGCCCGCTTCGCCGGCTCCGCGCAGGGCGGCGAGATCATCGTGGGGCCGACGCCCGCCGAGCGCATCAAGTCGCAGTTCGTGCTGGAGAGCCTCGGCGAGCGCGCGTTCAAGAACGTCTCGCAGCCCATCCACGTCTACCGCGTCATCCCGCCGGGGGTGTACGAGAAGATCGTGTGAGCCGCGTCCGGGTGGGCATCTGCTCGTGGGCCGACCCGGCCCTGATCGAGGCCGGCACGTTCTATCCGACGAAGTCGATGAGCGCGGAGGCCCGGCTGCGCTTCTACGCCGCCGTGTTCGACGTCGTCGAGGTCAACGCCTCCTACTACGCGATCCCCGACGTGCTGACCGTCCGCCGCTGGGCCGAGCGCACGCCCCCGGGCTTCGTCTTCCACGTGAAGGCGTGGAGCCTGATGACCGGCCATCATCCCCGCTCGCAAGCCCTGCCCGCCGACGTGCAGGCCGTGCTGCCCGCGCGAGCCCGGCGCAGCCAGCGCGGCGAGATCCTGGCCGACGACGTCCCGCCCGAGGGGCTCGACGCCGCCTTCCGGCTCTTCCGCGCGGCCCTGCGGCCGCTCGAGGACGCCGGCAAGCTGGGCTACGTCCTGTTCCAGTTCGCGCCCTGGGTGCACTACGCGCCGGCCCGGCTCGAGTATCTCGCGTCGCTGCCCGAGCGACTGCCGGGCTGGACGCTGGCGGCCGAGTTCCGGCATCGCTCCTGGTTTCCCGATCACGCCGACGAGACCCTGCGGGCGCTGCGGACGGCCCGGCTCGCCCACGTCGTCACCGACGCCCCGGCCGTCGCCGGCGCCATGCCGCACGTGACCGCGGTGACCGGGCCGACCGCGGTCCTGCGCCTGCACGGCCGCAACGCCGAGGGCTGGCTGCGCCAGCTCCGCGGCGAGGAGCCGTCGGTGCGCGAGAAGTACGACTACCTCTACAGCGACGCCGAGCTGGCCGTGCTGGTGCCGGAGATCGGCGGCCTCGCGGAGGAGAGCGAGGAGGTCTTCGTCTCCTTCAACAACAACAACCGTGACTATCCGGTCCGCAACGCGCTGGCCCTGCGCCGGCTGCTGGGCCAGCGCGATGCCGGCGACGAAGTCTTGCAACGCGACCTGTTCAACTGACATAGTGAATTCGATGGCCACCACCACCGCCGCCCCCCCGATTCCGCGCGTCGAGCTGGCCTGCGCGCCGACCCCGCTGCTCAAGCTCGAGCGCCTCTCCGCCGAGCTGGGCGTGGAGCTGTGGGTCAAGCGCGACGACCTCACCGGCCTGCTGGAGACCGGCAACAAGATCCGCAAGCTCGAGTTCCTGGTCGGCGAGGCGCTGGCCCAGCGCGCCGACACGCTGATCACCTGCGGCACCAGCCAGTCCAACTGCTGTCGCTGCGTCGCCGCCGTGGCCGCGCGACTGGGGCTCAAGGCGATGCTGGCACTCAAGGGCGCCCCGCCCGCCGAGTACGACGGCAACCTGCTGCTCGATCGGCTGCTCGGCGCCGAGGTGCGCTACTGCGACGACGAGGAGTGGGAGAAGGTCGACCAGGTCATGCTGGAGATGGCCGGCCGCGCGCGCGCCGCCGGGCGCACGCCGTACGTCATCCCCGAGAGCGGCGCCACCGTGGTGGGCGCGCTCGGCTACCTGTCGTGCGGGCAGGAGATCGTCCAGCAGATCCGTCACGGCGCGCCCGAGTTCGACACGGTCGTCATCACCGCCTTCAGCGGCGGCAGCCAGGCCGGCCTGCTGATGGCCAAGCAGCTGGCCGGCCTGCGCGCCGAGATCGTGAGCGTGCCGATCGCCTGGGAGGGCGAGCGCGTGCGCGCCTACGTCGGCGAGGTGCTCGAGCAGGCGCGCCGCCGCTTTGGCCTGGCCGTGCGGGTGCCCGACGAGATCCGCCTGCTCGACGGCTACCAGGGCGTGGGCCGTGCCGCGGTGCGCCAGGAGGACCTCGAGATGGTCCTGCGAGTGGCCCGGCAGGAGGGGATCGTGCTCGATCCCGTCTACACCGCGAAGGCGTTCGGCGGATTGCTCGATCGCATCCGGCGCGAGCCCGGCAGCCTGGGCCGCCGCATCTGCTTCATCCACACCGGCGGGGTCTTCAGCATCTTCCCCTTCCGCGACGCGCTGAGCCGACTCGCGGACGCCTGATCCGCCGGCGTCTGGTAGAATCCCTTTCCCATGCCGGACGTCACGCTCCGCGGCGGGGAAGTGGACGGGCTCACGCTGCACTACGTCGTGGCCGGGCGTGGTCCCGCGGTGGTGCTCCTGCACGGCCTCGGTGGCTTCGCCCAGTCGTGGCGGGACACCATCGACGCGCTGGCCACCCGCGCGACCGTGTTTGCGCTCGACCTGCCCGGCTTCGGCCGCTCGGCCAAGCCCCGCGCGTTGTATCGACTCGGCTACTTCGCGCGGGCGCTCCACGCCTTCCTCGACGCCATGGGCGTGGGCCAGGCCTCGCTGGTCGGCCACTCGCTGGGCGGCTCCGTCGCGGTCACCTACGCGCTGACCCATCCCGCCCGCGTCGAGCGGCTGGCGCTGGTGGCCGGGCTCGTCCCCGGCTTCAGCTTCCGCATGTCGTGGGCCTATCGCCTGATCGCGCTGCCGGTGGTCGGCGAGGCGCTGGCCCTGTGTGGGCGGGCGGCCATCTACAAGGCGGCCGTCGCCCGCTGCTTCCACGTCCCGCGCCCGGCCGACGTCGACTTCCTGATCGAGCACGACTACGCGATCCGCACCGGCGCCGAGGCGCGCGCGGCGTGGCTGGCGACGGCCCGCCACATCCGCGCGGATTTCATCGACCATCGTGCCGACTACCGGCGGGCCCTGGCCACGCTCGATCTGCCGGTGCTGCTCGTGCATGGCCGCCAGGATCCCGCGGTGTCTCCGCAGCACGCCACCGAGGCCGTCGCCGGCTTCCCGCGGGCGTCGCTGCGCTGGGTCGACGCCTGCGGCCACTTTCCCCACCTCGAGCACGGGCCGGTCGTCAACGGCTGGCTGGCGGAGTTCGTGGTCGGGCGCCCGGCCCCCCGCTGATGAGCGAGATCAGCCCGCAGGACCTGAAAGCGCGTCTGGACCGCAAGGAGGCGCCGCTGCTCCTCGACGTGCGGCAGGACTGGGAGGTCCAGCTCTGCCGGCTGCCCAACGCCGTGCACATTCCCATCGAGGAGCTGGAGCTGCGCGTCGAGGAGCTGAGCCCCCAGGACGAGATCGTCGTGTACTGCCACCAGGGCGTGCGCAGCGCCGCGGTGGCCGAGTACCTGCGCTCGCTCGGCTTCGCGAACGCGTGCAACCTGACCGGCGGGCTCGACTACTGGGCGCGCGCGATCGACCCGTCCATGCGCCGCTACTGATGGCCGAGGCCGCCCTTCGCGTCGAGCGCCGGGGCGGCGTCGTGCGGTGCACGCTCGACCGGCCGCCGCTGAATCTGCTCGAGCCCGGTCTCATCGCCTCCCTCCGCTCCACCTTCACCACGCTGGCCGCCGATCCGGCCGTGCGCCTCGCCGTGGTGACCGGGGCCGGCCGCGCCTTCACGGGTGGCATGGACGTCCGCGTGCTGCGCGACCTCGACGCCGCCGGTGCGACCGCGCTGATCACCGCGCTGCACGACGCGATCGACGCCGTCCACCGGGCGCCCTTCCCCGTCATCGCCGCCGTCAACGGCCACGCGCTCGGCGCCGGCTTCGAGCTGGCGCTGGCCTGTGACCTGCGCGTGGCCGTGGTCGAGGCGACGCTGGGCCTGCCCGAGGTGCGCGTCGGCGTGCCCTCGGTGATCCAGGCCGCGCTGCTGCCGCCGCTCGTCGGCCCCGGTCGCGCGGCCGAGCTGCTGCTGACCGGCGCGACGATCGGCGCCCGGGAGGCGCTCGCCTGGGGCCTGGTCAATCGCGTGGTGGAGCGCGAGGGGCTCGAGCCGGCGGTGGAGACGATGGTCGAGGCGATCCTCGCGTGCGGGCCGGGCGCGGTGCGGCTGCAGAAGGCGCTCATCGTCCGCTGGCGCGAGAGCGACCTGACGGCCGCCGTCCGCGCGGGCATCGCCGCCTTCGCGGCGTCGTACGCCACCGGTGAGCCGCGCGAGGGCGCGACGGCCTTCCTGGAGAAGCGGGCGCCGCGCTTCGAGGCGCCGCGCTGAAGATCCGCGCGGTCACGATCGATTTCTGGGGCACGCTGCTCCTCGATCCCCCCGGGAGCGACAACCGCTACAAGCGCCGCCGCCTCGCCGACTTCGAGACGATCCTGGCCGGCATCGGCGTGAAGGTGACGCCGCTGGCCCTCGACCGCGCCTACGAGGAGTCCGGGTCCTACCTGGGGCGCCTGTGGTCGACCAACAAGGACGTGCCGGGCGTCGAGCACGTGCGCGCCATCCTCGGCGCGCTCGATCGCGGCCTGCCGGCCCGCGTGCCGGCGCCGACGCTGGCGGCGCTGCTCGAGGCCTACGCGGAGCCGGCGCTCCTGGTGCCGCCCATGGTGGACAGCGGCGCCCGGCCCGCGCTCGAGCGCTTGCGGGCGCAAGGCCTGACGCTGGCGCTGGTCTCGAACACGATGCGCACGCCGGGGGCGACGCTGCGCAAGGTCCTCGATCGGTTCGGCGTGCTCGCGTGCTTCGCCCACACGACCTTCTCCGACGAGGTGGGCATCCGCAAGCCCGACCCGGAGATCTTCGCGCTCACCCTGCGCGCCATCCAGGTCGAGCCCGCCGCCGCCGTCCACGTCGGTGACGACGCCGTCCTCGACGTCCACGGCGCCCGCGCCGCCGGCCTGCGCGCCATCCAGGTCACCACGGCGTCCCTCAAATCTCTGGGCGCCCAGCGCCCCGACGCCGTCATCCCGAGCCTCGCCACCCTCCCCGAGGCCATCGCCCAGCTCGAAGGAGCAGCGCCTTGAGCGTTGGAGGTCCGCCTGCGCGATCGCACGGTGGTCCTGGGGCCCGGCGAGCGGTTCGTGGTGGACCGCGGCGTCGAGCATCAGACCTACGCAGGAGCTGTGAGGGGGCGACGAGTACCGTGGTTGCGCCGCC
This sequence comes from Methylomirabilia bacterium, assembly GCA_041499965.1. GTDB lineage: Bacteria > Methylomirabilota > Methylomirabilia > Rokubacteriales > CSP1-6 > AR5. Next base: position 17,449 of record JBGQLG010000068.1, read on the forward strand.
CGAGACGGATCAACTAGTATGCGGCCCATGAACGTCGCCGAGCTGCGCGCGAGGATCCGCGACATCAAGAACTTCCCCACCGAGGGCATCCTCTTCAAGGACATCACGACGCTGCTCCGCGACGGCCCGGCCTGGCGCTTCGCCGTCGACTCGCTGGCCGGCCGCTACCAGGGCGAGCGCGTGGACATCGTGGTCGGCGTCGAGTCGCGCGGCTTCATCTTCGGCGGCGCCGTCGCCCACCAGCTGCAGGCGGGCTTCGTCCCGGTGCGCAAGGTGGGCAAGCTGCCCGGCAAGACCATCGAGGTGGAGTACGAGCTGGAGTACGGGCGCGACACCCTGGCCATGCACGAGGACGCCATCACGCCCGGCCAGCGCGTGCTCGCGGTGGACGACCTGCTGGCGACCGGCGGCACCATGGGCGCCACCCTGCGGCTGGTCGAGCAGCTCGGCGGCACGGTGGTCGGCGTGGCCTTCATGATCGAGCTGGCCTTCCTGCACGGACGTGACAAACTCAAGAACTACCCGCTGCACTCGCTGATCGTGTACGACTAGGACGAGGGACGGCATGCGGACATCGACGCTGGGGGCGCTGGCGCTGCTGGTCGGGTTACCGGCCGCGGCCGCCGGCCACGACGAGGCCAAGACGCCGGTGAGCGGCTCGATCATCCTCGAGATGACGAAGCCCTCGTCGAACACGCGCGACAAGGCCTTCGATGAATCGATCCGCCGCGACGGCCCCCCGCCGCCGAAGACCGAGTACCAGCTGCAGCCCGACGGCAGCGTCCGCTACGGCAACACCACGGTCATCATTCGCCACGACTGCCCGCCCGGCGGCGACTTCTTCGAGCCGCCGCCGCGCCCCGGCCGCCGCCGCTAGCCTCCTTCGGTGAGCAATCCGCAGGCCGCTCAAAAAGGTCCAGATGCGAGGCGGCGCCCGAAGGCCGCACGCGAGGCGTACTCCCTGTACGTCGAGCGTGCGGCCGAGGGCGCCAACGAAGCAGATGGGCCTTTTTCAGCGGCCCGGTAGACTGCTCACGCGTGCCCATCAAGAACGTCGGGGTGATCGGCTGCGGCCTCATGGGCTCCGGCATCGTGCAGGTGGCGGCCCAGGCCGGGTACTCGGTGCTGTTCGTCGAGGCCAGCGACGAGCTGGTCAAGCGCGGGCTCGGCCGCCTGCGTGACACGCTCGAGGGCCTCGCCGCCCGGGGCAAGATCGAGGCCCGGGCCAAGGACGAGACGCTCGGCCGCATCGCCGGGACGCCCCGGCTGGACGACCTCAAGGCGTGCGACCTGGTGATCGAGGCGATGACCGAGAACCAGGCGCTGAAGAACGAGACGTTCGCCAAGCTCGACCGCATCTGCGCGCCCGCCGCGATCCTGGCCACCAACACCTCGTCGTGCAACGTGACGGCGCTGGCCGCGGCCACCCGGCGGCCCGGCCAGGTGGTCGGCATGCACTTCTTCAATCCCGTCCCACTGATGAAGCTGGTCGAGGTGGTCCGCACCATCCTCACCGACGACGCGGCGGCGACGGCGGCGACGGAGTTCGTCCGCTCGGTCGGCAAGGTGCCGGTGCAGGCCAAGGACGCCACCGCCTTCATCGTCAACCGCCTGCTGGTGCCCTACCTGCTCGACGCCATCCGCGTCTACGAGGGGGGGCTGGCGTCGCTGGAGGACATCGACGCGGCGATGAAGCTCGGGTGCGGCTATCCGATGGGACCGTTCACGCTGCTCGACCTCGTCGGCCTCGACACCACCATGTACGTGGCCGAGGTGATGTTCGACGAGTTCCGCGAGGCGCGCTACGCGCCGCCGCCGCTGCTCAAGCGCATGGTCATGGCCGGCCAGCTCGGCCGCAAGACGGGGCGCGGCTTCTACACGTACGACGCGAAGTAGCCGCTTGGGGTCAGCCCGCCCGCCGCCGGCCCAGCATCACCCCGAGAGTCGCCCCGGCGACGACGAGCGGCAAACCGACCCAGTAGCGCTGGCGCTCGCGCGCCTTGCCCCTCAGCGTCCCCAGCACCATCCGATCCCCCGCGCTGATCTCGCTGCGCCCGGCCAGGAACTGGCGCAGCTGCTCGCGCTGGGTGTCGTCCAGCGTGCGCGTACCCCACGCGACATCTTGCTGCAGCGCGCGCGCCCCGCGCAGCTCGCCCTCGCCGCGGGCGATGGCCTCGAGGCTCTCACGCCGCACCCGGCGCTCGGTCGGAGTGAGGAACGTCTCCTGGACCGAGGGCGCGGCGCGCTCGAGCGCGTCGAGCCACGGATGGTCCATCGCCGGAAAGACGGCCAGCAGCGCGCCGGCCAGCGCCACCAGCGCCGCGAGCACGAGGCCGGCGGGCGTGAGGGCCGCCGCCCCGCGGGCCCGTACGGCCACGGTCGCCGCGCGGGCGGCGCGCACGCCCGCGGCCGCCGCCAGCGCCGCGCCGAACGCGGCGACGACGGTCGCGCCCGTCGGCAGGTCCCACCGGTACGAAGCGATCAGGCCCAGCGCGCTCACCACGCCGCCGGTGGCCCAGCCCAGCGCCAGCCGCGCGCCCACCCCGCGCGCCAGCAGCGCGGCGATTGCCGCCGGCACCACCAGGAACGCGAAGACGAGCAGCACGCCGGCCAGCCGCACCGAGCTGGTCACGACCAGCGCGAACGAGGCGTAGAAGAGCGCGTCCCAGGCGGCGACCCGGCGGCCACCGCCCTCGGCGTCGCCGAAGGAGATGGCCAGCATCGGGCGTCGGGCCAGCCAGTGCACGAGACCGACCGCGGCGTAGAGGACGGCCAGCGAGGCCACGTCCGCTGCGCTCACGGTGAGGATGGAGCCGACCAGGAGCTGCTTGATGTGCTCGGCGCCCTGCGGCGCGCGGTCCACGACCAGAATGGTCAGCGCGGCCGAGACCGCGTAGACGACGCCGATGATCGCCTCCTGGGGGATCGGCGCCTGTCGCACGCGCGTGAGGGCGAAGACCAGCCCGCCGCCGACCGCGAAGGCCAGCGCGTACCAGTAGGCGGCCGCGCTCGACGGCGGATGGCCGGCCAGCAGCGCCACGGTGAGGCCGAGCGCGGCGACCTGGGCCAGCGCCAGGTCGACGAAGATCACGCCGCGCGCGAGCACGTGCAGGCCGAGATAGGCGTGGATGCCCGTCAGCACGAGGCACGCCAGGAAGGGCAGCGCCAGCAGCTCGATCACCGCCCGGCCGCCAGGGCCCCGGCCAGCCGGGCCACGTTGAGGTCGAACAGGGCGAGGTAGTCGCCGGCCTCGGCGTCGGCGCCGACCGAGGGGACGAGCGTCACCGCGCGGGCGCCGCTGCGCTCGGCGATGCCGCGCACGAGGGCGGCGCTCGCGTACGGCTCGGCCACCAGCACGCGGACGCCGGTGGCGCGCATGCGCTCGACGAGCGCGCCGAGCGAGGCCGGGGAGGGCGGCACGCCGGGCGTGGGCTCCACGGTGGCCGCGATCGCCAGCCCGAAGCGCGCGGCGAAGTACGGCCAGGTGTCGTGCACGGCGACCACCCGGGCGCCGCGGAACGGCGCCAGGGCGGCGCCCCAGCGCGCCAGGCCGGCGTCGAGCCGCGCGAGGAAGCGCCGCCGGCGCTCGTCGAAGCCCGTGCGCTCGGCCGGCGCCAGCCGCCCGAGCGCCTCGGCGATGGCCGCGGTCATCGGCCGCGCGTTCTCGGGATCGAGCCAGTAGTGCGGGTTGCCGAAGCCGTGCAGGTGCGGCGTCGCGCGGTCGTCGCGCAGCCGCGGCGTCTCCACCTGCGTGAGCGTGACGGAGCGGGAGAGATCGAGGTCGCGCGGGCCGCCGGGCGCCAGGGCCGGCTCGGCCAGCGTGGCCAGCGCGCGCGCGAGCCACGGCTCGTGATCGAGGCCCACGCGCGCCAGCAGCGCGGCGCCGCGCAGGCGCGCGAGCTGGCCCGGCTTCACCTCGACGGCGTGGGGGTCCTGCTGGGGCGGGGCCAGGCTCTCGACGGCCACGCGGTCGCCGCCGACCGCCTCGACCAGCGCCTTGAGGTCGGTCGTCGTGGTCACGATTGGCAGAGGGCCGCCGGCCCCGTGCGCCGGGCCGGCGGCCACCACGAGCGCGAGCGCGACGAGGGCGCGCGCGCCGGTCACCGCGGCTATTTCTTGGCGAAGATCGACTTGGGGACCATGCAGTGCACGCCCTTGCGGATGTCCACCACCTGGCTGACCCGGCAGTCGCCGACCATCGACGTCAGCGCGTACGCCTCGTCGCGGCTCATCGGCACCATCGTCTGGCCGGCCAGGAAGTTCACCGTCTCCCGCACGGCGAGCTTCATCGCCTCGTTCAGGTCCTCGTCGAAGCCCATCATGATGAAGTGCGTGGCCGTCTCGGCCCGCGGCCATTCGAGCTTCATGTCCTTGCGCACGATCGGCTGCAGCACGATCTCGCGGTACGCGCACTCCAGCGCGGTCAGGTTGACCTCGCCGTTGCCCTGGCGGCAATGGGAGTCGCCGGTCCAGAGGAGCGCGCCCTTGTGGAAGACGGGCAGGTAGAGCGTGGAGCCCTCCTGCAGCTCGTTGACGTCCATGTTCGAGCCGTTCTTCCACGGGCGCAGCGTGCTCGTTCGTCCCCGCGCGTCCTTGATGGGCGGGCCGGCCTTCTCCTTCGGCTCGCCGGGATCGGGACCCACCGCGATGGTGCCGGGGAAGGGCTGCAGGTCGATCGTGATGCCGGGCTTGAACTCGGCCTGGCGCTTGTCCCAGTCGAGGTAGTAGTAGCGCACGAAGCCGGTCGCGAACTCCGGGGCGAGCTGGCCCACGGTCGGGAACTGGCTGCCCGGCAGGTGGAAGTTGGTGGCGAACGCCTTGGGCACGATCTTCTTGATGCGGATCTCCAGCGTGTCGCCCGGCTCGGCGCCGTTGACGTAGATCGGCCCCGTCACCGAGTGGGGGCCGCCGCCCGGGTTGGCCAGGCGCAGCTTCACGATGTCGTCCATCGTGGAGCCGGGCTGGATCGCGTTGTGGGCGTGCATCATCGTCTCGACCGCGACGGTGTCGCCGGAGTCGATCGTCAGCTTCGGCGGCTCGGCGGGATCGAGCCAGCCCCACTGCGTGGTGGCCAGCGTGGCGGGCAGCACGTGGACCTTGCCGCCGCCCGCGGACACGGCGCGGTCGCGCTTGGCCTCGTCCAGCGGCGCCAGCTGGTACGGCTGCTGGGCGACGGCATAGAGGCCGGCGGCGAGGATCAACACGAGTCCGGTGATGGCAGCGGCGAACCGCTTCTTCGTCCTGATGCTCGGCATGGGGCCTCCTCGTGACGGCGGGCCATCATGCGGCACCCTTTGAGCGAGCGTCAAGCGGAGCGATAATCGACGCCATGCGCGACGCCTTCTGGCTCAGCGACGACGAGCGGCAGACGCGCGATCTCGCCCGCGCGATCGCCCGCGAGCAGGTGGCGCGGCACGCCGCCCAGGTGGACGAGGCCGAGCTGTACCCGGCCGAGTCGCTGCGCCAGCTCGCCCAGGCCGGCCTCATGGGCCTCTACGTGCCCGAGGCGTACGGCGGCGCCGGGCTCGGCGCGCTGGCCTTCTGCCTGGCCGTGGAGGAGATCGCCTGGGCCTGCGGGTCGACCGCGGTGATCTACCTCGTGCAGTACGCGGCCGGCTATCCGATCGTCTCCCACGGCACCGAGGCGCAGAAGCGCCGCTACCTGCCGCGGCTGGCCGCCGGCGAGATCACCTCCGCGCTGTCCATCTCCGAGCCCGGCGCCGGCTCCGACGCCGCCGGCATGACGACGACCGCGGTGCGCAAGGGCGACCGCTACCTGCTCAACGGCACTAAGATGTGGGTGACCAACGGCAGTGAGGCCGGTGTCCTCACGCTGTTCGCCACCGTCGACCGGGCGCGGGGGCACAAGGGCGTGACGGCGTTCCTGGTCGAGCCGACGTTCCCGGGCTTCGCGCTCGGCAAGCTCGAGCGCAAGATGGGCATTCGCGGCTCGCCGACGGTGGCGCTGCACCTGAGCGATTGCGAGGTGCCCGTCGAGAACCGGCTCGGCGAGGAGGGGCAGGGGTTCCGCGTGGCCCTCGGCGCGCTGGATCGCTCGCGGCCCGCCGTCGGGGCCCAGGCGGTCGGGATCGCTCAGGCCGCGCTTGACGCGGCCACCGCCTACGCCAAGGAGCGGCGCCAGTTCGGCCGGGCCATCGCCGAGTTCCAGGGCATCCAGTTCATGCTGGCCGACATGGCGATGGCGGTGCACGCCTCGCGGCTGATGGTCCACCATGCCGCCGCCCTGGTCGACCGCGGCGTCTCCGGCACCGCGCTGGAGGCGTCGATGGCCAAGTGCTTCGCCGCCGACACGGCGATGAAGGTCGCCACCGACGCCGTGCAGGTGTTCGGCGGCTACGGCTACACCCGCGAGTACCCGGTCGAGCGCTTCATGCGCGACGCCAAGATCACCCAGATCTACGAGGGCACCAACCAGATCCAGCGCGTCGTGATTGCCCGCGACCTGCTCGGCGGTCGCTGAGCCGTCACGGGCACCCGCCTCACGTTCGTTTGACGGGCCCACCCCGGGGGTGTTAGATGTCC
>JBGQLG010000069.1:0-23664 GCA_041499965.1 Methylomirabilia bacterium
CTCGAAGAGCCCACGCCCCAACCCCCTTCGGGGATGGGGGGCCGAGCGAGCCGGGCCCGGAGCGACAACGGCGACAGGCGAGCCATGCAGGCGCGCCCGCGGACCCGCGCCCCACGCCGGCCCCGCGCCCGAGTTCCGGACGTCGCCGGATTCCCCGAGGTTCATTGGCCGCCGCGTCAATCGCGCGCGATACTGCGCACGGGAGGAATCGACGATGGACGCGGTCAAGGATGCCAGCCATCTGTACGAGGTCGAGCGGCGCGCGCGCCACGCCGAGCGCCCCGGCTTTCGAATCTCCGAGCTGCAGATCTCGCCGGCGCAGCAAGTACCGTGGCACTACCACACGCACACCCAGGACACCTTCTATGTGCTGGAGGGTGATCTGCGCGTCTTCTGCCGCGATCCCAAGGAAGAGATCCGGCTGGCGCCGGGGGAGACGTATACGGTCCGGCCCGGACGACCGCACCTGGTTGTCAACGGGGGCCAGCGGTCGGCGACGTTCCTCGTTCTGCAGGGGATCGGCGAGTACGACTACGTTCCGCTGACGGCGCGCGGTGAATGACTCTCGTGGAGTTGGGTGGCGCCGGGGGTCGGGCGCGGGGTCCGGGGTCAGGCACGGGTCCGCGGGCGCGCCCGCATGGCTCGCCTGTCGCCGTAACTCGCTCCGGGTCCGGCTCGCTCGGGCCCCCCATCCCCTAGAGGGGGCTGGCGCGTGGACAAGTTGAGTCGTGGGTGGCTCGCGAGCCGGGCCCGGAGCGACAACGGCGACGACGGCTCGCCATGATGGCGCGCCCGCGGACCCGTGCCTGACCCCGGACCTCGCGCCCGACCCCCGGCGCCACCCAATTCCACGAGAGGGACTTCTCCGCCGACGTCAGTGCGGCGGCGGCGATGTGATCGCCAGGGGGCCGGCGACGGTGATGTTATTGGTCTCGTCGAGCTCGGGTTGCTGGCCGAGGGCATCGACGACGGCGACGACGTAGTACTGGCCGGCCGGGATGTTGCCCGGGAGGCGGAGCGCTGTGGTGGCCGCCGACGCGGAGCCCGCCGCCAGGCCGCTGACCGCGCGTGTCCCGAGGACGGCGACGCTCGAGTCGAGCGTGGCGTCGCTGGCCAGATGGACGCGAACGGAGAACGGCCCGGCCGGGGCCAGGCCGGTGTTGCGGACCGTGTTCGGGATCGCGATGAGCTGACCGGCGATGCCGCCGGGCGGTGGCGCCAGCGCGGTGATGGCCAGCTCGGGCCGGTACGGCTCCACCGTGAAGGGCAACGAGACGGTGACGTCGTTGGTCTCGTCGAGCTCGGGCTGCTGGCCGAGCGCATCGACGACCGCGATGACGTAGTACTGGCCGGCCGAGACGTTGCCCGGGAGTCGGAGCGACGTGGTGACGGCGGACGTGGCCCCGGCGGCCAGGCCGCCGAGCGCGCGGACGCCCAGGACGGCGACGCTCGCGTCGAGCGTGGCATCGCTCGCCAGGTGGAAGCGGACGGAGAACGCGCCGGCCGGCGCCAGGCCGGTGTTGGTCACGGTGTTCTTCACGGCGATCAGCTGACCGAGGCCGCCGCGAGCCGGCGGGGTCAGCGCCGTCACCCCCAGCTCCGGCCGGTAGGGCTCCACCGAGAACGGCGCGGAGACGGCGACGTCGTTGGTCTCGTCGAGCTCGAGCTGCTGGCCGAGCGCATCGACGACGGCGATGACGTGATACTGGCCGGCGGAGACGTTGCCGGGCAGGGTCAGTGTCGTCGCGGCGGCGGACGTCGTACCCGGTGCGAGGCCGGCGAGCATGCGGACGCCGAGGACGGCATCGGCGGCGTCGAGCACGCCGTCGGCCGAGAGGTGGAAGCGGACGGAGAATGCGCCGGCGGGCGCCAGCCCGGCGTTGCCCAGCGTGTTCTGCACGGTGATCGGCCGCCCGACGGCGCCGCGCGGCGGCGGCGCCAGCGCGGCGACGGCCAGCTCCGGCCGGTAGGGCTCCACCGCGAATGGCGCGGAGACGGCGACGTTGTTGGTCTCGTCGAGCTCGGGCTGCTGGCCGAGCGCATCGACGACGGCGATGACGTGATACTGGCCCGCCGACACGTTGCCCGGGATCGTCAGCGATGTCGTGGCCGGGGCCTGGGCGCCGGCGGTGAGCGCGGCGACGACACGCGTGCCCAGGACCGGATCGCCGGCGTCGAGGCTGCCGTCGCTGGACAGGTAGAAGCGGATGGAGAACGCGCCGGCCGGCGCCAGCCCGGTGTTGCGGACGGTGCTGGCGAGCGCGATCGGCTTGCCCACCGCGGCGCGCGCCGGCGGCGCGAGCGCGGTGACGGCCAGCTCGGAGCGGTACGGCTCCACCGCGAACGCGCTCGAGACGGCGACGTTGTTGTCCTCGTCGAGCTCGACCTGCTGACCGAGGGCGTCGGCGACGGCGAGGACGTGGTACTGGCCGGCGGAGACGTTGGCCGGCAGCCGGAGCGACGTGGTGGCGGAGGACAGCGCCCCGGCGGCCAGGCCGCCGAGCGCGCGGACCCCGAGGACGGCGACGCTCGAGTCGAGCGTGGTGTCGCTCGCCAGATGGAAGCGGAGGGAGAAGGCGCCGGCCGGCGCCGGGCCGGTATTGCGCACCGTGTTCTGGATCGCGACGAGCTGGCCGAGCGCGCTCCGTGCCGGCACCGTGAGCGCGGTCACCGCCAGCTCGGAGCGATAGAGCGTCACGGTGATCGGCGCCGAGACGCCGGTGTTGTTGTTCTCGACGCGCTCGCTCACCACCGAGCCGGCGTCCGCGAGCGCGACGATGCGGTAGGCGCCGGGCAGCACGTCGGAGGGGATCGTCATGGTGGCGGCGACCGTGGTCGATGCCCCCGGCGCCAGGCCCGGCGTGGGCCGGCTCAGCAAGAGCCGGGCGCCCGCGCCGAGCGTGCCGTCGGGCGACAGGTAGAACTGCAGCGTCGACGCAACCGCCGCGGCGAGGTCGGTGTTGCGGACCAGCGCGCTCACCGCCAGCGGCCGGCCGACGGCGCCGCCGGCCGGCGCCGTCACCGAGACGACTTGCAGGTCGGGCCGCGGCAGCAGGTCGAACGTCGCGGTGACCGATCGGTTCGCGCTCATGCTGACCCGGCAGGTCGCGGTGCTCGTCGTGTCGCACCCGCTCCAGCCGGAGAGCCGGGAGCGGGCGTCGGGGGCGGCCGTGAGCGTCACGAGCGTGGCCGGCGCGTACGCCTCGGCGCAGTCGGCGCCGCAGCCGATGCCGGCGGGGCTGCTCGTCACCGTCCCGCCGCCGCCTCCCGCCGTCGTGACGGCGAGCGCACGGGCGCCGGCGAGCGCGAACGACCGCTGGGCGCTGCCGCCGTCCGGCTCGGGATTGAAGACGCCGACCGCGACCAGACCGGAGGCGCCGGCGTGGAGGAGATCGCCGAGGGGGATCGCGGCCCGCAGCTCGGTGGCGCTCACGTAGGTCGTCGGGCGCGCGGCGCCGTCCCAGCGGACGACCGAGACGGGGAAGAAGCTCTCGCCGTGCACGGTGAGCGCGAGGGCCGGCCCGCCTGCGGGCGCGCTGTCGGGCGTCAGCGACGTCACGATGGGTGCCGGGTAGCCGATCCGGAGGGCGATCGCGCCGGACGCGCCGCCGCCCGGGGCCGGGGTGAAGACGGTGACCTGGGCCGTGCCGCCCGCGGCCAGATCGCTCGCCGGGATGGCCGCCTGCAGTTCGGTGGCGCTCACGAACGTGGTGAGCCGATCGGCTCCGTTCCAGCGGACCACCGAGGCGGCGACGAACTCACCGCCACTCACGACGAGCGTGAGGGCCGGCCCGCCGGCCCGGGCGTCGGCCGGTGCCAGCGAGACGAGTGACGGCACCGTGTGGGCGGCGAGCCCGGTGCCCGTCACCGCGCGCTGGAAACTGCCGGCGTTCGACGCGAAGGTCACGCTGGCGGTGACGTCGCCGTCGACCGTGGGGCTGAAGCGGATGGTCACGTCCTGGCTCTGGCCCGGCCCGAGACTGAACGCGCCGCCGGTGGCGACGCTGAACGGCGCCGGCCCGGCCGCGCTGCCGGTCAGCGTCGCGGTCCCGGTGTTCTGGACCGTGAACGTCAGATCCGCCGAGGCGCCGACGGCCACGACGCCGAAATCGCGGGAGGTGGGCGTGACGCGGGCGCCGGGCGACGGGTTCGTCCACCGCAGCGCCAGCCCGTCGGCGAGGCTCGCGCTCTCGAAGCTGAACTCGGTGCTCTGGTGCAACGACGTCTGGATGCCCACGCTGGCGTGGGCACCCCGGTCGGCCGCCGCGCAGGCTCCGCCGAAGACGGTATCGGCGTAGTTGAAGAGAACGTCGCTTCGGTCCTCGAAGAACACCACCTGGAATGTCACGGCGGCGGCGGCATCGGCGCAGGCGTGGAGCGGGACGTTGCGCCACTCGATGACCAGCTCGCGCCGGGGCGCCGTGCCCGTCACGGCCCAGAAGACGTTCTGGGCGGTACCCGGCACCGGCGCCAGGTCGTCCCAGAACGGCGCGACCAGCTCGCCGATGGGGGCGGTCCCGATCGGATAGTTGAAGGGCTGGGTGAAGGGCCCGCTGAAGTTCACGTTGCCGTTGGCGCTGACGAAGACACGGTCGAAGCTCGCGCCCCCGAACATCACCGGGAACGGCAACGTCAGGTCGGCCGCGGCGTCGTCGCCGAGGTCGAGGCTGGTCCCCGTGATGACCCGGTAGTCGAGCGGGGCCGTGGCCACCTGGTAGACCGGGTTCGGCGACACCCGGACGGTGACGACGTCGCCGCCGGGGAAGGTCAACGTGTAGGTGCCGACGGCCGGAGGCGTCCAGGTGGCGGCGTAGACGCCGTCACCGGCCGTCTGGTCGATGCCGCCGCCGTCGTCGCGCAGGATCACGGCCTCCCCGCCGGGATCGACGGTGACCGTGACGTCGCCGTCCGGCACCGCGCAGCGGATGTGCAGCGCGGCCAGATCGAGCGGCTCGCCGAGCCGCAGGAAGAGCGCGCCGTAGAGGGGCTGCTGGCGGCGGAGGAGCACGGCGTCGGCGCAGCTCAGCGCGCCGCCGGCGCTGACGCGCTTGCCCGTGAGGGTGACGCCGCTCAGCGCGGGCCGGTCGTCACCGCCGGCCAGGAGCAGGTTCTTGAGGGCGCGCCAGTCGCGGGTCGGATCCTGCGCCTTCAGGAGCGCCGCCACCCCGCTGACGTGGGGCGTGGCCATGGAGGTGCCGCTCAGCAGCTGGTAGCCGCCGCCGGGCACCGTGCTGAGGATGTCGGTGCCCGGCGCGCCGAGGTGGACCGTCCACCGGCCGAAGTTCGAGAAGCCAGCCAGCGTGTCGCTCGACGTCGTGGCGCCCACGGTGACCACGTTGAACAGCTCGGCGGCGAAGGCCGCCGGGTACAGCGGCCCGATCTCGAGGGCGTCGTTGCCGGCCCCGGCCACGAACAGGATGCCCCGCTGGCGCTGCGCGTCGATCGCCTCGTAGAGCGCCAGCGAGAACGGCGCGCCGCCCCAGCTGTTGCTGGTGGCGACGATGTTGACGCCGCGGTCCTTGAGGGCCCTGACGTAGTCGAGGCAGGCGATGGCGCCGGCGATGGTGCCGAGCCCGTTGTCGTCGAGGAACTTGCAGGCGAGCAGGCGGACGTTCCAGTTGACGCCGACCACGCCCACCCCGTTGTTGCCGGCCGCCCCGATGATGCCGGCGGCGTGGGTGCCGTGGCGGTGGTCGTCCATCGGATCAGAGGTGCCGTGGAAGGTGTCGATGCCGTAGCAGTCATCGACGAAGCCGTTGCCATCGTCGTCGACGCCGTTGTGATCGCAGTCGGCCTCGTTGCGGAACATGTTGGGCGCGAGGTCCGGATGGGTGTAGTCGATGCCGGTGTCGATCACCGCCACCACCACCTGATCGCTTCCCGTCGTGAGCGCCCAGGCGCCGGGGGCGTCGATGTCGGCGCCCGGCGTGCCGCCGGTCTGGCCCGTGTTCCGCAAGGCCCACTGCTCGCCGAACCGGGGGTCGTCGGGGAGTGCCAGCGCGTGGACGACGTAGTTCGGCTCGGCATACAGCACGTCGGGATGCCGGAGGTACGAGCGGATCGCCTCCGTCACGGTGACGCCGCGGGGCAGCGTGACGCGCTGGAGCTGGTCGACGACGTGCAGGCGCGCCGCCGTCCGCGCGCCGGCCAGCGTGTGCGCGGTGGTGGCCCCGGCCGGCGACGTGCCGGGCCGGAAGCGCACCAGCACCTCGTCGGGGACGTAGGCGGGGCCGGGCACCACGGTCACCGTCCCGGCGGAGCCCTGGGCCTGCGCGGCGTCGCGACCGGCGAGGCCGAGCACGACGGCGCACGCGAGGATCGCCGCGACGTGCACGCGGCGGCGCGCTGGCCGTCCAGAGATCGGACCCATTGTTCTGCGAGGATGCCACACCCGGTGGCCGCCGCCGACGTGTCGCGTTTCTTGTCAGAATCGCGGGCCGCGGATGCACGCCTTGCGTGGGCCGCCGGCGGGCGCGGGTCAGTCGAGAGCGGGCCGGACCTGCTCGCCGAGCAGCCGGATCGAGCGCAGCACCGCCGCCTGCGCCATGCCGGGCCACTGCACGCGGACGATGAGCGTGGTGACGCCGAGCTGCTCGCGATAGCGCGCGATTTCCTCGCGCACGCGGACCGGGTCGCCGAGCAGGAAGCGGTCGCGGGCCAGCTCGTCGAACTGCGCGCTCCACTGATCGTCGGCGGGCAGCGCCTTGTCCTGCTCCCAGCGGCGATACGCGCCGTACTTGGCCTCGAGGTGGGGGCGCCCCTCGGCCAGCGCGGCGCCCAGCGTGGGGGCCACGCAGCACTCGCGGATGAGCGGCACCTCGCGCGCGACCGGCCGCCCCTCGGCCCGCCGCGTGTCGTGGAAGAGCGCCAGCTGGCGCTGCAGGGCCGCCCCCGTCGTGTGGGGGTTCATCAGCCAGGCGTCGCCGAGTCGGGCGGCCCGGCGCACGCCGGGATCGGTGTTGGCGGCCAGCCAGAGGGGCGGCCGCGGCCGCTGGGCGGGCGGCATCGAGATGCGGACGTCGCGCAGCGTGAAGTGGGGGCCCTCGTGGCGCACGGGCTCGCCGCTCCACAGGCGCTCCACGACCTGCAACGCCTCGGTGAAGCGCCCGACGCGCTGGCGGGGGTTCAGGCCCAGCGCCTCGTTCTCGGCGTCGCGATACCCGAGGCCGACGCCGACGATGAGGCGGCCGCCGCAGATGACGTCGAGCGTGGCCAGCTGCTCGGCGAAGTCCACCGGGTGGTGCAGCGGCAGGAGCAGCACGCCGGTGCCGAGCGCCATCCCCTCCGCCTCCGCTGCCATCCGCCCCAGCGTCGGCACCGGCTGAAAATACGTGAACGGCTCCGACAAATAATGCTGACTCGCCCACACCGACGAAAACCCCACCGCCCGCGCCACCCTCACCTGCTCCACATGCTCGGCAAACCTCGCCGATTGCGAGTCTTCCGGCCGGTGCTGAACGGACAGCGCGAGCCCGAGCTTCATCCTGTTCTTCGGACGGCTCGACGTCCGCTCAGGGCGCTCAAAACGGCCCAGATGCTAGGCGGCTCGTCGTTCCCGACTGAGGCGTAGGCCGCCTACGCTGCAGGGAGGGAACGAGGAGCCAACGACGCAGATGGGCCGTTTTCAGCGCCCGCGCTCAGTTCTTCACGGAGCCGGCGGTCAGGCCCGCCACGTAGTACTCGACGAAGAAGGAGTAGATGATGGCCACGGGGACCGAGCCCAGCATGGCGGCGGCCATGAGCTGGCCCCAGTAGAAGACGTCGCCGCGGATCAGCTCGGTGATGGCGCCCACCGCCACCGTCCGCACCTCGCTCTTGGCCAGGAAGATCAGCGCGTAGAGGAACTCGTTCTGGGCGAGCGTGAACGCGAAGATGCCGGCCGACAGCAGGCCGGGCGTGCAGAGGGGGAGCACGATGCGGGTCATCGCCTGGAAGCGGCTGGCGCCGTCGATGCGGGCGGCCTCCTCCAGCTCGCGGGGGACGCTCTTGAAGTAGCCCATCAGGAGCCACGCGCAGAAGGGGATGAGCAGCGTGGGGTAGGTCAGCATGACGGCGGTGAGCGTGTTGCCCAGCTCGAGCCGGTTGATGATGTCCGACATCGGGATGAACAGCAGCGGCTGAGGCACCAGGTAGGTGGCCGCCACCCCGATGGCGACCACGGCGGCGCCCGGGAACCGCATGCGGGCGAGCGGATACGCGATCATCGTGCCCAGCACCACCGACACCACCGTCGTGACGACGGCGACCAGCATCGTGTTGTAGGTCCAGAGGAGGAAGTTCGTCTCGTAGAGAAGGTCGATGTAGTGCTTGAGCGTCGGCTGGTACACGACGAGCGGCATGATCTTCTGGCTGTACAGCTCGCGGTTGGGCTTGATGGAGGTGATCAGCATCCAGTAGAACGGGAACAGCATCAGGACGACGAAGCCGGCCAGCGGCAGATACAGCCGCCGCAGCCGCCCCACGAAGTCGCGCCCGCCGACCATCGTCCGGTGCCTACTCCCGCCGCAGGTAGATCGTGAGCCCCACGATGAGCACGGCCAGCGCCGGCAGCATGGCCAGCGCGACGGCGGCGCCCATTCCGAGCTGGCCGGCCGACATGCCGATGTCGAAGGCCCACGTCGAGAAGACGTGGGTGGCGTTGGCGGGCCCGCCGTGGGTGAGCGCGTAGATGAGCTGGAAGTCGCCGAACGTGAAGATCACCGAGAACATCGTCACGATGATGAGCACCGGCTTGATGATCGGCAGCGTGACGTGCAGGAAGCGCTGGGTGGTGGTGGCGCCGTCGATGGCCGCCGCCTCGTAGAGATCGGGCGAGATCGTCTGCAGCCCGGCCAGCAGGGTGATGCCGTAGAACGGCATGCCGCGCCAGGTGTTCACGACCACCAGCGACCACATCGCCAGCGAGGCGTTGCCCAGGAACGAGTAGCCGCTGCTGATGACGCCGCCGTGGACGAGCAGCCAGTTGACGACGCTGAAGGTGGGATCGAGGATCCACATCCAGGCGACGGTCGACAGCGCGGTCGGCACGATGAAGGGCAGCAGCAGGAAGGCGCGGGCGAGGTTGCGGCCCCGGAACTGCTGGTTGATGACCAGGGCCATGCCGAGGCCGCCCAGCAGCTTGAAGACCGTCGTCACCGCCACGTAGAAGCAGGTGTTGCGGGCGACCTGCCAGAACACCGCGTCGTGGGCCAGCGTCACAAAGTTCGCCAGACCGACGAAGACACCGGGATTGGCCACGCGCCGCTCTTGCAGGCTCAGGAAGATCCCGTAGAAGAACGGGTAGGCGACGAAGGCGAGGAGGAAGAGGACCCCGGGGCTCAGCATCAGCCACGAGAAGACGCCCTCCCGCTCGAGGACGCCCCGCAGCGTGAACGGCCGGCCCGCGACGGGGTGCGCCAGCGAGGCCGGCCGGACCGCCATCGTCTACTTCGCTTTGTAGATCTGTTTCAGCTGCGAGGCCGCCGTGGCGATGACATCCTTGGTCGAGTCGCCGCGGCACGCCTTGGCGAACATGTCGACGAGGACGTACTTGGCCACGCTCTCCGACATGGCGTGGCTCGGCGGCCCCGGCCACCCGTGCAGCCGCGTGGTCTTGAGCGACTCCTTGTACGGCAGGTAGCGCGGCTCCGGATTCCACATCGGGTGGTTGTCGTAGGCGGTGAGGAACGGCGCGTAGTAGGCCTCACCGGAGGCGAGCCAGCGCGAGAGCTGCTTGTCATCGTAGAGCCACCGGAGAAAGGCCTTCGCCGCCGCCTGGTCGGCGGCGTGGGTCATGATCGCGTGGGACGCCGCCTGCATGATGTGGTAGCGGCCCTTCGGCCCTTGCGGATTGAGCGCGTGGTCGGTGACCTTGGCGATGTCCGGGAAGTCACGCTTGCCGACCACCAGGATCGACGACGCGTTGTTCGTGCAGGAGATTTGCTCGCCGAAGAACGCCTTGTTGTTGTTGACGTCCGTCCAGCCGAGGACGTCCTCGAACATCGTCTCCTTGTAGAAGCGGCGGCAGAAGTCGACGGCCTTGGCCGTCTCATCGGAGTCGATCAGCACCGTCTTGCCGTCCTTGTCGACCTCGCGCCCGCCGTACGACCACAACAGCGGGTACAGCCAGCCGTGGTTGTCACCGAAGCCGTGCCCGAGCTCGAAGCCGAACGGATGGCCGGCCTTCTTGAGCAGGCGGCCGGCGGCCAGCAGGTCCTCCCAGTTGTCGGGGAACTTGGTGACGCCGGCCTCCTTGAACCAGTCCGTGCGATAGACCTCGAGCTGGCCGATGTTGCCCCACGGCAGCGCCTTCCACTTCTTGTTCACCACCACCGCGTCGAGGACGTTGTCGTGCCAGGGCCCGATCTTCTTGCCGATCTCGGCGGCGATGTCGCTGACGTCGACGAGGCTCTGGTCGAACAGCCAGGGCCAGTTGACGCCGGTGCCGACCATCTCGGGGCCGGACTTGGTCTCGGCGATGGTCGTCAGCCGGGTGAGCATGCCGCCCACGCTCACCGCCTCGTAGGTGATCTTGATCCCCGTGAGCTTCTCGTACTCAGCCGCCAGCGTCTTGGCGAAGTAGTCGTCGAACGGCTTGATGAACGAGCTCTCCCGGGCGACCGCCATGGCCTTGGGCGCGGCCCCGGCCCAGCGCGGCGCGAGGGCGGCGGCGCCGGTGGCGGCGAGGGTCACGGTCAGGAACTCTCGACGGCTGCTCATGAGTGGCCTCCGTATGAATCGACGAGCACGGCGACGAAACTGACGCGCACGTTAGGTCAGGGCGGGGACGCTGTCAAGCGGTCGGCGCCGCCGCGCTAGTCCTGAAACCCGTAGAGACGCCATCCGGTTGCCTCGCGCCGGACTACTTCGGGCTCGCCCTGCCACGTCAGCACGGTGACCCAGCCCACCACGGGCAGCCGGCCCGAGACCTCGCCGCTCGTGTAGATCCGGATGCCGCCGGCCACCAGCTCGACCCGGTCCAGCGCGACCCGGGCCTGCAGCTCCCGGTAGAGCGCGAACATCGCGGCGAGCTCTTCGCGCAGGGCGGACTTCGTCATCCCGGCGCTGCGGTACTGCTCGGAGATGGTGGCGAGCACGCCGGTCAGATCGCGCGCCTCGAACCGCGCCCGGGCCAGCTCGACGCCGCGCCGCAGCTCGGCGGTGACCTCGGCCGGCGCCGGCGTGGCGGCCACGGTTGCCGGCTGCGCCGCGGCCGGCGGCGGGCAGCCGCCGCAGAGAACCAGCGCGAGCAGGACGACCAGACGGTGGGGTCTCGCGGCCATGCCTCGATCATAGGCACACGATCTGAACCCAGGCGGGCCTTACGCAGACGGCCGCCGCGTGTACCATGAGCGCTCGACGCCAACTCTCGTGAGGAGTGTGACCATGGCCGCTTGGGCCGAGATCGAGCAGGGCATCACGCGCGCGCTGAGCCTGTCGCGCCGTCCGGTCGGCGTCGCCTTCCGCGAGACGCCGCCCGCCGGCGTCACCGCGTTCGCCGGCACCGAGCCGTCGGGCTGCAGCTTCTGGCGCATCGCGGCGGCCGGGCGGACCTTCTATACCGTCCCGTCGGATCACTTCAGCTGCCCGATCGGCAGTCATACCCACGCGATCCCGCTGCCGGCGCCGCGCGCCCCGGAGCTCGAGCAGACGCTCGGCCTCATGGCGAAGATCGGCTACGTGCGCATGGAAGAGGTGCCGGGCATCCCGGTGCTGCCGAAGACGCCGGGCGCCGTCGTGTACGCGCCGCTCGGCGACACACCGGTCGATCCCGACGTCGTGCTCGTGGCCGGGTGGCCCGGCCGCCTGATGCTGCTGCTCGAGGCCGCCGGTCGCGCCGGCGTCGCCACGCAGCCGGGCCTGCTTGGCCGCCCGACCTGCATGGCCCTGCCCGCCGCCCTCGCCGGCGGCCTCGTCGCCAGCACCGGCTGCATCGGCAACCGCGTCTACACCGATCTTGGCGATGACGAGATGTACGTCGCCATCCCCGGCCGCGACCTCCCCCGCGTCACCGCCGAGCTCGCCACGATCACCTCCGCCAACGCCACCCTGGCCGACTACCACCGCGCCCGCCGCACCTCCCTCGCCACCGAGTAAGCGCGCCCGAGTCGCGTCGGAGTCACCTCCGTTCGAGCGCCGGCTTTGCCGGCGCAATCGATGGTCTGGGGGAGGCAGGCCCGAGTGCGCCGCAGGCGCGCGAGGGCCGTCGGAAGGGGGCCGTCGAGGCCCCCTCCGAGTCAGGCCGTTCGCTCCCGCTCGCCGAAGAGGCCCGTCGGCCGGAAGACCAGGAGCACGATGAGGAGGAGGAAGCCGTAGAGATCCTTGTAAGCGGCCGAGAGGAAGACCGAGCCCAGGGCCTCGATCAGGCCGAGGAGGAGCCCCCCGACCAGGCTGCCGGCGATCGAGCCCAGTCCGCCGATCACGATGATCTCGAAGCCCTTGAAGGTCGAGATGCTGCCGTTCTCGGGATAGACCAGGAAGTCGGGGGCCAGGAGCGCGCCCGCGCCCGCGGCCAGCGCCACGCCGACCCCGAAGGCCACCATGTCCAGCCGCAGCACGTCCACGCCGGCCGTCTGGATGCCGACCCGATTCTGCGCGGCCCCCCGCAGGGCGCGACCGATCCACGTCGTCTTGATCACGAGGAGGAACAACCCCAGCAGCACCGCCGTCCCGATCAATGCCACGAACCGGTTGCCGGACAGCGGCAGCGTGCCGAGCGTGATCGGACGCGCGTAGTCCGGCGGTGCGTACTGGTTCGGCCCGCCCAGCACGATGGCCAGGTTACGGAAGAAGATCATGAGCGCGATGGTGACGACGGTCGCGTACTCGTCGCGCCGCTCGATCACGCCGACGTACATCGGCCGCAGGAGCACCCGCTGGATCACCACGCCGAGGAGGAACACCGAGCCCATCGCCACCGGCAGGGCCAGCCACCAGCGGGTCGGTCCCACGAGGGTGACGATGAGCACGTACTGCACGTAGCTGCCGATCATGAAGAACTCGCCCATCGCCCAGTTGATCATCTTCATGATGCTGTAGATGAACGTGATGCCCAGCGCCATCAGGCTGTAGATCACGCCGATGACCAGCCCGGCCAGCACGTACTGGGAGACGAGCAGCGGGTCCACGAGGCCGTCGCCTCAGGGCTTGGCCGGCATCCAGTCGCCGGTCTTCAATTCCGGCGGAAAGATGATCTTCGCGTCGGTGAACGGCATGTCCGTCTTGGTGTACTGGACCAGCAGCATCGGCGGCGTCCACTGCTGCCAGTACGGCCCCTCGCCGCGGGAGAAGCTGATCGTGCCGTTCCAGCCCTCGAACTTGTTGGCCAGCAGCGCCTTGACCAGGTCGTCCGGCTTCTCGCTCTTGGCCGCGTTGATGGCGTCGGCGATCAGCCACACCTGGGCGTAGGCGTTGAAGGCGCCGTAGATGGGCTCTTCCTTGAACTGCTCGATGTGCTTCTTGCGGAAGGCGTCGCCCCGCGCCGGCAGCTTCATGGTGGGGTGGTAGTACACGATGAACGAGGCGAAGTTGCCCTTCTCGCCCAGGTTCTTCCAGTACTCGGCCCGCACCGGTGCGTCGTAGGAGATGAGCATCGGGACGGCGGGGGAGAGGCCCACGTCCCAGGCCTGCTTGCTGATCAGGTACACCGGCGTGCCGATGCCGATGTTGAGGAGCACGTCGGGCTTCCAGTTCTTGATCTCCAGGAGCTGCGGCGTGAAGTCGACCACCGCCCGGTCGAAGACGATCGTCTTCAGCTCGGACCCGGGCACCGCCGCCGGCAGCGTCTTCTTCGTATCCTCCACCAGGCCGATGCCGTAGTCGGTGTTCTCGGCGATGATCGCCACGCGCTTGAAGCCGCGCTCCTTGATCCAGCGGTTCCACAGCGTGACGCGATCGGGGTCGATCACGTGCGTGCGAAACGTGTAGGTCAGGTGCTTCTCGGTGAGGCTCTTGGCCGAGGCCTGGGTGAGGAAGACGGGCACCTGGAACTGCTCGGCCAGCACCTGGACCGCCGCCGTGACGGAGCTGTGGAACTGCCCGACCACCGCCGCCACCTGGTCCTGGGTGGCGAGCTTGCGCATGCCGGCCGAGCCTTTCTCCGGGGTGCCGGAGTCGTCCTCGACGACCAGCTCGACCTTCCGGCCCAGGACGCCGCCCCGCGCGTTCACGTCGTCGACGGCCATCTTGGCGCCGCGCACGATGAACTGACCGGCCGCCGCGTCACCGGGCGGCGAGAGCGGTGTGAGCACGCCGATCTTGACGGGCTTCTGCGCGAGGGTCGGCGCGACGAGTCCGCCGGCCAGCAACCCGACGGCGGTGAGGAGCGTGACGAGCAGAGCAACGTACCGGGGTACCTTCATCGCGTGCCCTCCGTGGCGGCGGATCGTTCGGCGAAAAGTTAACACAGGCCGTGAGACAATCGCCGACCAAGATGAGCCGGACCGCCTGCCCCGTCGCGCAGCCGATCGTCTGAGCGCCCTCGAGACGCGCGCGCTCACGAAGCGGTTCGGGGGGCTGGTGGCGGTCGACGGCCTGGCGCTGAGCGTCGCCGAGGGCGAGGTGCGGGGCCTCATCGGACCCAACGGCTCCGGCAAGACGACGACGATCAATCTCCTGTCCGGTCTCTACCGCGCCGACGCCGGCGAGATCCGGCTGCGGGGCGAGCGCATCGATCATCTGCGCCCCCACCAGATCGCGGGCCGCGGGGTGGCCCGCACGTTCCAGATCTCGAAGGTCTGGGGCAACATGACCGTGCTGGAGAACGTACTGGTGCCGGCGCTCGCCGAGCACGACCGCGGCGCCGGCCGGCCGGCCGCGGAGATCCTCGACCGGGCCCGGCGGCTGCTGACCTTCGTGAGTCTCGACCGGCTCCGCCACGCCCTGGCCAAGGAGCTTTCCGGCGGCCAGAGCATGCTCCTGCAGATCGCCCGCGGGCTCATGGTCCACCCCCTCCGCCTCTTCCTGATGGACGAGCCCTTCGCCGGCGTGCATCCGACGATCAAGGACACCATCATCGAGACGATCCTGCGCATGAACCGCGAGGAGGGCGTCACCTTCCTGATCGTCTCGCACGAGATGGGGACGTTGCGCCGGCTGTGCCCCCGGGTCTCGGTGATGCACGAAGGACGCCTCATCGCCGAGGGCTCGTTCGAGGAAGTGGCCAATCACGCGCTGGTCCTCGAGGCGTACCTGGGGAGCTGACGATGGCCCTCCTCGAGCTGCACGGCGTCGTGGGCGGGTACGTCGAGGGGATCGACATCCTGAACGGTGTCCAGCTCACGGTGGAAGCCGGCTCGCTGACCGGGATCATCGGGCCGAACGGAAGCGGCAAGTCGACGCTGTTGAAGACGGTCTTCGGGTTTCTCCATCCGCGCGGGGGTCGGATCGCCTTCGACGGGCGGGACATCCACGCCCAGGTGCCCCACGTCATCAAGCGGCTCGGCATCGGCTACGTGCCCCAGGGCACGAACACGTTTCCCCAGCTGACGGTGCACGAGAACCTGCAGCTCGGCGCCTGGGTGTTCCGGCGCGACGCCGCCCGCGTCGCGCGGATGCTGGAGCGCGCCTACGCCGCCTTTCCCCGGCTGGCCGAGAAGCGACGCCTGCGCGCGACGGGGTTGTCGGGGGGCGAGGCGAAGATGCTCTCGATCGCCAAGGAGATGGTCACCGACCCCCGGCTGCTCCTGATCGACGAGCCGTCGGCCGGGCTGTCGCCGAAGATCGCCGAGCAGGTCTACGCTCAGCTCCTGGCCGCGCGCACCCAGGGCGTGACGATTCTGCTGGTCGACCAGAACATCGCCAAGGCCGTGGAGATTTCCGACTACCTCTACATGCTCGAGATGGGGCAGGTGCGTCGCGCCGGGCCACGCCAGGCGTTCGCCGATCAGCTCCGCGAGCTCATCCGCGACGCCCTGCTCGGAGTCTGACCCTGACCGCCGTGGGTCGCTGCCTCGGGTGGGGCCTCGTGGCCTACGCCGCGCTGGCCTGGCTGCCGTGGGCGGTGGGGGAGTACCAGACCCACGTGCTGACGACGTGCCTGTACTACGTGATCCTCGCCGTCGGCTGGAATCTCCTGGCCGGCTTCACCGGGCAGTTCTCGCTCGCCCACCACACCTTTGCGGGCGTCGGCGCCTACACCTCCGCCCTGCTCGTCCTCTACACGGGGGCGCCGCTCTTCGTGGGCATCGTGGCCGGCGTGGTGGTGGCGGCGGTGATCGGGTGGGGGCTTGGCACGCTCTGTCTCAGGATGCGGGCCATCTACCTGGCGCTGGCCACGTGGGCGTTCGCCGAGTCGGTGCGCCTGCTGATCACGGTCGAGTACCAGGTCACGCGCGGCGATCTCGGTCTGGCCACGCCGTTCCTGTTCGGCACGCCGCGCTCGAAGGGCTACTACTACGTGTTCCTCGGCTTCGCCGTCGTCGCCGTGCTCGGGGCCTGGCAGATCATGCACTCGCGGGTCGGCATCTACATGCGCGCCATCCGTGACGACGAGGAAGCGGCCGCCGTCATGGGGGTGGACACCTTCAAGTGGAAGCGGGTCGTCTTCGCAATCTCCGCGGTGTTCGCCGCCACCGCCGGCGGCCTGCAGGGCCACTACGTCGGCCTGCTGTCCCCCACGCCGATGAAGTTCAACGAGATGGCGATGATCGTCATCATGGTGATCGTGGGCGGCCTGCGCACCTTCACGGGGCCGATCCTGGGCGCCGTGTTCACCGAGCTGCTGTTCGAGTGGCTGCGGGCCTGGGGCGAGTTACGGATGGTCCTCTTCGCGCTGCTCGTGATCGTCGTGGCCCGCGGCTACCCGGCGGGC
Source organism: Methylomirabilia bacterium (assembly GCA_041499965.1). Lineage (GTDB taxonomy): Bacteria > Methylomirabilota > Methylomirabilia > Rokubacteriales > CSP1-6 > AR5. The sequence goes on from JBGQLG010000069.1 coordinate 16,790, forward strand.
TTGGCCGGGATCGTGGACGCCGCGTGCCGTCGGATCGTCGCGCGCGTGCCTCGCCTGGCGCCGATCCTTGCCCCGCCGCGGCTCGGCGAATAGCGAGTCGTCAGCGGCGGATCCACTCCTTGAGGGCGGTCTCGTCGACCTCGACGCCCAGCCCCGGACCGTCCAGGGCGAGGATGCAACCGTCGGCGTAGCGGACCGGCTCCCGGACCACGTCGCCCTTGAGCAGCAGCGGACCGAACAGCTCGCAGCCCCAGGTGACCGGCGCCGCCGCCAGCGCGGCCTGCAGATAGGCGGCCGTGCCCAGCGAGGTCTCGATCATGCAGCCGACGTAGCAGCCCAGGCCGGCCGCCTCCGCGATGCGGGCGATGGCCATGGTCGAGGCCAGGCCGGCCGACTTCGTGAGCTTGAGCGCCAGGATCGACACGCCGCCGCGCCGGGCGATGGCCAGCGCGTCCTGCGGCGAGCCGCACGACTCGTCGGCCATGATCGGCACGCTCACGCTGCGCGCGATCTCGGCCAGGCCGTCGAGGTCCCAGCGCGGCACCGGCTGCTCGACGAAGTCGAGGTCGTACGGCTCCATCGCGCGGATCGCGCGCAGCGCGGTCGGCCGGTCCCAGCCCTGGTTGGCGTCCACGCGCAGCCGGACGTCGGGGCCGACGGCCTCGCGGATGGCCCGCACGCGGGCGACGTCCTCGGCCACGGGGTGCGCGGCCGTCTTGATCTTGAAGATGCGATGGCCGCGGGCGACGAGATCACGCGCCTCCGCCACCTCGGCATCGCCGTTGCCGACCGCCAGCGACCACGACAGCGGCACGCGGTCGCGGACCCGGCCGCCGAGCAGGCGATGGACCGGCACGCCGAGCGCGCGGCCGTTCAGGTCCCACAGCGCCATCTCGACGGCGGCGCGGGCGAACGGATTGCCCTGCACGCGCCTGGCCATCTCCAGCCGCAGCGCCTCGAGCTGCGTGGCGTCGCGGCCGACCAGCCACGGGGTGACGTACGTCCCCAGCGTCGCCACGATCGACTCCGCCGACTCCTCGCTCCACGTCGGCCCGCCGAGACAGGCCGCCTCGCCCCAGCCGACCAGCCCGTCGCGCGTCTCGATCCGCACGAAGACGAAGTTCACCGCCGTGAGCGTGGTGAACGACATGTGGTGCGGACGGCGCACCGGGATGTCGGCGACGATCAGCCGGACGTCGCCGATCGTCAGCGGGCTCGCGGGCGCGCTCACTCGGCGTCGGGCCCGCGGTCGTGGTGGGCGGCGCGGCCGGCGGCGAAGCGGCCGGGGTCGAACAGCGCGAGATCGAGCGAGGGCTTGCCGTCGAGCAGCCACTCGCTGACGTAGCGGCCGGTGGCCGGCGAGTGCTGGAAGCCGTGGCCGCCGAAGCCGACGGCCAGGAAGAAGCCGTCGACGCCGGGCGCCCAGCCGATGATCGCGTGGTCGTCGGGCGTGAGCGGGCGCAGCCCGGCCCAGCCGCCGGCGATGCGCGCCTTCTCGACGATCGGGATGCGGTGCAGCGCCTTCTCGACCGTCTCGTCGATCCGCGTGCGGTCCACCGGCACGTCGAAGTCCTCGCCGATGTCCTCGACGTCGCCCGGGGAGAGCAGGAGCTGCTCCATCTCCTTGCGGAAGTAGAAGCCGCTGGCCCGGTCGGTCGTGAGCGGGACGGGCCCGGGGATCTCGGGGAACGGCTCGGTGAAGAAGATGTGGCGCCGCCGCGGCTGCACCGCCACCACCACGCCGGCCAGCCGGCCGATGCTCGCGGCCGCCGGCCCGGCGGCGTTGATCACGAGCGGCGCCGACACGGCGCCCTGCGAGGTGGTGACGCCCTGGGCGCCGCCGTGGGCGACGTCGATGCCGGTCACGCTCACGCCCTCGACGATGCGCACGCCCAGCTCGCGCGCGCGCCGCGCAAAGCCGTTGGTGACCTCGGCCGGCCCGGCCATGCCGTCGGTCGGCCCCCACACGGCCGCGATCAGGTCGTCCACGCGTAGCGCCGGGACGATCGCCTTGGCCTCGGCCGGCGTGATCTCGCGCACGTCCACGCCGAGCCGCCGCTGCAGCGCCATGCGCTCGCGGTAGCCGGCGAGATCGGCGGGGTCGGAGACGAGGAACAGGTAGCCGATGCGGCGGTAGCCGATGTCGACGCCGAACTCCTCCTGGAAGCGCTCGAAGACGCCGATGGCCTCCAGCGAGAAGCGGATCTCGGTCTCGGTGGGGAACTGCGAGCGAATGCCGCCGGCCGCCTTGCTGGTGGTGCCACTGCCGACGGTCTCGCGCTCCAGCACCACCACGTCGCGCTGGCCGCGCCGGGCCAGGTGATAGGCGATGCTGCAGCCCACCACACCGCCGCCGATGATCACCGCGCTGGCCGTCCGGGGGATCGACATGAGATCTGGAAGATATCAGCCATGCCGTGAGATGCCAACTGCCGCACCGGGGTGAGGCGAGCTGCGGCGGTGGCCGCCCGGTTCGAGCCTGACGGGCATCGCGCCAGGCGGTCAGGACGGGCGGGGCGCGAGGGTGCGGTGGCCGGGGCCGAGCGCCCAGGTGCCGACGCGGATCAGCGCCAGGCCGAGCGCCACCCGGAGCGGGCGGCGCGGCCCGGCAGCCGCGCGAGCCCGGTGGAACTGCGCCGCGCGGGCGTGGCGCTCCTCGAGCTGGTAGCGCGCGAGCACCTCGATTGCGTAGCTGTTCATGTCCATGACAGCGACTCCTGCCCGAGCGCGGCCCGACGCGAGGCGCGCGGGGACGCCGCAGTCGGCACCTGTGGGCTCAGCACGACCTCGTAGCGAACCCGGCCGAACATCTCGTCCACGGTCTGCAGCACGGTGGCCCCGACCGACGGCCGCTCGAACGGTACGGCCACCGCCACCTGCCAGACGCGCCCGCGCCGGTGCACCACCGGGGCCACCACGGCACCCAGTCGCGCGTGCAGTGCGTCGGTGAGCGCGATCTGCCTCAGGATCTCGCTCTCGCGGTGCGTCCGGTGGCGCTCGGTCAGTCGCGCGAGCACCACGAGCGCCGCGATCGGCATGGCGAAGACCAGGATTCCCACCAGCGTGACCATCGTCGTCCTCCTGTGCCCTCTACGACACCGGGGAGGCGCCAGCGTGAAACGCGGGGAGGGTTACGCGGACAGGGGATGCAGCTCGGGGTGGCAGGTGGTGCAGGGCACCAGGCCCTGCGCCTCGGCGTGCTCGCGCGTCGCGAAGAGCAGGTCGATCGGGCGCTGGGCGATGTCGCCACAGGTCGGCAGGCAGTACTCGCGTCCGGGGTTCGTCTCGTAGTGATAGAGCAAGCGGCGGGCGATCCTCGGCGTGCGGGCCGACACCGTCGGGACGCCCTCCATGGTGAGCAGGTGCTCCTTCAGATCGACGCGCGGGCCGGCGTAGCCGACGAGGTCGCCGCCGCTGCCCACGATGCGGTGGCACGGCACGACGATCGGCAGCGGATTGTGGCGCAGGGCCTGGGCCACGGCGCGGACCGCCGCCGGCTTGCCCAGGTGAGCGGCGATGCCCGTGTACGAGGACACCGCGCCGTAGGGCACCGCCACCGTCGCCGCCATCACCGCGCGCTGAAAGTCGCTGCGCGCCGTCCGCAGGTCGAGCGGCCAGTCGAGACGGGTGCGGCGCCCCCCGAGGTAGTCGAGCAGCTCGTGTTCGAACGGCTCGAGCCCGGCGGCGGCTTCCTGCGCGTCGACGCCGGCCATCTGGAACAGCCGCGAGGCGGCGACACCGTCCCGACCGAGGTATTCGAGCAGTGCGATGCCCTGCTCGGAGCGGGCCATGAGGATCGGGCCCAGCGGGGTGGGGACGACGCGGTAGCTCACGATCCGCGACGTAAGATCAGCGAGGCGGGCGATCAGCCGCTGGCGCGCGGCCTCGGCGTCGCCGGCCGGCGGCAGCGTGGCCCGCAGCGCGCCGACCGCGTGATCGATCGCGCGATAGCGCGCGAAGTCGTCGCGGCAGGGGAAGCACGCCGCCACGTGGGCATCCACGCGCTCGGCGGCCGGTGGCGTGGCCTCGCCCGTCGCGGCGGCGATGAGATCGGGCTCGATCGCGACACACACCTTCGGCTTGCTGGTCATCGGGTGGACTCCGTCAGGGGCAGGGCGTGGCCGTTGAGCGTCGTGCGGATCTTGCGCAGCGCCTGAAACACGTGGGCGCGCGCGCTCTCCGGCGAGCACTCGAGACTCTGCCCGATGGCCTCGTAGTCGAGCTCGTGCAGCTTGCGCAGGGTGAAGGCCAGCCGTTGCTTCAGCGGCAGCCGGCGGATCGCCGCCTGCGTCAGCGATCGCATCTCACCGGCCATGGCTTCCTCCTCGGGTCCGTCCAGGTCCAGCTCGTGCCGGGTGGCCCGCACGGTGGCGTGGGCGGCCTGACGCCGCCGTTCCGAGCGCACGTGGTTCTTGTAGACGTTGCTGGCGATCGTGAACAGCCACGCGCGTACGTTGGCGTCCGGCGTCAGCCGCCCCCAGGCTCGGTACGCGCGCAGGAAGGTCTCCTGGGACAGGTCGTCGGCCTCGGAGGCCCGCCAGGCCAGGCGCCGCAGGTAGCGAAAGATCTCGCCGTGATGGGTCGCGACGATCGAGTCGAAGACGGTCTCCACCATCGCCCTATGAGACACCGAACCTGCTCCAATGTGAAACACGCAAGGTGCCTCGCGAAACAGCAGGGGCTCGGCCTGTGGCGAACGTCGAGGCAGGGTCTGGGCATCGGCCGTCATGCAAACGCTCGTCGTCATTGAACCCGGACGATGGCAGGAGACGTGCTCGAGGGGACGTGCCGAAGGGGGATCGCCATGTTTGACGCCGAGGACTGGTGGGACGCGATCGACGCCGAGACGCTGCGCTGCCTGAGGGAGCACGGCCCGATGAGCCCGGCCGACCTGGGCAAGGAGCTCGGCATCTCCGAGGACGGCGCGGCCTCGCTCGTCGCCGGCCTGGTCCGGGAGGGCAAGGCTCGCATCTGCCTGGTCGCGTCCGCCGCGTAGCCCGTCGCGGTTGACCGCGCCACCTGTCTCCTGCGACCATCCGGGCTGGACCAGGATGCGGACGACAGGAGGGGCGATGGCGACGGTGATCGTACGGGGCGTGGCGAGCGGGTTCGCGCAGGACGTGGTTGTCGACCACCACCATCTGAAGGCCGACGAGCCCACGGCGGCGGGCGGGACCGACACCGGTCCGTCCCCCTACGACTACCTGCTCGTCGCGCTGGGCGCGTGAACCTCGATGACGCTCGCGCTGTATGCGCGACGCAAGCAGTGGCCGCTCGAGGCGGTCGAGGTCCGGCTCCGGCACTCCAAGATCCACGCCGTCGACTGCGAGGAGTGCGAGACGAAGGAAGGCCGGCTCGACCGCATCGACACCGAGATCGCGCTCACCGGGGCGCTGGATGCCGAGCAGCGCGCCCGGCTGCTGGAGATCGCCGAGAAGTGCCCGGTGCACCGCACGCTCACGTCCGAGATCAACATCCGCAGCCGGCTGGCCTGAGGACACCATGATCGATCCCATCACCGTGTCGGTCCTGACCCACCGCTTCGAGGCCATCGTGCAGGAGATGGGCGAGGCGATGCTGCGCACCGCCTACTCGCAGATCCTCAACTCCAGCCGCGATTTCTCGACCGCGATCTGCGACAACCAGGCGCGCCTGGTCGCCCAGGCCGAGCACGTGCCGATTCACGTGGGGGCGGTGCCGTGGGCGGTGGCCGCCGTGCGCGACGCGTTCGTCGGACGGGTCAAGCCCGGCGACGTGTACCTGCTCAACGATCCCTACCACGGCAACAACCACCTGCCGGACCTCACGGCGTTTGTGCCGGTGTTCGTGGAGGGCGAGGTCGCCTTCTGGTCGGTGAACCGCGCGCACCAGAGCGACATCGGCGGCTCGACCCACGGGGCCTACAACCCCGGCGCGACCGAGATCTGGCAGGAGGGCATCCGCATCACGCCGCTCAAGCTCTACGACGCCGGCGAGCTGCGCGACGACGTCCTGCAGATGATCACCACCAACGTCCGCCACCCCCACGACTTCATGGGCGACCTGCGCGCGATGATCGGCTCGGCCCGGGTGGGCGAGCGCCGCCTGCTGTCGCTGGTCGCCTCCTACGGCGCCAAGACGGTGATCGACGCGGTCGACGAGATCCTCGACGGCGCCGAGCGCCAGGCCCGGGCCTGCGTGCGGACCTGGAAGGACGGCGTCTATCGGGGCGTGACGATCCTGGACGACGACGGACACGGCGCCCGCGACATCCCCATCCGGGCCACGATCACCAAGAAGGGCGACGGTCTCGTCATCGACCTCAGCGAGTCGTCGCCCCAGGTGACCGGTTTCGTGAATTCCGCGTTTCCCAACACGATGTCGGCCGTGCACATGGCCTTTGCGTATCTCATCGATCCGCGCACGCCGAAGAACTCCGGGACGTTCCGGCCCGTGAAGGTGATCGCCAAGCCGGGGACGATCGTGAACCCGAACCCGCCGGCGCCGGTGACGCTGTCGACGAACCACTGCGCGCAGGAGATCGCCGAGTCGATCATCAAGGCGCTGACGCCGGCCGCGCCCGCGCGCGCCATCGCCGGCTGGGGCCGGCGCTTCCGAATCGCGATCAAGGGCGTGAACCCGCGCACGCAGCGGCCGTTCATCTGGCACATGTTCCACGCCCGGCCCGGCGGCGGCGCCACCATCGCCGGCGACGGCTGGGAGACGGCCGGCGAGGGGCAGGCGGCGGGCGGGATCAAGTTCGGTAGCATCGAAGTCGCCGAGGCGCGTTTCCCGCTGACCTTCGAGCACCACGAGTTCCGCGCCGACTCCGGCGGCGATGGCCAGCACCGCGGCGGCGTGGGCGCGGTGCTCCGGCTGCGCGTGGACATCGAGGA
>JBGQLG010000070.1:0-23484 GCA_041499965.1 Methylomirabilia bacterium
CTTGAACCCGTCGTAGGAGACGGTGACGTCCTCGAGATAGATGATCGCGTCGTTCATTGTAGCGAGGCCCGTGAGACCGCCTCGCTGCGTGGGTGGCCTGTTCGAGGTGCGGGCCGGCTCATTGTTGTAGCGAGGCCCGTGAGACCGCCTCGCTGCGTGGGTGGCCTGTTCGAGGTGCGGGCCGGCTCATTGTTGTAGCGGGGCCCGTGAGACCGCCTCGCTGCGTGGGTGGCCTGTTCGAGGTGCGGGCCGGCTGGCGTCTGTCTCACCGATTGATTGAATGGAGCCCGCGATCGGCGGCGGGGGCGCCAACGGTGGCGGGGCCGGAACGCGCTCGACCGTCGGCGCGGGGCGGGGCGATTCCGACCGGCGGCGCACGAACGCGAGGGCGTGCTGGAGGGCGCCGACGACGCCGTCGGGGAAGAACAGCACGACGCCCATGAAGAGGGCGCCGAGGAAGAGGAGCCAGAGGTCGGGGTAGCTCGTGGTGAGCCAGGACTGGATCCAGTTCACGCCGATGGCGCCGACCACGGCGCCGATCAGCGTGCCCCGGCCGCCGGCGGCCACCCACACCACCATCTCGATCGACGGCAGCACGCCGATCTTGGCCGGCGTGATGATGCCGACCTGGGGCGCGTAGAGCGCGCCGGCCACACCGGCGAGCGCCGCCGAGACGACGAACACGAACAGCTTGTAGTCGGCCGGCGAATAGCCCGAGAAGAGCACGCGGGTCTCGCTGTCCCGGATGGCGACCAGCACCTTGCCGGCCCGCGACTGGGTGATCCAGCGGCAGAGCGCCCAGGCGCCGACCAGGGCGAGCGCCGTGATCACGTAGAGCATGCGCTGGGTGGACGGCTGGTTGAGCGGCGCGCCGAAGAACGTCTTGAAGTCGGCCAGCCCGTTGGTGCCGCCCAGATTCATCTCGTTGCGATTGAAGACCAGCCACGCCGACAGCGCCAGCGCCTGGGTGACGATCGACAGGTAGACACCGCGGATGCGGCTGCGGAAGGCCAGGAAGCCGAACACGAGGGCGAACAGGGCCGGCACCAGCACGATGGCGACCAGCGTGAACGACGCGCTGTAGAACGGCCGCCAGAAGAACGGCAGCGTCTTGACCTGGTTCCAGACCATGAAGTCCGGCAGCGCGCTCTGGTACACGCTCTTGGCGCCGATCTCGAGCATGAGATGCATGCCCATCGCGTAGGCGCCGAGGCCGAAGAACACGCCGTGGCCCAGGCTCAGCACGCCCGCGTAGCCCCACAGCAGGTCGAGGCCGAGGGCCAGGATCGCGTAGGTCAGGAACTTGCCGAACAGGTTCAGCGTGAAGTTCGAGACGTGCAGCGGCGAGCCGGGCGGCAGCAGGTTGCCGAGGGGCAGCCCCACCACCAGCACCAGGGCGACGACGAGCAGCCCAAAGCGGTCAACCTTCAGCATTCCGCCCCCGGGTGGCGAAGAGACCGGCCGGCCGGCGCTGCAGGAACAACATGACCGCGATGAGGATGGCGACCTTCGCGAAGACGGCGCCCAGCGCCGGCTCGATGCCCTTGTTCAGGCCACCGATGCCGGCCGCGGCCAGGATGGTACCGGCCAGCTTGCCGACGCCGCCCGTGACCACGACCATGAACGAGTCGACGATGTAGTTCTGGCCGAGCGAGGGGCCCACGTTGCCGATCTGCGTGAGCGCGCAGCCGGCCAGGCCGGCCAGGCCGGCGCCCAGCGCGAAGGTGGTGGCGTCCACGACGGAGGCGCGCACGCCCAGGCAGGCGCTCATCGCCCGGTTCTGCGTCACCGCGCGGATGCGCAGCCCGGCCGAGGAGCGGAACAGCAGCCAGTACATGGCCGCCACGCTCACCGTGGCCAGGCCGATGATGAAGACGCGGTTGTAGGGCAGCGTGACGCCGACCATCACCGACACGCCGCCCGACAGCCAGCCCGGCGAGCTCACGTCCACGTTGGCCGCGCCGAACTGCAGGCGCAGCCCCTGCTGGATGATGAGCGAGGCGCCCCACGTCAGCAGCAGCGTCTCCAGCGGCCGGCCGTAGAGATGGCGGATGACCCCGCGCTCCAGCACGACGCCGGCGGCCCCGGCCACCAGGAACGACAGCGGCAGCGCGACCAGGAAGTAGGCGTCGAACGCCTGGGGCCACGACGCCCGGAACCAGTTCTGCACCACGTACGTCGTGTAGGCCCCGAGGGCCATCAGCTCCCCGTGGGCCATGTTGATCACGCCCATGAGCCCAAAGACGATGGCCAGCCCGAGCGCCATCAACAGGAGGATCGACGCCAGTGAGGCGCCCTGGAAGACCGTCTCGACGACGCTGGTGAGCAGCATCCAGCGCTCGATCGTCTTGACCGCACGGCCGGCGGCCGCGCGCTCGGCCGGCGAGGCGGCGCCGTCGGCCTCCAGGCGCTTGAGCCCCGGCACCGCGCTCAGCGAGTGCAGGCTCCCCAGCGTGGTGGCGGCGGCGGTGCGGGCGGCCGCGTCACCGTGGGCCAGGCGGATGAGGGCCAGCGCCTCGGCCAGCGCGTGGCGCACCCAGGGGTCCGTCTCCTTGGCCAGCGCGGTGTCCAGGATGGGAGCCGAGCCGGCGTCAGCCTGGTTGCCGAGCTTCGTGGCGGCGCCACGACGCACGTTGGGATCGGCATCGGCGAACTGGCCACGCGTCTCGCCGGCGTCGAGGAACGGCTTGATGGCGATGCGCAGCCGGCGATCGGCGGCCACCTCGATGAGATCGGCCACCGGCACCGTGCCGAGCGGGGCGCCGTCGTAGGCGCTCCTGATCTCGACGACGTCCTTGTCGCCCTGCGTGGACTTACTGCCGCCGACAACGAGTTGTAGCGGGGTCGGCGAGCCCGGCTTGGACCGCGGGGGGGCTGTCTCCGGAGCCTTGCGAGCGTAGACGCTGCCGTCGCGCAGCGCGCCCAGGAACGTGAGCCACGTGGGGTCGCCGGTCGCACCCAGCACGGCGACCGCCGCGTCCCGCCGGTCGGCGTCGGCGCCGGCCAGGTCGGCCAGCGCGCGCTCGACGTCGGCGGCGGGCGCGGCGGCGTGGCCCACGGCCGGAGCCGTGAGCCACGCCAGGAACAGTGCCGCGAGGGCGAACCGTCGCATCATGCCTTCTTCTGGTACGTCCCCTTCTCCTTCACCCAGTCGCAGCCCTTGTCGGGGCTGGTGTACGCACTCCACGGCTCGGCCTTCACGAGGCCCTTGGAGCGCGAGACGATCTTGAACTGCCCGTCCTTGAGGATCTCGCCGATCAGCACCGGCTTGTAGGTGTGGTGGTTGGCCTCGTCCATCTTGATCTTGCCGCCGGGCGCCAGGAACTCCTGGCCGTAGACCGCCTTGCGGACGGCGTCGACGTCGGTGGACTTGGCCTTCTCGACGGCCTGCTTCCAGATGTAGGCGCCGAAGTACGCGGCTTCCATCGGGTCGTCGGTGACGCGCTTGGCGCCGCCGGGGAGGTTGGCCTTCTGGGCGTATTCCTTGAACGCGTTCACGAACTTCTTGTTCTGCGGCGCGTCGACCGACTGGTAGTAGTTCCAGGCGGCCAGGTGGCCGACCAGGGCGGAGGTATCCATGCCGCGCAGCTCGTCCTCGGCCACGCTGAAGGCCATGATCGGCGCGTTCTCGCTGCGCAGGCCCTGGTTACCGAACTCCTTGTAGAAGGGCACGTTGGAGTCGCCATTGATCGTCGAGAGCACGGCGGCGCTGCCGCCCGAGGCGAAGCGCTTGATCTTGCCGACGATCGTCTGGTAGTCCTGATGGTTGAACGGCGTGTACTCCTCCTCGATGTTCGCCGCCGGCACGCCCTTGGCCAGCAGGAACGCTCTCAAGATTTTGTTGGCCGTGCGCGGGAAGACGTAATCGGTGCCGAGGAGGTAGAACTTCTTGTAGCTCCCGCCTTCCTTCGACATCATGTATTCAGCAGCCGGAATCAACTGCTGATTGGGCGTTGCTCCTGTATAGAAGACGTTCTTGCTGCACTCCTCGCCTTCATATTGCACGGGATAGAACAGCAGGCCGTTGTTGTTCTCGAACACCGGCAGCACCGACTTGCGGCTGACCGACGTCCAGCAGCCGAAGACCACCGCGACCTTGTCCTGGAGCAGGAGCTGCTTGGCCTTCTCCGCGAACAGGTCCCAGTTCGAGGCGGGGTCGACGACCACGGGCTGCAGCTTGCGGCCCAGCACGCCGCCCTTGGCGTTGATCTCCTCCGTCGCCATCATGACAACGTCGCGGAGCGAGACCTCGCTGATCGCCATCGTGCCGGACAGCGAGTGGAGGATGCCGATCTTGATCGGCTCCTTGCCCTGGGCGGTGATGATGCTGGGCAGCCCGCCGAGCGCGGCGAGCCCGGCGCCGGCAGCCAGGCTGCCCTTGAGGAAGTCCCTGCGAGAGTAGACGGCCATCGACGTCTCCTTCATGTGGTCCGACGATTCCACGTTCACTGCACGCGGCACCATCACCGCGGCTGGACGTCGTTGTCCGCCCGGCCGCGGAGAGAGCAAGGGGTATACCGAACGAGAAGTATCCGAAATCGCTGACGCCGCCGTTCGGCGGCGCCGCCGTACTGCCTAAATGCCGGGCAGATCTTCGGTGACTGACTCGGAGACGAGCAGGGCGCGGGCGATCTCGACCATGGGCCGCCGGCTGTTCATGGCGGCACGCCGCAGGCGACGGAAGGCCTCGTCCTCGGAGAGGTTGAGCCGGTCCATCAGGCGCCCCTTGGCGCGCTCGATCACCTTGCGCTCCTCGAGCGTCTGGCGGAGCTGGCGGGTCTCGGCGAAGCGGGCGACGGCCAGGTCGAGCGCCGGGGCCAGCTCGGCCGGGCGCAGCGGCTTGAGCAGGTAGGCCATGACCCCGGCGGCCTGGGCCCGGGCGACGAGCTCGTCGCGCGTGTGGCTGGTGAAGAGCACGACCGGACAACCGACGGAGCTGGTGACCGCCGCCGCCGCGGCGACGCCGTCGCCATCGGGCAAGCCGACCGCGAAGATGACGACGTCGGGCCGGGCGGCGCTCACCATCGCGAGCGCGTCGGCGGCCCGCGTGGCCTCGCCGGTCACCTCCCCGCCCGCTGCCGCCACCGCCGCCCGAACGTCCGCCCGCGACGGCACATGGTCATCGACGATCCCCACCCGCCACCGCAACCCCACCCTCGGCACGCTCATCACGTTCGCCATGCCCTCACCCCCTCGCAAGGCGAGTGCCACACCAACCAACGCCAAATCAGCGACTTGATGAACACACCCGTGTCGTTTCTTGCCCGCGCCGAAGGCAACGGCAACAGGGCTGCTCTTTTCCACGGCAGGACGTCACGAAGGCGCGACGCGATTCCGAAACCGCTGGGGGGGATCGGGGGGAGCGGCGCGCTCCCCCCGATCACAACATGGGGGAGCGGCGGCGCTCCCCCCCATGACTAAATATCGAAGTACAGCGCGAACTCCCACGGGTGCGGACGCAGCCGCACCGCGTCGACCTCGTTCTTGCGCTTGTACTCGATCCACGTCTCGATGACGTCAGGCGTGAACACGTCGCCCTTCAGCAGCCAGTCGTGGCTCTTCTCGAGGTTGTCGAGCACGATCGACAGGTCGCCCGGCAGCTGCTTGATCTTCTTCTGCTCGGCCGGCGGCAGCTCGTAGAGGTCCTTGTCGACCGGCTTGCCGGGATCGATCTTGTTGGCGATGCCGTCGAGGCCGGCCATCACGCACGCGGCGAACGAGAGGTACGGGTTGCAGGTCGGGTCGGGCGTGCGGAACTCGATGCGCTTGGCGCCCTCCGACTTCGAGTACATCGGGATCCGGATGGCCGCCGACCGGTTGCGCTGGCTGTAGACGAGGTTGATGGGAGCCTCATAGCCGGGCACGAGGCGCTTGTAGGAGTTGGTTGACGGCGCGATCAGGGCCAGCAGCGCCGGCGCATGCTTGAGGATGCCGCCGATGTAGTGGAGGCACATCTTGCTGATGTCGGCGTAGCCGCCCCGCTCGTAGAAGAGGTTCTTGCCGCCCTTCCACAGCGACTGGTGCGTGTGCATGCCGGAGCCGTTGTCCTGGAACAGCGGCTTGGGCATGAAGGTGGCCGTCTTGCCCCACTTCCGGGCGGTGTTCTTCGCGCAGTACTTGTACCAGCAGACCTTGTCGGCCATCTTCGTCAGCGTGTCGTAGCGCATGTCGATCTCGGTCTGCCCACCGGTGGCAACTTCGTGATGGTGGACTTCGACTCGCACGCCGACGCTCTCCAGGGCCAAGACCATGTCCGATCGAATGTCCTGGAACTTGTCCATCGGCGGCACCGGGAAGTAGCCCTGCTTATAGCGCGGCTTGTAGCCCAGGTTCGGCTGGTCGGGCGTGCCTTCCTTCCCGGTGTTCCAGGCGCCGGCCTCGGAGTCGATGAAGTAATAGCCCGAGTTGTAGTTCTGGTCGAAGCGGATCGAGTCGAAGAAGAAGAACTCCAGCTCGGGACCGATGAAGATCGTGTCGGCCACGCCGCTCTTCTTGACGTAGGCCTCGGCCTTCTGGGCGATGTACCGCGGATCGCGCGAGTACCACTTGCCGGTGATCGGGTCCTTGACGTTGCAGATCATGACCATCGTGGGCACCGCGGTGAACGGGTCCATCCGCGCCGAGTCGGGGTCGGGGATCAGCAGCATGTCGGACTCGTCGATCGTCTGGAAGCCGCGGATCGAGGAACCGTCGAACCCGAGCCCGTCCTCGAAGATGCCCTCACTGAGCTCGGAGACCGGGATCGAGAAGTGCTGCCAGAGACCGGGCAGGTCGATGAAGCGGAGATCGACGATCTTGACGCCTTTCTCCTTGGCCAGCTTCAGGACGTCTTTCGGGGTCATGCGGAACTCCTTTTCCTCCGTGAGGTGTGAGGGGTGGACAGGCTGCCGCCGGCGGCGGCCCGGTTCGGGGCCGCCGGCCCGATTACCTTAGTGAACCGATCCCGGGAACGCAAGCGTCCGCTCAGTGCGCGGCTCTCGCCTTCGCCTCGGCGGCCCGCATCGCGTCGCTGAATGCGCCGGGGCCGGCCGAGTATTCGCTGTAGGAGCCGCCGCCGAAGGCGTAGGCCGTCTCCGAGTGCTGGGAGAGGTCCAGCCCGGCCACTTCGTCCTCGTCGGTGACCCGCAGGCCCACGAGCGCGTCCACGATCTTCAGGACGACCCAGGTGGCCACGACGGCCAGGACGTAGGTCGCCACCACCGCCTTGATCTGGATCCACAGCTGGCCGGGGTTGCCTGAGACGAACAGGCCGTCGGCACCCGCGTCGTTCACGGCCTTGGAGGCGAACAGCCCGGTGGCCAGGGCGCCCCAGGTGCCCCCCACGCCGTGCACGCCGACCACGTCGAGCGAGTCGTCATAGCCGAGCTTCGATTTCAGGTTGCAGGCGAAGTAGCACAGGGAACCGGCCACGGCGCCGATGATCAGCGCCGGGATCGGTCCCACGAAGCCGGACGCCGGCGTGATGGCGACCAGCCCCGCCACGGCCCCGGAGGCCGCGCCCAGCACGGTGGGCTTGCCGCGGGCCATCCACTCCGTGAACATCCAGCCGAGCGCGGCGGCCGCCGCGCCAGTGTTGGTGGCCAGGAAGGCGCTGGCGGCCAGGCCGTTGGCCTCGAGCGCGCTGCCGGCGTTGAACCCGAACCAGCCGAACCACAGCAGGGCCGCGCCCATCACCGTCATCGGCAGGTTGTGAGGCTGCATCGGCTGGTGGCCGTAGCCCTTGCGCCGGCCGAGCACGATCGCGCAGACCAGCGCCGACACCCCGGAGGAGATGTGCACGACGGTGCCGCCGGCGAAGTCCAGCGCGCCCATCTTCTTGAGCCAGCCGCCGTCGCCCCATACCCAGTGCGCGAGCGGATCGTAGACGATCGTCGCCCACAGCACGGTGAAGAGCAGGAACGCCGAGAACTTCTTGCGCTCGGCGAAGGCGCCCGTGATCAGCGCCGGCGTGATGATCGCGAACATCATCTGGAAGAGCATGAAGACCTGGTGCGGAATGGTCTTGGAGTAGGCGTCGAACGGCTCCACGCCGACGCCGCGCAAGCCGATCCAGTCGAGCCCGCCGATGATGCCGCCCTTGTCGGGCCCGAAGGCCAGGCTGTAGCCCCACAGCACCCACTGAATGGAGATGACCGCCATGACGATGAAGCTCTGCATCAGCGTGGCGAGCGCGTTCTTCTGGCGCACCATGCCGCCGTAGAAGAGGGCCAGCCCGGGCGCCGTCATCATGAGCACGAGCGCACAGGAGGTCAGCATCCAGGCGGTGTCACCCTTGTCGATCCTGGAGGGCGGGGCGGCCGGCGCGGCCGCCGGCGCGGCGGCGCCGGGAGTCGCGGGCGTCGCATCGGCCGGCTTGTCCGTCGCGGGGGGCGGCGTCTGCGCGAGCGCAACGCCGACCGAGGCGACCACCAGCATCGTTGCTAGTGCGAGTGTGAGCCGTTTCACGGTGTCCTCCTGACGTCCTCCTGACGTCCGCCTGGATTAGAGCGCGCTCTGGTCCCGCTCGCCCGTGCGGATGCGAATGGCCGTCTCCACCGACGAGATGAAGATCTTCCCGTCACCGATGTTGCCGGTCTTCGCCGCGGCCGCCACCACCTCGGCGACCTTGTCGACGAAGTGGTCGGGCACGACGACCTCGATCTTGATCTTCGGCAGGAAGTCGACCGTGTACTCGCCGCCCCGGTACAGCTCGGTGTGCCCCTTCTGCCGTCCGAAGCCGCGAACCTCCGAGACCGTCATCCCGATGATGCCGATGCCGGTCAGGGCCTCCTTGACGTCGTCCAGCTTGAACGGCTTGATGATCGCCTCCACTTTTTTCATTCACCGGCCCTCCCGTGGCCCCGGCCATGGAGCAACACGCGTGCCCGACACCGTCTCAACCAAACCGGGCATTTAGGAAACATCGACCGACAGTATCGTGCCCGTTTCTTAGGCAACAGTGAGCGCGTGCTCGCCTTTCAGGCGACGCGCCGCACGCACCACAGCGTCGAGGGACGCTGTGGCGGTGCCGGTTTACGATCACCGTTCGGGGCCCGGGGCCCCGAGGCGATCAGCTCAAGGCCGGCGCTGGGGGATGTTGTGCTTGCGCATCTTGGAGTAGAGCGTGGGACGGCGCAGGCCGAGGAGGGCGGCGGCGGCCTGCTTGTTCCAGCGGGTGGCGTCCAGCGCTTTCAGGATCGACGCCCGCTCGATCTCTTCCAGGGATCCGGCCGGGACCTCCGACGGCGCGATGGCGCCGGTCAGTCCCCCCTCGGCGCCCCCGCCGTGCTGCAGGGACTCCGGCAGGTCGGCCAGCGTGATCTCCCGCCCTCGCGCGACCAGCACCGCGCGCTCGAGCGCGTGCTGTAGCTCGCGCACGTTGCCGGGCCAGCCGTAGCCCAAGAGCCGGCGATAAGCCTCGGGCTCGATGGCGTCGATCGGCCGCTGGTGCTTGGCCCGGTACCGCTCCAGGAACGCGCGCACCAGCATCGGCAGGTCGTCGCGCCGCTCGCGCAAGGGCGGGACCGCGATCGTCACCGTGTTGATGCGGAAGTACAGATCCTGGCGGAGCTGACCGTCCTTCACGGCCTGCTCGGCACTGCGGTTGGTCGAGGACACGAGCCGGAAATCGACGGGGATCGACTTGGCGCCGCCCAGGCGACGCACCACGCGATCCTCGAGCACCCGCAGCAGCTTGGCCTGCAGGTCGATCGGCATCTCGGCGATCTCGTCGAGCAGCAGCGAGCCCTTGTGGGCCTCCTCCAGCAGGCCCACCTTCTCGGTGGTGGCGCCGGTGAACGAGCCCTTGGTGTGGCCGAACAGCTCCGACTCGATCAGGTCCTTGGGCAACGCCGCGCAGTTGATCTTGATCCACGGCCCGTCGCGACGCGCGCTGCGCTCGTGCAGGGCGTTGGCGATCAGCTCCTTGCCGGTGCCGCTCTCGCCGACGATCAGCACGTTGGCGTCGGTGTCGGCCACCGAGGTGATCGTCTCCATGACGCGCTGGATGCCCGGCGCCGAGCCGAGGATCTCGCTGTCGGCGGTCTGCTCGACCAGCCGGCGGCGCAGCTCCGTGTTCTCGACCACCAGCTTGCGGTGCTCGAGCGCCGTCTTCACGAGGCCCAGCACCTCGTCGGGCTCGAAGGGCTTCTCCACGACGTGGAAGGCGCCGGCGCCCTTCGTGGCCTCCATGGCCTTGCGCACCGAGCCGTAGGCGGTGATGACGATGACCTCGAGCGCGGGGTCGCGGCTCTTGAGCTCGCGCGTGAGCGCGAGGCCGTCGCCGTCGGGCAGCATCAGATCGACGATGGCGACGTGGGCGTCGGCCTGGGTGACCGCGGCCAGCCCGGTGCGGACCGAGCCGGCGATGCGCACCGAGTAGCCTTCCGCTTCGAGCGTCAGCCGAAGGCCATCGGCGATCGAGGCCTCGTCGTCGACGACCAGGACCGTGTGTCTCATGCGTGAGCTCCGTCGGGAACGGCCGGCACCGGCTCGACCGGCAGCCGCACCGTGACCCGCGTCCCCTTGCCTGGCGTGCTGTTGATCGCGAGCTCACCCGCGTGCAGGTCGATGACCGATCGGGCCAGGGCCATCCCGAGGCCGGTGCCCTGCGGCTTGGTGGTGAAGAACAGGTCGAACATCCGCGACAGCGTCTCGTCACTCATCCCGGTGCCGGTGTCCTCGACGACGATCGTCACCATCCGCGTCTCCGCCATATAGCTGGTGCCGACCGTCAGCCGGCCGCCGGTGCCCAGGGCCTCCATCCCGTTGAGCACGAGGTTCAGGAGGGCCTTGCGCAGCTCGCGCGCATCGAGCAACGCGTCGGGACAGGCCGGATCGTACGCGCGGACCACCTCGACGCCCGCCGTCTCGCACTTGGCCTGGGCGAAGGCCAGGCACTCGTCCAGCAGCGCGTGGAGGGCGGTGGGCACGCGGTGAAGCTCGGGCGGGCGCCCGAAGGCGGTGATCTCCTGCACCACGGTGGCCAGGTGATCCACCGTGGAGGTGATCTTCTGGGCCAGCCCGGCGCCATCGGCGTCGCCGCCCTTGGTGAGGCGCGCCTCCAGGTGGCGCGCGTAGAGGCGCAGGCCGGCCAGCGGGTTCTTCAGCTCGTGCGCCACCTCGGTCGCCATGCGTCCCAGCGCGGCCAGGGCCCCGCTGCGCAGCCGCTCCAGCTCGTGCGTGTTCCGCACGGCGACGGCGGCCTGCGAGGTGAACAGGGCGAGCAGGTCGAGATCGTCCTCGGTCGGCTCGATGCCGGGCGCGGTCTCGATGACGACCGCCCCCATGGGACCGCGCTGCACCACGAGCGGAGCCGCGACGATGGTCGCGCCCTCGGTGCCCGGGAAGGTCACCGGCAGCCCCTTGGCCATGGCCCCGGTCGCCGCCGATTCCAGCGCGGGCCAGGAGGGCGGCGTCGACCCCGCGCTGGCCATGGGCACCAGCCGGCCGTGCTCCTGCTGGAACACCACGCAGCGCTCGGCCTCGGTCGTCTCCACCGCCCCCTGAGCCACCGCGTCGAGCACGCGGGCCATGATGCCGGACGAGGCCAGGGTCTGGCCGACCGCGAGGAGTCGCTCGCGGTCACGCGCCCAGCGCCGGCTGGCCAGCGCCCGGGCGATCTTGGCCCGCAGCTCGTCGCGCAGAAATGGCTTGGTCAGGTAGTCGAAGGCGCCCCGCTGCACGGCGTTCACGGCCGTCTCGATGGTGCCGTGGGCGGTCATGATCAGCACGGGGAGCCGCGGCTGGTGCGTGTGCGCGGACTCCATGAGCGTGATGCCGTCGGTCGGCTCCATCCGCAGGTCGAAGAGCGCGACGTCGAACCGCCCGCCCTCGACGGCGGCCATCGCCACCTGGGGATCGCTGGTGGCGGTCACGTCAAAGCCCATCGTGACCAGGCGCATCTCCAGCACCTCCACGATGGCCGCGTCGTCGTCGACGACGAGCACCCGGCGCTTCACTTGCGTCGCTCCAGCTTCAGGTCGATCTGCTTGAGGCGCTCGAGGTCGGTCTTGAGGCGCTCGGTTTCCTGGCGCACGCGCACGAGATCGTGGTCGCGGCGGGCGAGATCGTCGCGCAACCGCATCAGCTCCTCGCGCTGCCGCGCCAGCTCCGCGCGCGAGCGGGCCAGCTCCTCGCGGGCGTCGAGCAGGGCCCGCAGCGTGTCGCGGCTCGCCGTCGCCCGCGGTGCCGAGTCCGATCCCGGATACTGCGTCAGGTAGTCACCGTAGACCGCCACCGCCTCCTCGAAGGCGCCGTCGCGACTCAGCCGGTCGGCCCGCTCGAGCAGGGGCGCGCCCTGCATGGCCGGCCACAACGCGCAGCCTCCACCGGCGGCGACGAGCAACGCGGCGGCGAGCAGCCGGCGCGCCCTCACGCGGCCCGGTCCCGGGGCAGGAGCACGCTGAAGCGGCTCCCCTTGCCCTCCTGCGATTCGGCGGTGACGCGGCCGCCGTGCGCCTGCACGAGGCCGCGCACGATGGCCAGGCCCAGGCCGGTGCCGCCCTTGCCGGGATGGGCCTGGCGATAGGACTCGAAGACATGCGGCAACTCGGCCGCGGGAATGCCGACGCCGGTATCCTCGACCTGGATCTCGCACTCCGGTCCGGCGTCCACCAGGCGGACCGTCACGCGACCGCCCACCGGCGTGAAGCGCACGGCGTTGGCCAGCAGGTTCACGACGACCTGCACCAGCCGGTCCTCGTCGCCGAGCACGGTGAACCGAGTGCCCACGCGCTCGCGGGCCATCGTCACCCGCCCCTCGTCGGCCTGGGGGCGCAGCTCCTCCATCGCGCGGCCGACCAGCCAGTCGAGGTCGAGCGGGACGCGCTCGAGCGGCAGCACGCCGGCCCGCAGCCGCGAGGCGTCGAGGATCTGGTTCACGAGGCGCAGCAGACGGTCGGTCGAGCGCCGGATGATGTCGACCAGCCGCGCCTGCTTGGGCGTGAGCGGCCCGGGCACGCCGTCGGCCAGCAGGTGCCCGGCCTCGCGGACCGAGGTGATCGGCGAGCGCAGCTCGTGGGACAGCGTGGCGAAGAACTCCTCTTTCATCTCGTCGTGCTGGCGCAGCCGGTCGGCCATGGCGTTGAACGAGCGCGCGAGCACGGCGACCTCGTCGTGGCCGCCGACGGGGATCGGCTCGCGGAACGAGCCGGCCGCCACCGCGGCGGTCGCCACGGAGAGCCGGCGCAACGAGCGCGTGATGCGCAGCGCGATCACCGCCGTCGTGAGCAGCGCGAGCAGGAGCGCGGTGGCCAGGGCGACGATGACGCCGTTCCAGGTGCGCTGCTCCAGCCGCGCCACCTCGGTCTGGGCCCGCACCACCCGCGCGTAGGTGGCCTGCTGCAACCCCTCCAGCTCCGTTTCGACCTGCTCACCCAGGACGCGGGCCGGCGACTCGTCCGGGCCGGGTGCCGCCGCCACCGGCGTCGCCAGCAGCCGGTTGTGCTCGGCGAGGACGGCGGCGTGGTAGCCCTCGAAGGCCGCGCGCGCCGCCGCCAGCCGCGCCGCCTCGGGACCGGTGTGCGCGAAGTCGGCCAGGCGGGACAGATCGGCCCGGGCGTGCGCCGCGCTCTCGCGCCACAGCTCGGCATAGCGGCGGTCGCGCAGCACGACGAAGCGCGCTTCCAGTCGGCCCATCGTGAGCAGGGCGTCGCGCACGCCGCCGGCCAGGCGCAGCGCCGGCAGCGTCTCGCTCGAGATCTCCCGGTTCACCGAGACCAGCCGCCCCACGGCGCGCAGGCCCAGGACGCCGACCGTCGCCAGCACCACGATGACCAGCGAGAACCCCAGGAAGACCTTCGAGGCCAGCCGCATACGCCTACGCCCGCCCTACCGACCCGGCCGGTCGGCGGGCACGCTCCCGGTCGGGACGGTCGGCGCCAGCAGCGTGGCGACGAACTTGGCGATCAGTCGCCGCTCCGCGTCCGAGACGCGCACGTCGACGACCAGCGTCGTTCGGCCACGATGGACGATCTCCGCCTCGGCCACGAGCGTCCCGTGGTTCGTGTTCCGGATCAAGTTGGCGGACATGTGCAAGGTCAGCGGAAACAGCTCTGGCCGGAACTCGCCGGTGGGATTGGTCTCCCACATGGCGGCCGCCGTAGCCGTCTCGTCGGCCAGCGCGATGATAGCACCGGCATGGAACAGGCCGGTCAGCTGCGTGAGCTCGGGCTTGAAATCCAGGTGGGCTTCCGCCCGCCCCTGGCCGGCCGACACGAAGCGGGTGCCGTGGCCGGCGATCATCGTGCCGCGGCCCCACTCGCCGATCCGGGCGGCGAAGGTCTCCGGGGTCACGCCGGCTCCCGGGCCACCGGGCCCCGCAGGTGCGCGTAGATGTTGCGCCCGCGGGTCTCGCGCATGAGCAGGCAGAGCAGCACGGCGGCGCCCGCGAACGCGGCGCACACCCCGAAGCCGTCGCGATAGGCCTCGACGGGATAGCGCCGGGCGCCGCCGACCAGGGCGCCCGTCCACCGCGCGTCGAGCACGGCGCCGATCGGCCCCTGCGTCAGCGCCGCGCCCAAGAAGCCGCCGAAGTTCACGACGGCCACCGCGACACCGTCGAGATGGGGCGAGTTCACCTCGCGCCCGATCGGCCACACGAGCACGAAGGCGCCACCGGCCAGGCCCATGGCGAAGAGCAGTACGTGCACGAGCGGCAGCGACAGCGCCCCCAGCGTGCCCGCGCACAGCGCCTTGCGGCGGCCGACAATGCGATCGGAGGCGAAGCCCGTGAGCGGCGCCGACACCAGCAGCGCCAGCGAGACCGCCATCGCGTAGAAGGCCGCATCCGTCAATCCGAGGCCGTAGACGTCGCGCAGATACGGCATCGTCCACAGCATCTGGTTACCGGCCACGGTGTAGAGACAGAAGAACACCAGGAAGGGCGGCCAGGTGTGCGGGTTGCGCAGAACCTCCGTGACGCCGGTGACCACGGCCGAGAACCCGGGCGCCGTGGGGGCGGCGGCCGCGTCGGCCGGGCGGTCACGCACCACGGTCAGGCAGACGGCGGTGGCCGCGAGGGTCACGATCCCGACGCCGCCGAACGCCCCCCGCCAGCCGACGCGGGCGACCAGTGCGGCCAGCGGCAGGGTCGAGACGAGCGCGCCCAGGACGCCGACGGTGGCGCTGACCGCAGCCAGGAACCCGAACCGGGCCGGTGGGAACCACGCCGCCGCGATCTTCCGCGTGCCGATGAACGTCGCGCTGGCGCCGGTGCCGACCAGCAGGCGGCCGACGAAGAGCAGCGGCGTCGAGGTGGCCGCGGCCATGGCCAGCGAGCCGGCACCCATGACCGCGCCGCCGAACGTCAGCACCCACCGGGTGCCGAAGGCGTCGAGCAACAGGCCGGCCGGCACCATCAGCGCGGCGTACGCATAGAAATAGGTCGCCGCCAGCAAGCCGATGGTGGCGCCGGTGGCCTCGAACGCCTGCATGAGATCGCGCGCGATCACACCGGGGGCGGCGCGGTGGAAGAACCCGATCAGAAAGAGGAAAGCGGGGATGGCCCACATCACCCAGCGCAGCGGCGGCACAACGGCGGAACGCTCGCTCGTGTGCATGTCGACATAGCATACGCGGGAGGCCGGGCCCCAACGAAGCTGATTGCGCGGGCGTTTGCAATGCCTGCGGGCGTGGCCTACTATGAGCGCCGGCATCACGAGCCGTTCGTTCGTCCGGAGGGATTCGTGGAGTTCGGCATCTCGCTTCCCGGCCGCGGCCCCCTGGCCAAGCCCGATCAGGTCCTGACCATCGCCGCCAAAGCGGACACGCTCGGCTACGCCTCGATCTTCGTCACCGATCACGTCGTGCTCCCGGCCTCGATGGCCCGCTCCGTGTACCCCTACTCGGCGACGGGACAGCTGCCGGGCGGCGCCGCCCAGGACTACCTGGAGCCGCTGGCGATGCTCGGCTGCCTGGCCCGGGTCACCCGGCGCGCGCGCCTGGGCACCAGCGTGCTCGTCATCCCCTACCGGCACCCGTTGGTGACGGCGAAGATCCTGGCCACCATCGACCAGCTCTCGGGCGGCCGCGTGATCCTCGGCGCCGGGGTCGGCTGGCTGCGCGAGGAGTTCGAGGCACTGGGCACACCGCCGTTCGAGGAGCGGGGCGCCGTCACCGACGAGTACCTGCGTTTCATGCGGGCCACGTGGACCACGGACCCGGTGCAGTTCGCCGGCCGGTACGTGAGCGTGCAGGGCGTGCACGCCCTGCCGAAGCCGGCGCAGCCCGGCGGCATCCCGGTGTGGATCGGCGGCCACACCGACGCCGCCGTCCGGCGGGCGGCGGTACTCGGCGACGGCTGGCACCCGATCGCGCTGCGCCCGCCCGGGCTCCTGTTTCCCGCGGAGTACACGACGCGGGCCCGCCAGCTGCGCACGTGGGCCAAGGAGGCCGGACGCGATCCCGCCGCGATCACGCTCTCCGTGCGCGTCCCGATGGAGGTGCGATCCAGGCGCGCGACGCCGCCCGCCGGCGATCGGCCGTTCTTCCAGGGCACGGCGGAGCAGGTCATCGCCGACATCCAGGCGTACGCCGCCGCCGGCGTCACCCACTTCGTCTTCGACCCCACCACCCAGGACCTACGCGCCGTCCTCGACAATCTCGACCGGTTCGCCCACGACGTGCGACCCCAGCTCGGATCGCGGCGTGCGAACGCGAGCAGCCGCGGCGCGAGTCCGAGTCCGACCGGGCGCGCCCGGGCGAACAAGGCGAGCAAGAACAGTTCGACTCAGAAAAATCGGCGAGGGACGCGCAGCCGGAAACCGTCTGGATCAGGCCACCCACGGTCCAAGCCGGCCTCGCGTACCCCGCGACAACAATCAAAGCGCGCTCGATGATCACGCACGGCGAAGCCCGCACGCTGATCGACGGTCCGCCCGAGGCGCTGCCCGAGCTGCTCGCCCGCGCCGGCGAGGTGCGTGACCGCGGGCGCGGCCGCACGGTCACGTTCTCGGCGAAGGTCTTCGTGCCCCTGACCACGCTGTGCCGCGACTACTGCGGCTACTGCACCTTCCGGCGTGATCCGGGCGAGCCCGGCGCGCACACGCTGACGCCCGACGAGGTGGTGGCGCTGGTGCAGGCCGGTGGCCGCCTCGGCGCCAAGGAGGCGCTCTTCTCGCTCGGCGACAAGCCGGAGGCGCGCTTCGCCGAGCACCGCGAGTTCTTGAAGCGCCACGGCCACCGCACGACCCTGTCGTACCTGCGCGCCATGTGCGAGCTCACGCTGGCCGAGTCGCCGCTGCTGCCCCACGCCAATCCCGGCGTGATGGGCGAACGCGACCTGGCCGCGCTACGCGAGGTCAACGTCAGCATGGGGATCATGCTGGAGACGGTGGCCGAGCGCCTGCTCGGGCCGGGTCTGGCCCACGACAACGCGCCCGACAAGGTCCCGGCCCGGCGGCTGCGCACGATCGCGCTGGCCGGCAAGCACGGCATCCCCTTCACCACCGGTATCCTGATCGGCATCGGCGAATCGCCGCGCGAGCGGGTCGACGCCCTCGTGGCCATCCGCGACCTGCACGAGCGGTGGGGCCACATCCAGGAAGTCATCGTCCAGAACTTCCGGGCGAAGCCGCGCATCCCGATGAAGGACGCGCCGGAGCCGACGCTGGACGACCTGCTGCGCACGATCGCGGTGGCGCGGCTGCTGCTGGGCCCCGAGGTGAACATCCAGGCGCCGCCGAACCTGACGCCGGGCGTGTACCCGCGGCTGCTGGCGGCCGGGCTCAACGACTGGGGCGGCGTGTCGCCCCTCACCCCCGATCACATCAACCCCGAGAAGCCCTGGCCCGGCCTGCGCGTGCTGCGTGAGGCCACCGAGGGTCAGGGCTTCGACTTCCGCGAGCGGCTGGCGATCTATCCCGAGTACGCGACGCGCGCCGAGTTCCTCGACGAGCGGCTGCGGCCCCGGGTGGCGGCGCTGATCGACTCCCACGGCCTCGTGAGGAACACCCATGAGCACTGGCGACGCTGGTAGCCTCTCTCCTGTCTTCGACCGCGCCTCCCGGGAGGTCCGGGCGATCCTGGCCCGCGTGCTGGACGGCGCCGAGGTGTCGGTGGCCGACGCCGATGTGCTCGCGCTCACGACCGGACGCGACCTGGGGGCGCTGACGCTCGTCGCCGACGAGCTGCGCCAGCGGCACGTCGGTGACGTCGTCACCTACGTCGTCAATCGCAACATCAACTTCACCAACGTCTGCATCAAGCACTGCGGCTTCTGCGCCTTCTCCCGCGACCACCGCGAGGAGGAGGGCTACCTGCTGCCGATCGAGGAGGTGGTGCGGCGGGCCCAGGAGGCGTGGGACCTCGGCGCTCGCGAGGTGTGCATCCAGGCCGGGCTGCCGCCCAAGCTCGACGGCCGCTTCTACATCGATCTCACCCGCGCCCTCAAGGCGGCGCTGCCCGGGCTGCACCTGCACGCGTTCTCGCCGGAGGAGGTCCTGTACGGCCACGTGCGCTCCGGCATCCCGATCAAGGAGTACCTGGCCGAGCTGAAGGCGGCCGGCCTGGGCACGCTGCCCGGCACCTCGGCGGAGATCCTCGACCAGCCCATCCGCGATCGGATCGCGCGCGGCCGCATCACGGTGGACCAGTGGGTCGAGGTCATCACCACCGCCCACGCGCTCGGCATCCGCACGACGTCGACCATCATGTACGGCCACGTCGAGACGCCCGCCCACTGGGTGCGGCACATGGCGCTGCTGCGCGACATCCAGAAGGACACCGGCGGCTTCACCGAGTTCGTACCGCTGTCGCTCATCCACAGCGAGGCGCCCATGTATTCGAAGGCGCTGGTGGCGGGCGTGCGCCCCGGCGCCACCGGCGTCGAGGTCATCCGCATGCACGCGCTGGCCCGCGTGATGCTCGGCCCGGTGCTCCGCAACATCCAGGCCTCCTGGGTGAAGGAAGGACCCAAGCTCGCCCAGGCCCTGCTCGACGCCGGCGCCAACGACCTCGGCGGCACGCTCATCAACGAGTCGATCTCCACCTCGGCCGGTGCCCAGTACGGCCAGCTCGTCGGTCCGGCCGAGCTGCATCGCTGGATCCGCGACGCCGGCCGCGTGCCGGCCCAGCGCGACACCCTCTACAATATCGTGCGCCGGTACGACAACGGCGACGATCCGGCGTCGCCGCTCGACACGATCGAGGACGCCGAGGCGCGCTTTGGCTCGTACCGTCGGCTGATCGCGTCCGGAGAATTTCGCTTCACACAGCGGTAGCCGTGTCCGACGGCCTATGGTATGAATGCGTCTTCCGTTCATTCACCCCCGACCGATAGGAGGCTTCCTGTGGCGAAGACGATGACGAAGTCCGCAACGCTGGCCGCGCTCGCGGAGAAGACCAACCTCTCGAAGAAGCAGATCGAGATCGTTCTCGATGAGACGCTGGTCCTCGCCTCGCGTGAGGCGAAGAAGAGCGGCGCGTTCGTGCTGCCGGGCTTCGGCAAGCTGGTGCTGGCGAATCGCAAGGCCCGCATCGGACGCAACCCGCAGACGGGCGAGCCCATCAAGATCCCGGCCAAGCGCGTCTGCAAGTTCCGCCTCGCCAAGAACCTCAAGGACACGGTGCTTGGCAAGAAGTAACAGGACCGGCGGCCGGGCGGGGGGCCGTCGGCCCGCCGCCCCGCGGCCGGTGCCGCCGGACGACGCGTCCGGTGAAGGCGCCGCCACTCCCTCCCTCGCTGCGGCGACGCTCCCTCGGGTCTGGCAGGACGTCGGGTACCGGCCGCTCGCCGACGGCGATCGGGCGCGCGCGCTGTTCGACTTCGCCGCCGTCGCCTGGCCCGAGCGTGTCGCGCTGGTGTGGGGTGCGTGGATGGCCGGCGACCCGGGCGAGCGGCTGGTGGGCGCCGTCGCCGCCGAGCGTCACGGCCCCGTCGCCATGCTCTCGGGGCCCGTCGTCGTGACCGAGGAGTTGGGCCGGCGCGGCCAGGCGCCGACCGATCCCCTGGAGATCGCCGGCCAGCTCCTCGCCGCCGCAATCGACCACGCCACCGCGCTCGGCGCTGTCACGCTCTACGCCCGGCCCCAGGGCCTCGATCGCGTGTGGGTCCGCTTCGGCTTCATCCCCGTCCCCGAGGTGGCGCTGCCGGCCGCCCTGGCCGGACGCCCCGGCGTCGGGCTCTACGCGTGGCGCGGCGGCAGCGCCCTGTGGACGCTGCGCGAAGCCGCCCAAGCCTGAGCCGTTCGCCGTGCGCGTGACCGCGCTAGCCGGCGGCACCGGCGCCGCCAAGCTGCTGCGTGGCCTCGCCGCCTGTCTCGCCCCCGGCGACCTCACGATCATCGGCAACACCGGCGACGACACCGAGGTGTGGGGCCTGCACGTGTCGCCCGACCTGGACAGTGTCGCCTACGCCCTGGCCGGCCTGCTCGACGTCGAGCGCGGCTGGGGCCGCGCGCACGAGACGTTCCAGTGCCGGGACGCGATGGCCGCGCTCGGCGCGCCGACGTGGTTCAACCTCGGCGATCGCGACCTCGCCACGCACCTGGCGCGCACGGCGGCGCTGCGCGCGGGCGAGTCGCTGTCGGCGGTGACGGCGCGGCTGGCCGGACAGCTCGGGGTGACCGCGCGCCTGCTGCCGATGAGCGATCAGCCGGTGCGCACGTTCGTGCAGACGACCGAGGCGCGCCTGACCTTTCAGGAATACTTCGTGCGCGACCGGGCGCTCGGCGAGGTCGTCGCCGTCGAATACGCGGGCGCGACGACGGCGCGGCCCGCGCCCGGCGTGACGGCGGCGATCGCCGAGGCCGATCTCGTCGTCGTGTGCCCGTCCAACCCGGTGACGTCGGTCGGGCCCATCCTGGCCGTGCCCGGCGTCGCCGCCGCACTGACCGCGGCGCGTCGCGTCGTCGGCGTGAGCCCCATCGTGGGCGGCGATGCGGTGAGCGGGCCGGCCGGCCGCCTCATGCGCGCCCGTGGCCTCGACGTCTCCCCGCTCGGCGTGGCCGCCGCCTACGCACCGTGGCTCCGCGCCCTGCTGATCGACGCCCGCGACCATGACGCGGCGCCGGCGCTGGGACGCGCCGGGGTACGGGCCGTGGTGACCGACGTCATGATGACGGACCGGGCCCGTGAGGTGGCGCTCGCGCGGGCCGTGATCGAGGCCGCGTGAGGGCCTGCCGAGGTGTCGCGATGGCGGTAGACTGCGGGCGTATGGCCGAGGGCCCCGCATGATCGCCGCCGCCGTCCCCGTCAAGGATCTCGTGAACGCCAAGCAGCGGCTCATGCGCGTGCTGAGCCCGGCCGAGCGGCGCGACCTGGCCCGGGCCATGCTGGCCGACGTGCTCCGCGCGCTCGGCGCCGCGCGCCTCGACCGGGTGTGGGTCGTGACCCGCGAGCCCGAGGTCGTCGCGCTCGCCCGGCGCTTCGGCGTCGAGCCGCTGGCGGAGCTGGACAACCGCGGCCACACCGCCGCCGTCGCCGCCGCCCAGGCCGCGGCCGTGCGGGCCGGCGCCGAGGCCTTCCTCACGATCCCGGGCGACGTGCCGTGCGTGACCGCCGATGAGATCCGCGTGCTGGTCGGTGCACTCGGGCCGGCCCCGGCGGTGGTGCTGGCCCCGTCACGCTCGCGCCTGGGCACCAACGGCGCGCTGCTGGCGCCGCCCACCGCGATGAGGCTGCGCTTCGGCGAGCCCTCGTTCGACAATCACCTGGCGGCCGCCCGCGCATTGCACCTGGAGCCGACGATCGTCTCGCTGGCCGGCCTCGGTCTCGACGTCGACGACCCCGACGACCTCGCCGCGCTGCTGGCGGCCGGGGCCGCCACCGAGAGCGGGCGGCTCGTCGCGGGCTGGGGCATCCTGCAGCGAGCGCCCGTGGCGCCGCCGGCCCTGCGCTGAGCATGGCCCCGCGCTACGAGGTCATCGGCATCGAGGGCATCGGCGAGGTGCAGCCGGGCGCCGACGTCCCCGCCCTGGTCCTCGACGCCGCGGCCCGCCAGGGAACGCCGGTGCTCGGCGGCGACGTACTGGTGCTGAGCCAGAAGATCATCTCGAAGTCCGAGGGCCGCCTGCTGAATCTCAACGACGTGGCGCCGTCGACGATGGCCACGACGTTCGCCACCGAGCTGGGCCGGGATCCCCGGCTCATCGAGGTGATCCTGCGCGAGTCGCGCCGGGTCGTGCGCATGGATCGCGGCGTGCTGGTGACGGAGACGCGCCACGGCTGGGTGTGCGCCAACGCCGGCGTCGATCAGTCCAACGTCGACGCCGAGATGGTCGCACTGCTCCCCGAAGACCCCGACCGCTCGGCCCGCGCGTTCCGCGACGCCGTGCGCACCCGGACGCGCGCGGAGATCTTCGTGATCGTCGCCGACACGTTCGGGCGGCCGTGGCGGGAGGGGCTGGTCAACATCGCCATTGGCGTGGCCGGCTTCGCGCCGCTGCGCAGCTACCTCGGCGAGCGCGATCCGGCCGGCCGGCCGCTGCAGGCGACCATCCTGGCGATCGCCGACGAGCTGGCCGCCGCCGCCGAGCCGGTGATGGGCAAGCTCGACCGCATCCCCGCCGCCATCGTGCGGGGCCTGCCGGTGGCGCCGAGCGAGGAAGGCTCCAAGGCGCTGCTGCGCGATCCCGCCCGCGACCTCTTCCGCTAGACCTCTTCCACAGGAGACGCTCGTGAACATCGCGATTCTCGGCGGTACCGGCAAGGAGGGCGCCGGCCTGGCCGTGCGCTGGGCGAAGCTCGGCCACTCGATCATCATCGGCTCCCGCGACGCCGAGCGCGCCAAGGCCAAGGCGACGGAGCTGCGCGACGTCGCCCACGCCATTGCGATCGTCGGCCACGGCAACGCCGAGGCGGCCGCGCTGGGCGAGGTGGTGGTGGTCGCATTGCCCGCCAACGGGCTGGCCGCCACACTGCCGGAGACGCAGCAGGCGTGCCGCGGCAAGGTGGTCGTCAGCACCGTGGTCCCGCTCACGTTCGGGGGCCCGCGGCTGTTCACGCCGCCGCCGGCGGGTTCCTCCGCCGAGGAGGTCCAGGCGCTGCTGCCCCAGGCCCGCGTGGTGGCCGCGTTCCACCACATCGCCGCCCACGAGCTGGCCGACGCCGAGCATCCCATCGACTGCGACCTGCTCATCTGCGGCGCCGACGCCGGCGCCAAGGAGATCGTCACCCAGCTCGGCCGCTCGATGGGGCTCCGCGTGCTCGACGTGGGGGCGCTGAGCAACGCCGGACCGCTGGAGGGCATCACCGCCGTGCTCGCCACGATCAACCGCCGTCACAAGCTCAAGAACTCGGGGATCAAGATCACCGGACTCTAATGAGTCTCGTGAAGCACGGTGACGCGGGGGCCTGGGCGTGGGGGCCCCGCGGGCGCGCCAGCATGGCTCGCCTGTCGCCGTAACTCGCTCCGGGCCCGGCTCGCTCGGGCCCCCCTCCCCCTAAAGGGGGTTGGGGCGCGGACGAGTCGACTCGGCGGCGGCGCGCGAGCCGGGCCCGGCGCTCGAACGGCGCCCACGGCCCGCCATGCGGGCGCGCCCGCGGAGCCCCCACGCCCAGGCCCCC
>JBGQLG010000071.1:0-23319 GCA_041499965.1 Methylomirabilia bacterium
CCGCGCCCCAACCCCCTCAGGGGGATGGGGGGCCCGAGCGAGCCGAGCCCGGAGCGACTTACGGCGACAGGCGAGCCACGCAGGCGCGCCCGCGGCCCCGCGCTCGCCCCGCGCCCGCCTCCGGGCGTCCCCGCACTTCACGAGCGTCGCTAGCTGAGTTGACGCCGGAATCGCCATGCGCTGACCCCCACGAACAGACTCGCCAGCAGCATCAGCGCGAGCAGGTTCGGATAGACGACGTCGAGCCCGGCGCCCTTCACGAGCACCGCGCGCGCGATCTTCGAGAAGTGCGCGATCGGGTTGAGGAGCGTCAGCGGCTGCACCCACTTCGGCATCGCCTCGATCGGCGTCAGCCCGCCGGACAGCATCGCCAGCGGCGGATTGACGAAGAAGCTGATGAGCTGCGTCTGGTTGGCCGAGCGGGCGAAGGTCGAGATGAACGTGCCCAGCCCGATCCCGGTCAGCACGCAGCAGGCGCAGGCGGCCAGCACGAGCAGCGCGCTGCCCCGGAAGGGCACGTGGAAGATCACGCGAGCCACCGTCAGCACGAGCGTGACCATCGCCATGAGCAGGAAGAAGAGCGGGACGAGCTTGGCGGCGACCACCTCCAGCGCGCTGGCCGGCGTCATCAGGAGCTGCTCGACGGTGCCCCGCTCCTTCTCGCGGATCATCGTCGCCGCCGAGACGAGCGAGCCGTTCAGGATGATCAGCGTCCCGAAGACGCCGGTCACGATGAACCAGGCGTTCACCAGCCCCGGGTTGTACAGGAAGGCGGCGCGGATCTGCACCGGGGCCACCGGCGCCCCGGCGAGATGCTGGTTGAGCGCGGTGACCGCGCCCTCCACGTAGCCCTGGGCGAGCTGCGCGGTGTTGGCGTTGGCGGCGTTGAGCAGCACCTGGACGGTGGCCGGGCGGCCCCGCGCGCGCCGCCGGGCGAAGTCGTACGGCACGACCACGCCGACGTCCAGGCGGCCGCGGGCGAGGTCCCGCCCCAGGTCGTCGGACGTGGCGTAGGACCCGGCGATCTTGAACGTCTCGTTCTCCGTCAGCGCCGAGATCAGCTCGCGACTCTCGGCCGTGCGGCTCTCGTCCACGAGGCCCAGGCGCAGGTTGCGCACCTCGGAGTCGAGCGCGAAGCCGAACAGGAGGATCTGCAGGGTCGGCGGCACGATCAGCGAGATCGTGAGCCGCCGGTCGCGCCGGATCTGCCGCAGCTCCTTCATGGCCAGCGCCCAGAAGCGGCCGGCGAAGAGCCCGCGCCAGGCCCGCCTCATGCCTTCACCTGCATCCGCCGCATCGTCCACCAGGCCAGACTGTAGAACACGAGGCCGATGGCGCCGATCGCCGCCACCGCCCACCAGACGGCCGGCCAGCCGCCGCCCTGCAGGAAGGCGTCACGGACCACGACCACGTAGTAGCGGGCCTGCACGAGGCTGGAGATCCAGCGCAGCGCGTCGGGAATGTTCTCCACCGGGAAGATGAGGCCGGAGAGGAGGAACGCCAGGAGGAAGGCGCCGAGCGCGACGGCTTGCACGGCCGCCGCCTGGTTGGGGATGGCCGCGCCGACGAGCGAGCCGAAGCTCATCACGCAGAACACGAACAGGGCGCTGCCGGCGACGAGCGGCGTGGGATCGCCGGCAAAGCGCAGGCCGAACAGCGTGAACATGAGCCCGACGGCGAGCAGCCACTGCGCGAGCCCCAGGACCATGCCGGCCAGGATCTTGCCGAGCAGGAACTCGTGCGCCGAGATGCTGGAGACGTACACCTGCAAGATCGTCTGCTGCTCGCCCTCGCGCGACATGGCGAGCGCGGCCAGCACGGTCGGGAAGATCGACATCGCCAGCACCATGAAGCCGGGCCCGTAGAACTTCCGCGGCTCGCGGCCAGGATTGAACCAGAGACGCGTGGCGGTCTGGATCGGCGGCGCCGCACCCGGGGAGCCGAGCTGCTGCGCGAACGCGCGCGTGATCTGCCCGGCGCTGCCGCGCGTGAGTCGCGCCGTGTTGCTGTCGGTGGCGTCCACCACCACCTGGGTCTCGGCCGGTCGCCCGCGCCGGATCTGCCGGGCGAAGTGCTGAGGGATGATGAGCGCCGCCCGGGCCCGGCCCAGGTCGAGCATCGTCTCCGGTGCCATCGCGGCCGGCAGGGCGATGACGTGGAACGTGAGCGAGTTCCGGAACGCGTCGGCGTACTGGCGCGACAGCGGCGTCTGGTCGAGGTCCTGGATGACGATCGGGATGTCGGTCACCGTGAGCGAGATCGAGGTGCCGAGCAGCGCGATGAGGCCGACCGGCAGGACCAGGGCCAGCGCCAGCGCGAGCCGGTCGCGGAAGAGCTGGGTCAGCTCCTTGCGGGCCTGGGCGACGATCCGTCGCATGGCGCGCGTACGCTCAGGCGGCGGCCGGCGAACGGGCGCCGCGCTCGCCCCGCGCGGCGATGGTGAGGAAGACGTCCTCCAGCGTGTAGTCCTGCTCCGTCGCCTCCAGCACGCGAATGCCCTCGCGGGCGAGCCGGGCCTCGAACCGGCGGGCGGCGGCCGGGGCGTCGCCGTCGACGATGACGTGGAAGCGATCGCCGAAGAGCGACACCCGCCACGGCTCGATCTCGGCCTTCAGCACGGTGACCGCGCGCTGGGGCGCGTCGGCGCGGATCTCGAGCACGCGGCCGCCCTGGGCGGCCTTGACGCCACTGGGCGTGCCCTCGGCCACCAGATCGCCGGCCACCATGAACCCGAGCCGGTTGCATTGCTCGGCCTCTTCCAGGTAGTGCGTGGTGACGAGGATCGCGGTGCCCCGGTCGGCGAGCTGGTTGATCATGGCCCAGAACGCGCGGCGGGCGATCGGATCGACGCCGGAGGTGGGCTCGTCGAGGAACAGCACGCGCGGCTCGTGCATGATGGCCGCGCCGAAGGCCACGCGCTGCTTCCAGCCGCCGGGCAGGCGCCCGGTGAGCTGACCGCCCCGGCCCGGCAGGCCGGCGAACTCCAGCACCCAGCGCTTGCGCGCGGCACGCCACTCGGCCGGCACGCGGTAGACGCCGGCAAAGAAGTCGAGGTTCTCGTCGATCGTCAGGTCGTCGTAGAGCGAGAACTTCTGCGACATGTAGCCCACCTGCTGGCGGACCGCCTGGGAGCGCAGCGCGCCCACCTCGCCGGCCAGCCGCACCTGGCCGGCGCTCGGCTCGATCAGGCCGCAGAGCATCTTGATCGTGGTGGTCTTGCCCGCCCCGTTGGCGCCGAGCAAGCCGTAGACCTCGCCGTAGCGCACCTCGAGATCGATGCCCTTCACCGCCTCGAAGGCCCCGTACTGCTTGCGCAGCCCCCGGGCCCCGATGGCCGCCTCGGCGTCGGCGGGCGCGGCGTCGCGGTGGCCGGGGAACGCGGGAATGCGCGTCTCGCCCGTGAGCCCGCGCAGCAGCGCCACGAACGTGTTCTCGAGCGTCGGCGGCGCAGCGTGCACCTGGGGCGCCGCGAGCCCGGCCTCGGCCAGCGCCGCCCGCACCGCGCGCTCGCCGGCCGCCACGTCGTCGACCATCACGTCGAGGCGGTCGCCGAAGCGCTGGACGTCGGCGATGCCCTCGCGGCCGGCCAGCGTCGTCTCCGCCCGGCGCAGGTCGGCCGCGCGCACCTCGAGCCGCTGCAGCCCCAGCCCCTGGCGCAGCTCGGTTGGCGTCCCCGTTCGGTGCAGGCGCCCCTCGTGCATGAGGGCCACGCGATGACAGCGCTCGGCCTCGTCCAGGTAGGGCGTCGCCAGCAAGATGGTGATGCCCTGGCTCGACAGCTGGGCGAGCGCGTCCCAGAACTCGCGCCGCGAGACCGGATCGACCCCGGTCGTCGGCTCGTCCAGCAGCAGGACGCGCGGCTCGGCCACCAGCGCGCAGGCCAGGGCCAGCTTCTGCTTCATGCCGCCGCTGAGCCGCCCGGCCAGCCGGTCGGTGAAGCGCTCCATGCCGAACATCGTCAGGTAGCGCCGCCCGCGCTGGGTGATCTCCCGCCGCGGCACGCGGCGCAGCTCGCCGACGTAGCGGAGGTTCTCGGCCACGCTGAGGTCCGGGTAGAGGCTGAACGCCTGCGTGAGGTAGCCGACGAGCGGCCGCGCGTCGCGCGCCGGCCGGCCGAGGAGCTCGGCCACGCCGGAGGTCGCCGCCATCACGCCGCCGAGGATCTGGAACGTCGAGGTCTTCCCGGCGCCGTCGGGTCCGATGAGGCCGAAGATCTCGCCGGCGCGCACCTGCAGGTCGATGCCGCGCACCGCCTCCAGCTCGCCGTACCGCTTCGTCAGCGCCTGGACGCGGATGGCGACGTCGGGCTCGCTCATCGGCGCGCCGATCGGGCGGGCCAGGCGCCGCCCTCGACGAGGATCTCGCCGTCCGCCGGCATGCCCGGCTTCGCGAAGCCGACGGCGCCGTGGATCTGGAGCTTGACCCCGACCACCTGCTTCACGCGGTCCTCGCGGAAGTACGTATTCTCCGGCGTGAACGAGGCCTGCGGATCGACGCGGGCCACGTGCGCCTCGATCGGCGTCCCGGGTGCCGAGTCGAGATAGACGCGCGCCGGCTGGCCCACGCGCACGTGCCCGATCTGCCCCTCGGGCACGAAGGCGCGCAGATAGACCTCGGCCAGGTTGACCAGCGTGACGACGGGCGTGCCGGCGACGACCACCTCGCCCGGCTCGGCGGTGCGCGTCGCGACGGTCCCCGCGAACGGCGCGATGACGTGCAGGTCCTGGCGGTTGGCCCGCGCCTCGTCGAGCTGGGCGCGCGCGCGCTCGGCATCCGCCTGGGCGGCGGCGATGTCCGCCCGGGCCTGGAGGATCTGTCCCTCGACGGCCAGGACCTGCGAGGACCGGATCGCGGGATTCATGAGATTGGCCTGCGCTGCCGTGAGGGCGCCCCGCGCCGCGTCGACTTGCCGGCGCGCCGCCGCCACGACCGCGGCCTGCGCCTCCTCGTTGTACTGCGCCCGGCGCGCCTCCTGCTCGGCCACCAGCTCGCGCTGGTAGAGGCGCGCAAACGCCTCGCGGTCCCACTTGGCCTGGTTGTGCGAGGCGTCGGCCTGGGCCAGCTGGGCCTCGGCCGCGGCCAGCTTCCCCTCGGCCTCGCTGACGCGCCCCTGGGCGTCCACGCGCGACTGATCCACGCCGAACCGGCTCTGGCGCAGCTGCTCGGTCAGCACGGTGATCTGGTGCTGGCCCACGCGCACGCGGGCGTCGGACTGCCGGACGACCGCCTCCGCCTGCTGCTCGCGCGCGCGGACCTGCTCGTCGTCGAGAATCGCGATGACCTGGCCCGCCTCGACCCGGTCGCCCTCCCGGACGCTCAGCTGACGGATGCGCCCCGAGGTCTTGGCGGCGACGGCCGAGTCGTCGCCCTCGATCCGTCCACTGACGGCGATCAGGCCCGGCGGAACGGCTGAGCGCGCCAGCACGACGCGCCAGACGACGACGCCGGCCGCGCCGAGGATCAGGATGGCCACGAGGGCGAGCCGACGCCGGCGCGATGTCATGCGCGACGCCGCTGGGGCGCGTGGTCGGCCGCCAGCCCCCGGGCCAGCAGATCCTGGATGTGCCGGACGTAGGCCGCCGGGTCCGGCGGCGTGATCTCCAGTCGCCGGTCCGCGAGCACGCGCTCGCGGAAGCGCCGCGTGGCGAAGAAGAACACGAGGCTGCCCATCAGGCTCAGATGGGTCAGCACCGGATCGACGGGCCGGAAGTCGCCCTCGTGGACGCCGCGGGCCACGATGCGCTGCACCGCGGTCAGGATGCGGACCGGCTTGTCGACGACCTCGGGCTCGATCTTCTTGCCGGCCGCCAGCACCTCGCGCAGCATCATCGTGCAGAAGTGCGGATGCTGGCGCGTCATCTCTCCCACCGCGGCGACCAGCTCGCGGAGCACGTCGGGCGCCGGCCGGGAGGAGTCGGCCAGCCGCTCCACGCGCGCGACGATCTCGGCGAAGGTGGCGCTCAGGATGGCCAGGTAGAGCTTCCGCTTGCCGCCGAAGTGGTAGTTGATCATCGCCTTGTTGACGCCGGCCCGGTCGGCGATCGAGGCCACCGGCACGCCCTCGTAGCCCCGCTCGGCGAACAGTTCGGTGCCGGCGTCCAGCAGCGCCTCGCGCGTGCCGGCCGCATCCCGCCGCCGGCCCCGGCGCTTGCCCGTCGCCACCGCGGACCTCATCGCGTCGTGCTCCTTGGTCTGTTTATCAACGGTCTGTTTATCAACTAAACGGATGGTTAATTAGTAGCGCACCGCCCTCGTGAGCGCAACCCCTCATCGGAGGCGGCGCGGGTGACCGGCTGCCGAAGAACCGCGGGCTGCGCAAAAAGGTCCAGATGCGAGGCGGCGCCCGAAGGCCGCACGCGAGGCGTACTCCCTGTACGTCGAGCGTGCGGCCGAGGGCGCCAACGAAGCAGATGGGCCTTTTTCCGCAGCCCGCTACCGGGCGCGGCCGCGCATCGACGCCGGCGGGCCGGGCAGCGGGAACCGCTTGCCGGTGTCGGTGACGTCGGTGCCGTCCACGCGCAGGATCGACACGTCGCGCGAGGTGAAGTTGCCGACGTAGATGTACTTGCCGTCGGCGCTGAAGACCACGCCCTCCGGCAGGCCGCCCACCTCGAGCTCCTTGATCTTCGTCACCTTCTTGCCGTCGATCCGGAGCACCGCCACCTTGCCGTTCTTGTTGGCGAACCACGCGCCCTTCGGCACGCCCGCGCTGCCGTTGAGGAGGATGGCCACCGCGATGGTGCCCGTCGGGCTGATGGCGAAGCCCTCGGGGGCGTCGCCCACGACGACGCGGTCGATCACGCGCGGCGGGCTCGTCTCGAGGTCGATGACGCTCACGGTGTCGACGTGGCCGTCGGAGCCGCCGGCGTTGCCGTTGTCGGCGCTGATGCCGAGCTTGCCGTCGGGGGTCACGTCGATGTTGTAGGGCCAGAGGCCCACCGGCATGTCGTACTTGTCGTAGGTGACCTTGTGCCCGTCGATCTTCAGCAGGGCGATCTTGTGGCCGGGGAACTTGGTCACGAGCGCCCATTTGGCGTCGCGCGTGATGGCCACGCTGGCCACCTGCTCGCCCATCGCCACCGTGTCGACGAGCTTCAGCGTCGTGCCCGCAAGCGAGAAGACGCTGATGGAGTTGTCGGCCCGGTTGGCGACCAGCACGAGGTCGCCGCGCGCGCTGATGGCCAGCCCCGACGGCTGCTTGCCGCCTTCCACCGTGGCGACCTGGCGCGGCGGGTTGGCCGTGAGGTCGATCACGTAGATCTTGTTGTCGGGCACCGCCTTGAAGCCGGCCCCGTCCCGCTCCCACGCCATCGAGTTGGCGACGATGGCCACGCGCTCGTCGGGGGTGATGGCCAGGTTGGTCGGTGGGCCGAACACGGAGTTCATCAGGGGCAGGCTCACCACGATGCGCGGCGCCTCGCGGTTGCTGATGTCGACGACGGAGACGACGTCCTTGCCCGGCGCCTGCAGCACGACCTTGCCGGCCTCGTCCCAGGTGACCTTCTCGTCGATGCCGACGATCATGTACTGTGGCCCCGGCGGCATCGCGGTCATGGTGGCGCACGCCGACAGCGCCAGGCTCGCCAGCAGCGTGAGCCCCCATCTCCAGCGGCCGCGCGTCGAGACACTCCGTTGTGCTCTCATGCCGGGATCCTCCTCGTGCCGCGATTGGGCCCGCATCGTGGCACGAGGCCGGGACGGAGGGCAAGTCGCCCCTGGCCGATCACGAGGCGCCGAGCGCGCGCTCCATCAGCGAGGCCAGCACCGTCTCGGCGGCGAAGTACTCGGCGGCGATCTCGCGCGCCGCTCGGGTGTGGGCCGCGTAGTCGCCCTCGATCACCTCCAGCGCCCGCACGACGTCGTCGGCATCGGTCCAGCCGAAGAGGCCGCGCCCGCTCGGCAGGAGATTGCTGAAGCCCGTCTCCTGGGTGACGACGGGGCGGCCCGCGGCCAGGTAGGTCGCGCTGCGGTCGCTGAACCATCCGCTGCGCAGGCGGATGTTCTGGTCCTTGGCCACCGTGAACTCGCCGCGGGAGTTGCGGACGTAGTCCCGGTACGTGCTGACGTCGAGCGAGACACCGGCGGCGGGGACGACGCGCCAGCCGTGCGCGCGCAGCAGGGGCTCGGCCTCGGGGGCATCGGGGGTGATGTCCAGCGCCAGCTCGATCGGCGCCGGGCACCGGCGCGGCAGGTCGAGAATCTTCAGGAACTCGCGCTCCTTGCTCCAGTGGTACGTCTCGCCCTGGAAGACGCGGTCCTTCTGATGGCGCCAGGTGGCGATGGTCGTGTAGGGCGCGCCGGGGCTCGGCGGGGCCGGCGGCCAGAAGTCGAGCACGACGGGCTGGCGCGTCGGGTGCCAGGTGAAGCGCTCGACCGGCACGCCGCAATCCGGCCGGCCCAGGTTCTCGCCGAACGTGAAGAGCAGGTCGTGGGCCTCGAGCTGCTCCAGCGCCTTGGGATCACCCTCGGCGACGCCGAGCTGGGCGGCCACGGGATCGGTCTCGACGTACAGCCGCCGGGCGCGGGTGCGGTGCTCCTCGCGCATCTCCTGGGCGCCGGTCACGTTGAGCATCGCCACCGCCTCGCGGTAGAGCGCGCGCAGGCGCGTCTCGCCCAGGCCGTAGCACCGCCCGTCCAGAGCGTGGACGCGGCACGCCCAGCGATCGCCGAACCCGTGGGCCTCGAGGGCCGGCAGCACGGCGGCGATGTTGCGCGCCGGGTCGGGCGTGAAGTCGCCGAGCGTCGCGTCGTAGACCCAGCGGCTCGAGTCCTCCACGTAGTACGGATCGAACCCCAGGCGCCGCAGCCCGACGAGGTAATGCAGGAACTGCCAGGTGACGCCGGCCAGCGGGTAGAGGAACGCGATGCCGAAGACGACGACGGGGCCGCGGCGGGCGGTCACGACGCCGCGGGGGCCGTCTGCAGCGCGTGCAGGCGCGCATACGCCGCCCGGCGCGCCAGGAGCTCGCCGTGCGTGCCCTCCTCGACGACGGCACCGTCCTGCAGCACGACGATCCGGCCGGCGGGGCGCACGGTGGACAGCCGGTGCGCGATGATCAGCGTCGTGCGGCCCTTCATCAGCCGGGCCAGCGCGTCGAGGATGGCGCGCTCGTTCTCGGCATCGAGCGCGCTCGTGGGCTCGTCGAGGATCAGCACGGGGGCGTCCTTGACGAAGGCCCGCGCGATGGCGATCCGCTGGCGCTGCCCGCCCGACAGCGTCACGCCGCGCTCGCCCACGACCGTGTCGTAGCCCTGCGGCAGGCCGGCGACGAACTCGTGGGCGTTGGCGGCGCGGGCCGCGCGCTCGACCTCCTCGGCGGTGGCGTCCGGACGTCCGTAGGCGATGTTCTCGCGGATGCTGGCGCCGAAGACGATCGGGTCCTGGAGCACGAGAGCGACGTTCTCACGGAGCGAGCGCAGGGTGAGGCTGCGCAGATCGAGGCCGTCCAGCGTGATCCGCCCGGCCTGCGGATCGTAGAAACGCACCAGCAGGCTCGCCAGCGTCGTCTTGCCGGCGCCGGAGGCGCCGACGATCGCGACGATCTCGCCCGGGCGCACCTCCAGCGACACGTCGCGCAGCGCCGGCCCGCCGGTCCCGTAGGCGAACGTGACCTGCTCGAAGACGAGGCCGCCCACGGCGCGGCCGGGCAGCGGGACGGCGCCGGCGGCGTCGGTAACGTCCGGTCGCACGTCCAGCAGGGCCAGCACGCGGCGCGCGCCGGCGGCGGCGCCCTGGACGGCCACGGCCGTGTAGGCCAGCGTCTCGAGCGGCTTGTAGAGCATCACCAGATACGCGGCGAGCAGGACGACGTCGCCCGGCGTGAGGACGCCCTCGAGCGCTCGGCGCCCGGCCAGCCAGACCACCGCGGCGGTGCCGACCGCCATGAGCAGCGAGACCACCATCTGCGAGCCCGTCTGCAGCAGGGTGAGGTGCAGGTTGGCGTGCAGGCTGGCCGCGGCCTGGCGCTCGAAGCGCTCCCGCTCGAGCGGCTCGCGGGCGAAGGACTGCACCGCCCGGATGGCGGTGAGGGTCTCCTGCACGCGGCTGCTCACGTCGCTCTCCCGCTCGTGCACGCGCAGCGAGTAGCGCGTCATGGGGCGATCGAGTCGGCGGATGAGCACCACCAGCGGCACCGCGATGGCCAGGGCGGCCACGGTGACCCGCCAGTCGCGCAGCGCCATGACGAGGGCGATGCCCACCAGGGTCAGGGTGGCGGTGGTGGCGGGGACGATGGCGTTGTTGAGCAGCGTCTGCACCGCGTAGGTGTCCCAGGCCACGCGGTAGAGCGAGTCGCCCACCTTCGTCGTGTCGTGGAACGACAACGACAGCTTCTGCAAGTGTTCGAAGACGGCGCAGCGCAGCCGGAAGACCATGTGGAGGGCCGCGCGGATCACGAGGTTGGTGCCGAGCATCGCCAGCGCACCGACCAGAATCTGCAATCCGACCATGACCGTCACCAGCACGCCCAGCAGCGCCGTCTTCGACCCCAGCGCCAGCCCGGGGGGGGGCGGCTCGCCGCCCAGCACGGAGTCGATCACGAGCTTCAGCGGCCACGGCTGCAGGAGCGCGGCGGCGGTCGAGCCGACCAGCAGGGCCAGGCCCCCGGCCACGCGTGCACCCTGGCCGTGCAGGGCGAGGGCGAACAGGCGCAGGCCCGCTCGCAGAGTCGACATCAGCGCGCCTCGACGTCCAGCGCCTCACGCGCGGTCGTCATCGCCGCCCCGCATTCGCGGATGGCCGCCACCGCGAGGACCAGGCCGGCCGCGCCCAGCACCATGGCCGCCGTGAGGACACCGTCGAGCCCGGCCAGCAGGGCGCCGACGCTCAGGATCCCCATGCCGATGCCGACCGCGGTGCGATAGTGCGGCTGCGCGCGGAAGCGCACCATCTGCCGGCCCTGCCCGTGCTCCTCGATCGCCAGCACGATGCGCACGGCGCTCAGACCGCCGGCCCGGACCTCCAGATCCCAGTCGTCGTAGTCGCCGCCCCGGGTCACCAGGCAACCGTCCCGCGCGAGCAGCGTCTCCAGGCGCTCCAGACGCGTGTCCCCCGCTTGCCAGCGCTCGGTCCACACGCTCCAGCGGCGCGCCCAGGGAAACGCGAACCCGCCGGGGCCGTGACGCCGCCACGGTGTGAGCGCGCTGCGCAGCCGCCCGCGCAGGCGGGCGGCCGGCTGGAGCAGGTGCAGCAGAGCCGCGAGCGTGTGCAGGCCGAAGGTCTGCATGCGCGGGCGCCGCTCGGTGAAGGACGCGCGGGCGCCGCTGATGACCGCCTGGGCGATGGAGGCCCCCGACGTGAGCGCGCACAGCGGTGCGGCCGCCAGCAGCGGGCGCCACAGCAGGCCCAGCAGCGAGAGCCCGGCCAGGGCCAGGACGAGCAGATACCACTCCGGCATCAGGGTGAGGCTGGCCATCCCGGGCTGCGAGTCGCGATAGACGGACTGGAAGGGCGCGCTGCCCCAGGTGCCGTGGTAGATCCGCGCCCGGTACACGAGCGCGCGCGTGAGGCCCTTGCCGTAGAGGCGCCCCGACCACGACACGTGACCGGCCGCGTTGTACTTCTCCGGCCACTTCCGCTCCAGCATCGCCTCGGCGTCGCCGTAGCCGATCTGCTGGCGCAGATAGGCCCGGATCGAGTTGCGACGGTGATGCCACACCATCGCGGGGGCGCTGAACCCGAGCGTCCAGCCCTTGGCCTGCAGGCGCCAGCACACGTCCACGTCGTCGCCGGCGCGCCGGAACTGCGGATCGAAGCCGCCGATGGCCTGCAGCCGGTCCTTGCGGAAGGCCATGTTGCAGCCGGGGATGTGCTCGGCGACGTCGTCGGAGAGCAGCACGTGGATCGGGCCGCCGGGGGCGTTGGCCACGCAGGCAGCGATGGACCCGTCGCCCGCCGGCGGGATGTTGGGTCCGCCGACGCCGGCGTGGTCCGTCGTCATGAACGCCGTCGCCAGGTAGGTGAACCAGTGCGGATCCGGGAAGGCGTCGTCGTCGATGTAGGCGACGATCTCCCCGGCCGCCGCCGCCAGCCCGGCGTTGCGCGCGCGGCTCAGCCCGCGGTTCGGCGTGTTGATCACCCGCACGCCGAACCGGCGCGCGATGTCGGGGGTGGCGTCGGTCGAGCCGTCGTTCACGACGATGACCTCGTACGACGGGTACTCCAGCTTGCCCAGCCACTCCAGCGTGTCGCGGATCGTGCGCGCGCCGTTGTAGCTGCACACGATGGCCGAGATCATCGGCCACTCGCGGTCCTTGGGGCACGGCAGCTCGGCCAGCACGTCGCGGACCGCGCCCAGGGCGGGCTTGGGCGTGCGGTCGCGCCGGGTGAGGCCGAAGGCCCAGTCCTCGACGTCGACGCCGCCGCAGTGCCACTCGTCGGTCCAGGCGAACACGAACGCGCCGGCGACGCCGCCGGCGAAGACGCTGCCGAGCTGCGCCTCCAGACCTCGCGCCTGGCCGTCCTCGCCGTGGCGCAGGCTGTCGAGGCCGATCTCGCCCATGAGCAGCGGGCGGTCGCCGGCGATGTTATGCAGCCGGGCGAGATAGGCGGCCAGCTGCTCGCGCGCTTCCAGGTAGACGTTGAAGCAGACGAAGTCCAGGAACGGCAGCTCCAGGTACTCCGTGGTCGGATAGTTCGCGTAGGTGACGAGCGCGCCGGGGTCGACCTCCTTGGCCGCCTCGTAGAGGCCCCGCAGGTGGCGCTCGATCGCGGGGGCGCCGTGCCAGCGCACGATCGGCGCCGGGATCTCGTTGCCGATCACCAGGGCCAGCAGCGCCGGATGATCCGCGAACTGCCGGGCCGCCGCCCGCACCGCGCGCTCGACGGACCGCGCGCGCCGCCGGTCGTCGAGAAAGGTGACGTGCTGAGGCCACCACAGACCCACCATCACGCGCAGCCCGAAGTCGGCGGCGGCGTCGAGCAGCCACGGCGCCGGCGCCGTGTAGGTCCGCACCGCGTTGAAGCCGGCGGCGGCGATCTGCGCGAAGTCGCGCCGCACCACCGCCGGCGCCGGAAACAGCGCGCCATCGGCGCTGGGCCGGAAGGTCCCGTACGTCACCCCCCTGACCCATAGCTTCTGGTCCCCGGCGTACAGGAACTTGCCGGGAGCGGTGGGGCGCGCGGCGGACCACAGCTCGTTCAGGAGACTCATGAGTGGAGCGATCGCTGATGACACACGGGCAACTCTCGTGCCGCCTGCGAGGAGTAGGTTGTGCACACGGTTGGCGCGGTCCGACCAGCTCGATTCCGGAGAATTTGGCGTTCAATGTGAGTAAACATTTTCACTGCCGTTGCACGCCTCGTCCACGTGCCAACGTCGCGATGGGCGCGGCGTTCGCTGAGCGACAGAGTGCCGCCAACGCCGCAGCGTCGTGTTCGACTACGACCGCATCATCATCCCGCTGACGGTGGGGTCCTTCCCGAATTCGAGTGGCGGGGAGTGGAGATCGGGTCCGCGTCCGGCGAGCGGCGCGGGCGGCGGTGAGGCGAGATGAGACCAGGGGCGTTTACGCTACGGTCTCGCGGCGATAGAAGGCTTGCGTCCGCTTCCTCAGCTCATTGGAGAGCACCGGCGGCAGCTGGTCCAGCGCGAACATCGCCGCGTGCGCGGCGGGCATCGCCGTGTGCAGATCCGCGCGGGTGACCATCTGCTCGCGGAGAGCCGTCACGTCACCGTCGGCGCCGAAGACCTCCGCGTAGGCGTGGTTCACCGCATCCGCGAAGCGCCCGTAGTCGGCGATGGGGACCAGGTGCGAATGGCAGCGGGTCACCTGCCGGAGGACGCCCCTCACGCGAGCATCGAGGGGGTCCATGCGATAGGCACACAGCAACGAGAGGCGAGTGTCGACCAGCACCTGGTTCCACAACTCCTCGAGCTGCACGGTGCCGGGCAGATTATCGCTCCAGAGCAGGTCGACCATTTCTCCGTAGAGCCGGATGCCGCCGCAGCCCGTCGCGCGAACCCGGTCCAGGGCCGGCGCCACCACTCCGAAGAAGAGCGTCTGATCCGGGGCGCCGTCGACCATGAACTGCCGGAGCGTCGCCGCCGCATCGAGGACGAGGAGTGTTCCGGCGTCGACCGCCGCAGCGCTGTCGATGCCCCGAGCGACCAGATGCTCCATGAACAGAGCCCCGTGCGCCGGGGTGGTGATGACGACCGCCCCTTCCCCGTGCCGGAAGCCCGCCGCGAGGTACTCGGTGACGACCTCGGCCAGGAAGCGATCGTCCGTGTAGGCCTGGATCAGGTGATCGCACGGCCCCGGCCGCTGTAGCAGGTCCGAAGTCACCACCGCGTTCCTCCTACTCTTGAACCCTATCACCATCGCGAGCCGGTCGGGGCCCTTCCGGAGCCTCCCCCTGTGCAAACGTTTGCCCTGTTCGGGGTCGACGACATCCGGGCGCGACCGGCTGAGCGGGTCGCGCCCGGATGATCACGCCGCGCGCGGCATCTTCTGGCGTTTCAGGGCTTCC
Organism: Methylomirabilia bacterium; assembly: GCA_041499965.1. GTDB lineage: Bacteria > Methylomirabilota > Methylomirabilia > Rokubacteriales > CSP1-6 > AR5. The sequence continues at coordinate 14,471 of JBGQLG010000071.1, forward strand.
ATCTTCTCGCCGGCGTGCTCGAGCTTCGACTGATCCCACGCCTGCTGGATCCGCGGCCAGATGTCGCCTTCCTCCTCCTGGATGTGATGCTCCAGCGTCTGCTGCAGCTCCTCGATCCCCTCCATCCACTCGTCAGAGGCCGGATCGGTCCCGTCGAGCTCCTGGATCAGGGCTTCCAGCTCGCCGACTTCCTCGAGGTGGTGCCCCTGCCACTCCTTCAGCGTCTCGTCTCTCGACCCGACCTCGTCCGCCACCGGGCCATATAGCGCGGCCTCTTCGATCTCTTCGTGCACCTTGAGCTCCGGCTGGAGCTTCGCCCAGAGCGCCGCGCGCTGCTCGGCGCTCGCCGCCTGGATCTGCCCGAACGCCCGCTTGGCCGTCTCGTGCTCGTTCTTGAGCAACTGGATCGCGTTCATCACATTCTCCTCGCGGTGTGCCGTGTTCGTCGTCCGCTCGTTGGCGTCCCGCTGAGGGGACCGCAAGCGGCTTGCCATCGAATCGGCTCCCCAGGTCGCCGGCGGACTGAGGGCCCGGCGGTGCTCGGGGGCCGCGGCCGGAGGAGGCTGGTGGCCGCGGCACGTTTGTCGGCGCGGCGAGGCAGGCGAGGAACCAGAGCTCGAGCGCTACGGCGATCTCACGCCCGTTCTGTCGTAGGCCGCCGTCGCCGTGCGGTCGCCGGTGGCCCCCGCGGCGGTGTCCGCCGGCGGCGGCTGGCGCTGGACGCTGAGCCAGTCGCCGCCCAGGCGCTTGCGGACCAGCGGCCACAGACCGGCGGGCTCGAAGAGCATCACGCCAATCGCGGCGAGGCCGAGCCCGACCAGGTACCAGCCGGCCGACAGGTTGAACACGACCGTGACGAGCTCGCGCAGGGCGAAGTAAATGACCACGCCGACGATCGGGCCCTCCAGCGTCCCGATGCCGCCGATGAGCACGGCGAACATCATCACGACCACCCAGTTCGGGTCGAAGGCCAGTGACGGCGCCGCGTAGAGCGTCGCCGCGAAGCTCACCGCCCCCGCCAGGCCGCACCCGGCGGCGGCGAGGACGAAGGCGACGAAGCGGCAGCGCCAGACGTCCACGCCGATGCTGGCGGCGGCGAGATCGTTGTCCCGGACCGTCATGAGCCCCAGACCCACCCGCGATCTCAGAAGGGCGTAGGTGCCGGCGATGGCGCCGGCCGCGATGGCCGCGCTGAGCCAGAACGTCAGGGGCTCCAGCCAGCGCGGGTCGATCAGCTTGGCGGTCGGCAGGCCCATGCCCCGCTCGCCGCCGAGCCGCTCGCTCTTGGAGACGAGGAGTGAGACCACCTCGGAGAACACCCAGGTGCCGATCGCGAAGTACGCCTCGCGCAGGCGGAACAGGAACAGGGCCACCACCGCCGCCACCCCGGCGCAGAACAGCGGCGCCACCGGCAGCACCCAGAACGGCGCGACGTTCAGCGCGATCGAGGTCGCGAACAGGCAGTAGGCACCGAGCCCGACGAAGACCTGCTGGCCCATCGACACCAAACCGGCGTAGCCGGCCAGGAGATTCCACATCTGGGCCATGGCGAGCATCAGGAACAGCTCGGAGAGGAACCGCATCGGCCCGTCGCCGAGCCACCAGGGGCCTGCGGCGGCGGCGACGCCCGCGGCGCCGAGGAGCATGCGGCCGGTCCGGGTCACGAACGCGCTCCGAACAAGCCGTTGGGCCGCATCAGCACGACCACCAGGAACAGGAGGTGCGCATAGAGGGGGCCGGAGTTGGGGTCGAACCTGAGCCCGACCAGCTCGGCGACGCCGAGCGCGATGCCGCCGATCATCGCGCCCCAGAACGTGCCGAGCCCACCGAGGACCACCACCTCGAAGGAGACGAGCAACCGCTCGACGCCGGAGTACGGCGTGAAGGACGAGCGGATCGCCAGCAGCATGCCGGCCACGCTGGCCAGCGCGAGCGCCAGGCCCATCACCACGTTGTAGACCCGCCCAGGGTTCACGCCCATCAGCCGGACGACGTCACGATTGTCCGCGGTCGCTCGCACGATCCGCCCGAACCGGGTGCGCATGATGAGGAGCTGCAGCAGGGTGAACAGAGCGATGGACACGACCAGGATCAGGATCGGCAGCACACCCACCTGCAGGCCGGCGATCGTCGTGCTGGCGTGGGCGAGGCGTCCGGCCGGCAGGTTCCGGGGGTCGGCGCCGAAGATCTCGACCATGAGGTTGCGCATGACGACCGCCACCCCGAAGGTGAGCAGGATGGACGCGAAGGGGTCGGGCCGGGTGACGACGCGGTTGACGAGGACGGCCTGCAGCCCGAAGCCCAGCGCGAAGGCGATGACGGCGACCGGCGCCAGCAGCACGAGCGGATGCACGCCGGGCAGGACGTGGGCCAGCGACACGCCGATGAAGGCGCTGAGGACGATGAACTCGCCGTGCGAGAGGTTGACGACGCGCATCACCCCGACGATGAGGGCCAGGCCGACCCCCAGCAGTCCGTAGAGACCACCGTAGAGGACGCCGTTGACGATGGTCTCGATCCAGATCATGCGGACACGGCTCCCTCAGGCGCCGAAGTACGCCCGGGACAGCGTGTCGAGGGCCAGGCCGCGGGCGGGCCCCTGCAGGGTGACGCGCCCCTTGAGCAGGCAGTACACGCGGTCGGCGGCGCCGGCGGCCCGCTTGACGTCTTGCTCGACCAGCACGATCGACGCGCCCTCGGCGCGGATCCGGGCGAACGACGCATAGATCTGATCGATGACCAGCGGGGCCAGGCCCAGCGAGATCTCGTCGCACAGGAGGAGCCGCGGGTTGGACATCAGCGCGCGGCCGATGGCCACCATGTGCTGCTGGCCGCCCGACAGCGCGTTGGGCATCTGCCGGCGCCGTTCGCTCAGGACGGGAAACAGATCGTACACGCGGGGGAGCGTCCACGACCCCGGCCGCCGGTTCAGCGCGCCCATGGTCAGGTTCTCCTCGACGGTGAGGGAGGCGAAGAGCAGCCGCCCTTCCGGCACCAGCGACAGACCGAGGCGCGAGATCCGCTCGGCCGGCTCGCGGTCGATCGGCTCGCCGGCGAAGCGGATCGCGCCCCGCTTGCTCTCGATGAGGCCGACCAGGCACTTGAGGAACGTCGTCTTGCCGGCGCCGTTGGCGCCGATGAGGGCGACCGTCTCCCCCGCGTCGACCGTGATCGTCAGGCCGAAGAGCGCCTGGAAGTCACCGTAGAAGGCGTCGAGGGCGTCGACCTCAAGCAGCGTCATCGGCGCCGAACCCCATGTAGATCTCGCGAACGAGCTGGCTGGCCATGACCTCAGCCGGCGGCCCCACCAGCACGTTCTTGCCGAAGTGCAGCACCATGAGGCGATCGGCCACGGCCCGGAGCGCGTGGGGGATGTGCTCGATCCAGATGATGGCGTGGGTCGCCTTGAGGGCGGCGATGAGCGCCACCAGCTCCTCGACCTCGCGCTCGGTGAGGCCGGCGGCGATCTCGTCGAGGAGCAGCAGCTTGGCGTGCGAGGCCATCGCCTTGGCGAGCTCCAGGCGCTTGCGGTCCAGCAGCGGCAGCTGTCCCGCCAGCACGCGCGTCTTCGCCGCCAGGCCCGTGCCCGCCAGCACGTGCAGGGCCCACGCCCCCGCCCGGGCGCCGGTCAATCCGCCGCCGAAGGAGGCCGCCGCGAGGACGTTTTCGTAGACGGTCAGGTGGGGAAAGGGTTGCGGGATCTGGAATGCCCGCACGATCCCCAGGCGTGCGCGCAGGTGGGCGGCCATCCCGACGAGACTCCGCCCGGCGAAGCGCAGGGTGCCGCCGTCGGGCGCGACCGTCCCCGCGATGAGGTTGAAGATCGAGCTCTTCCCCGCCCCGTTGGGCCCGATCATGCCCAGACACGTGGCCGACTCCAGCGAGAACGTCACGTCGTCGGCGACGACGATGGCGCCGTACCGCTTGCGCAAGCCGGCCACCTCCAGCAGCGCGGGCCCCACCGTCCTACACGAGCTGCGACAGGAGCTTCAGCTCCGCTTCCACGGGGATCTGTGGCGCGGTGGCGTTCGACACGATCAGCAGCTCGTAGGGGAAGCGGCCGTTGGTCTTGCGCCACTGCCCCGCGGCCAGGCTCGTGAGCGCGACGTTCTTGATGGGGCTGTCCTTGAACTTCACGGGGCCGACGATCGTATCGACCGACAGGTTCGCGATGGCCGCCTTGACCGAATCCTTGTCCTTGGGATCGGCGGCGCTGGCGAGGACGGCCAGGCCCACCTCCCAGATCGCGTGCGAGTAGCCGAGCGGCTGCGTCCACTGCTTGCCCGTGCTGCTCTCCCACTCGTCGGCCAGCTCGCGGGCCGTCTTGCCGGTGAGCGACGACTTGTAGGGGAACTTCGGCGTCCACCACACCTCGGTCGACATGCCGTCGCCGCGCGGTCCCAGGGCGGTGACGGCGCTGGCGAACAGGAAGGCCGCGGTCACGGTGCAGACCTCGGGCCGGTAGCCGGCCTGGGCGGCCTGGTTCCAGAAGGTCGCCCAGTGGGTGGGCAGGGCCAGACCGGAGACGATCTGGGCGCCGGCGTTCTTGAACGCCGACACCTGGTTGGTGAAGTCGTCGGTCGCGTACTTGAAGAAGCCGCCCGCCACTTCCTTGTACCCGTTCTGCGCCATCCCGCCGCCGAGGCCGATCTTGGGGCTGGAGAAGGCGCGCCCGGTCGGCGAGTCGATGTAGAAGGTGCCCACCACCTTGTTGGTGTTGACCTTGTTCCACATGGGCAGGAAGTTCTTCACGACCTCGGTCGCCCCCCAGCAGAAGTGGTACGTGTACGGGAAGCTCTTCTCCGTCAGGTCGTCCTGGGTGGCACCGCGCGAGAGCTTCCAGCCCGTCCACGGGAAGTCCGTCGAGATCGTGGGGACGCCGCGCGTGTCGGCCAGCTCGCCGGTGGCCGCGGCCGCGTCGGCGTCGAAGCAGAGGATGAGGTCGCACTTCTCGCGCAGGATCAGCTCGCTCGCGGTGACGCTGGAGCGATTGGGATCAGACTGATTGTCCTTGATGACGAGCTCGACGGGATAGGTCTTGCCCCCGTTCTTGAGTCCGCCCTTGACGATGGTCCGGATCCGCTCGATCGCCCACGGCGTCGTCTCGCCGAAGTTGGCGCGCATGCCCGACTGCGCGCCGAGGTAGCCGATCTTGAGCGTGCGCGTCTGGGCCCGCGCCACACTCACGAACGGCCCGCCCGCCGCGGCGGCGAGCCCCACCACGCCGGCCGTCTTCAGGAATGCGCGCCGGCTCACCCGGGCGCCGTTCGTGCGGTCCGAGCGATCATGGCTCCGTCCGGTCATGGCGACCTCCTTGTCCCCGCGTCGTGGCCCGACCGTATTGGCAGACGCCAGGCTTGTCAACAACGAGCGCTCACCGCGCCGGCCACACGAGCCGCCGCAGCGTCCCGGGCGTGAGCGGCATTCGCTCCACCCGGATACCCCGCTGGGACAGCGCATCCTCGACGGCGGAGGCGACGACCGCCGCCACCGGCAGCGCGCCGGACTCCCCCACCCCCTTGAGCCCGAGCGGATTCAGCGGCGAGGGCGTCTCGAGGTGGTCGATCTGAAGCGGCGGGATGTCGTCGCTGCGCGGCAGCGCGTAGTCCATGTAGCTGGCGCCGAGCGGCTGGCCGGCGGCGTCGTACCGGATCTCCTCGAAGAGCGCACTGCCGATGCCGAGCGCGACCGCGCCCTGGATCTGGCCCTCCACGATCGTGGGGTTGATGAGCCGGCCGCTGTCGTGGCACACCCAGTAGCCCCGCAGACGCACGTGCATCGTGTCGGGATCCACCTCGGCGAGCGCGACGTGGGCGCCGTTCGAATAGGCGATGTCGGGCGGCTGAAAGAAATACGTCGCCTCGAGCCCGGGGGCCACGCCGTGAGCGGCGCTCGCCATCGCGGCCACGGCGGCGATGCGTCCCAGCTCGATCCGACGCTCAGCGTTGGCGCGCTCGGCGAAGACCTTGCCGTGCTGCTGGAGCTCGTCCTCCGCGACGCCGAGGGCCTGGGCGGCGAGCCGCACCGCCTTGGCGCGCAGCTCGCGCGCGGCGAGCGCCACGGCGGTGCCACCCACGACGGCGGCGCGGCTGGCGAACGTGCCCACGCCCTGCCCGATCCCCAGCGTGTCGCCGCCGATGATGGTCACGTCCGCCGGGGTGACGCCCAGCTCATCGGCGGCGATCTGGGCCAGCGTCGTCTCGAGGCCCTGCCCCTGCGACGGCACGCCGGTGAAGACGGTGATGCGGCCGGCGGCGTCGGCCCGGATCGTCGCGCCCTCGAAGGGGCCCACGCCGGTCAGCTCGACGTAGCATGCGACACCGAGGCCGAGCAGGCGGCCCTCCTGGCGGGCGCGCCGACATTCCTTGGCGAGGCGCTCGTAGTCCGCCATCTCGAGGGCGCGGCGAAGGACAGCGGGGTAGTCGCCGCTGTCGTAGACGACGTTGCCCGCGCCACGATAGTTGGGCAGGCCGACGTCGTACGGCATGTCGGCCGGCTGCACGAGGTTGATGAAGCGGACGGCGGCGCGGTCCCGGCCCGTCTCGCGGGCGATGAGGTCCATGACGCGCTCGATGACGAACACGGCCTGCGGCTGGCCGGCGCCGCGGTAGGGCGTGACGGGCACGCGGTTGGTGTAGACGCTGTCGAAGGTCACCTCGACGTCGGGGATGCGGTAGGGCCCGGCCAGCATCGAGGCGCTCAGCAGCGGCACCACCAGGCCGCGCGGCGTGTAGGCGCCCGTGTCGTGCACGAACCGATCGCGCAGCGCGAGCAGCCGGCCCTCGTCGTCGAAGCCCACCTCCACCGTGTGGACCTGCGTGCGCTCCTGCGTGGCCGTCAGCATGTGCTCCAGGCGGTCCTCGAGCCACCGCACCGGGCGGCCGAAGCGCAGCGCCAGGAACGGGATCAGCACGTCTTCTGGATAGACGATCAGCTTGGCGCCGAAGCCGCCGCCGACGTCCGGCGCCACGACCCGCACGCGGTGCGGCTCGAGTCCCAGCAGGTCGCAGATGAATTGCCGCACCTGGTGCGGGACCTGCGACGACGCCCACACCGTCAGCAGCCCGGCCGTCGCGTTATGCTCGGCGACGAGTCCGCGCGTCTCCATCGGCTGACCGCCGGCTCGGCCGATGCTCAGCGTCACGCTGGCCCGCCGGGGCGCCGCCTTCAGCGCCGCCGTGACGTCGCCGCGCGACAGGACCACCCGGCCCGCGAGGTTGTCGAGGACGTCGTCGTGCACGCGCGCGGGCCCCGGCGCGGTCGGCTCCTGCACCGAGGGCAGCGGCTGCCAGTCGACGTCGACCAGTGCCCGCGCGTCCTCCGCGGCGTAGCAACTGTCCGCCACGACGACCGCCACCGCCTCGCCGACGAAGCGCGCGCGGTCGCCGGCGAGGAGGTGGAAGTTCTTGCCAGCCAGCGCGGCGTGCGGGGGCACGATCGACAACGGCCGCGCCGCCTCGCCCAGGTCGGCGAAGGTCACCACGCCGACCACCCCGGGTGTCTTCAACGCGCGCTCGGCGTCGATGGCACCGAGGCGCGCGTGGGCGTGCGGGCTGCGGACGAAGGCGGCGTGCAGCATGCCCGGTAGCCTGATGTCGCCGACGTAGCGGCCGCGCCCCTGGACCAGTCGCGGATCCTCCTTGCGGAGGAGCCGGTCGCCGACGAACTTCATCGGCCCGCTACACCGTACCCAGCCGCGGGTGGTCGAACATCGGGATGTTGACGCCCCACGGCGCCATCCGCTTGCGGATCTTCCTCAAGAACTCGGGAAAGACCTGCATCTCGTCCTCGGGCGTGTTCCCGCCCAGGCCCGCCTCGCAGGAGATGCGATCCGCGTCGATCTCGGCCGGCGTCGCGCTGCCGCCCTCGATCGCCAGCCAGAGGTTGCGATAGCCGCGGAACTCGACGTTCTCGATCATCGCGGTGACCGCGGCCTCGATGTTGCGCACCGTCTCGGGCGTGAAGGACGGCGCCCAGGCGTCCAGGCACTGCCAGCCGAAGGCGATGTGCCGCACCTCGTCGCGCAGGATCAGCTCCATCAGCCGGCGCACGGCCGGGTTGGTCGCCTTGTGCACGGTGGCCTTGAACACGTCGATGAGGATCTCCTCCGCGGCGCAGACGAGGCTGGCGAAGATACCCTCCAGCGACGTCTCGGGGTCGAAGGCCATGCGGCGCACGCCGTGGGTGCCGACGGCGCCGGCCGTCGGCGGGTTGTGCGGCTGCGGGAAGTAGCGGCCCAGGCGCTCGGCCATGAGCCAGGAGGCCTCGGCGTGGCGGCCTTCCTCCATGGTGCGCATGGTGAAGAAGAACTGAAGATCCGGCAGTCGGCGCTCGAGCGAGAAGCGCAGCAGGAGCGCCGGGCTCTCGGAGATCGCGCCGTACTCACCCCACGTGCGGCGGCTCCAGTACATCTGCGCGGCCAGTCGCTGCTCCCCGGTGTAGCGCTCGGGGTGCAGCTCCTCCCAGGGAATATCGGTCTGCGGATCCCACTCGAGCGTCTTGGCGCGCTGCCACAGCGCCCACACGTCGGGCATCCTGGACTGCAACGGCAGCGGGTAGCGCTGCTCGGGCACGTAGGCTTCGGTGCGCTCCTTGTCCGTGAGCATGGCGACTCTCCTTTAGATCGGGCCGAGCTCGGGGTGGTCGACGCGCGGCAGCTCGAGCTGCCAGGTCGCGAACCGCTCGCGCACCTGGGCGACCGTGGCGCGCAGCACGCTGCGCTCCCGCGCCGGGGTCGAGGCGCCGAGACCCTGGCGCGCCGTCTCCTCCTCCGCGGCCAGCCATGGCTCGCGGCTCTTCTCGGGGAGCAGCCACGTGTTCCGGTAGCCGGCGAGGATGACGTTCGCGAG
>JBGQLG010000072.1:0-23073 GCA_041499965.1 Methylomirabilia bacterium
CCGGCCTTGATCTCGGCGTGGGAGGCCGTGTGGAATGCTCGCTTGCGGTTCGGCGCCATGGGGTGTCGGCGGGTCCCTCGTAAAGTGTTGGGAATTTTTGCAGACTTGCCGCGGCAAGTCAATTCGGCGCCGAGCCGGACATTTGCCGGCCCAGCCTGATCGCCATCGCGCCCAGCACCAGCACCCCGAGCACGAGGCTGCCCCACAGGACCCAGCGTCTCCAGTCGAGCCGCCCGTGCAAGGCGGCCTCGCCGCCCAGCTTGCGCGCCGGCCCCGCGAGCTGCGCCGCGCCGATCGCGATCGCCGAGGGCGCTGCCGCCGTGCGGGCGCGCAGATCGAGGTCCTCTTCGCCCGTGTAGTCGGGCAGCAGCGTGGCGATCGGGAACGCGGCCGGCCGGGCGTCGAGGCGGCCGTACACCAGCTCGAACGGCCCGGCGCCGCGCGCGGCGAACACCAGGCGGTGCGGCACCCAGCCGGCGACGATACCGAGGGGCCCGCCGCCGATCCCGCCCCCGCGCTGGTCCACCCGCACCAGCCAGTAGCGCTCGGAGGACAGGGCGATCTCGACGTCGGCGCTCGTGAGCTCGTCGCCCTCGCGCGTCAGGCGGTACGCGGTGGCGCCCGCCACCCGGCGCCACGGATCGGCCGGCCGGGAGCGCGCCAGGATCTCGAGCGCGACCACGGTGTTCGGCTGCGGCAGTGCGATGCGGATCCGGTCGACGGGAAACAGACCCCCGAGATCGAGCTCGTACTCACCGGGGTGGTCCTTCGCGGGCGCGCCGACGGCCTGGGTCCACTGCCGAGGCGCCTCGATGGTGGCCTCGCCGGGTTCGACCTCGAGCCCGTCCAGCTCGACGGCGGGGCCACGCGCGGGCCACGACAGGCGCAGGTACTTCTCCTTCCGGGCCGGGATCTCCACGCGGAGCTGCTCGAGGCGCCGACCGCCCGACGACAGCCGCACCACCGGCGCGCCGCTGGTCAGCGTGTCCCACCGGCGCAGGTCGTCGCTCGCCTCGATCGTCACGCGCGCAATCAGCTGTCCGAGCCGGGCGGGCGGCCGCAGCACCACCGCCCGGATCGGCACGTCGAGGGCGCGCGCGTCGGCCAGGTAGCCGGCCAGCATGGTCCCCCGGACGGCCTGGCCCTCCGGCGTCCGCAGCTCGACCACGGTACGGTCGCCGTGACGCTCGAGGCGGAGCTCGGCGCCGCTCACGCCCTCGGGCGCGTCGGTGCGGATCGGAAACAGCGTGAGCGCCACCGGCCTCACCGCCACGCGCGTGACGGTGACGCGCGGACGGAGCGCGTGGGGCACGACCTCGCCCGCCCCGTTGAAGACGCGCACGTCGCCGAGGTCCGCGCGCGTCACCCCCTCGTAGACCGCGCGGGGAAGCTCGAGTTGATAGAAGGCGCTGGGACCGCCGGTCTGCAGCGGGAGCCCGAACGCGAAGTCGGCCGACTGCTCGGCGGCGGCCCGCGCCGGTCCGAGCAGGAGCAGGAGCAGCGCGCCCGCCAACCCCATCACGCGCGCTCCGGCATTCGGGGCGGCACCGGCGAGACGTAGCCGACGACGAGCATCAGCACACCCACGCCGATGAACGACACGATCCGCTGCACCGTGCCGACGCTGGACAGGTCGACCAGGAACAGCTTGGCGGCCACCACCGCCATCAGGCCGGCTCCGGCCAGCCAGGCGACGCGCACACCGCGACGCGTCGCGACGACCATGCTCGTCAGCGCCAGCAGCGTCCAGAAGATCGACAGCGCGGTCTGCACGAGGTCGGAGCGTATCAACGCCTGCGGCGCGAAGGGCACGCCGGCCCAGTGGTGGATCGTCCGCAGCAGCACCGCGTTGGCCCACACGAACGCGCCGGCCGCCAGCAGCCCGTAGGCCGTGGCCAGCGGCACCTCGGCGAAGCCCGTCAGCCCGAGCCGGCGGCCCTCGACGAACCAGAGGCCCACGGCGAGGACGGCGCCGACCTGGGCGAGGTCGAGCGGATTCAGGACGGGGACGTAGGGCAGCGGCGAGGGATCGCCGTTCGACACGAAATTCACGAGGACCGCCCACAGCCCCAGGAACGCGGCGAGCGGTGCGGCGCCGGCCCGGAGATAGGCATCGCGGTGCGCCGACACCGGCCACCCCATGCGCGCTCCAGCCAGCGCGAGCAGCGTCAGCAGCGCGCCCGGCACCAGCGCCCACGCGATGATCGGCCAGGCCGCGCGCCCGCCCACCAGCCGGTCGATGCCCCAGCCGACCTCCCAGCCTCCGAGCGCGGCCAGCAGCCACAATCCGGCCGCGTGGGCCCAGTACTGGTAGGGGCTGCCCGCCGTCTGGTGGCGGCGCAGGAGGACCAGGTGCAGCCCCAGCGCCAGCGGCCACGCGACCGCGCCGAGATGCGCGAGCGGGTGCGCCTGCTCCGCCGCGTCGAACGCCGCGGCGACGACCACGAGCGTCCTCAGGGGCGGGCGGACTTGAGCTTGATCTCCTCGTAGGGCAGCGAGTACGACATGCCCGTGATGAGGCCGAAGCCCGACTGCTCCACGCGGGGCCCGTGGCCGCTCAGGAACGCCGGCTCGACGATCGGCGCGAACATGGCGCGCTCGTACATGAGCTGCTGGATCCGGTGCAACAGGGCCTCACGCTTCTTCACGTCGGTCTCCACCGCCTGCTCGCGGAACAGCCCGTCGATGTCCGGGTAGCCGCCGTAGGAGCGGATGCCCCCCGAGATCACGAACGCCTCGAGGCGCGTGGCGGCGTTGCCGGAGGCCGCGCTGCCCGGCCGCACCAGCTTCTTGAAGCTCTTCTCGGCGTCGCCCTTGTAAAAGGCCGCGCGCTCCAGCGGCCGCAGCCGGGCCCGGATCCCCACGCCCAGGAAATTGTTGATGACGGACTCGGCGGTCGCCGCGTACACGGCGTCGGTCGTCACCTCGCCGGCGTCGAAGCCCCTGGGATAGCCGGCCTCGGCCAGCAACTGCTTGGCCCGGGCCGGATCGTAGGGATACGGCGATGTCCGCCTCGCCGCGCTTGAGCATGGCCAGCCGCGTGGTGTCGTCCGGCACCGAGCGGAGGACGAGGCGCTTCACGCCGGGCGCCTTGCGCCAGTAGCCCTCGTTGGCCTCCAGCACCAGTTCGATCCCGGGATTGAACGACACGAAGCGATAGGGCCCGGCGCCGATGGGAAGCTTCTTGAGGCCGTCCTCGCCCACGCGCTCGAGGTAGCGCTTGGGCACGATCCAGGCCGCGCCCGTGGCCGGCGGGCGTAGAAGGTCATGAAGTCGGGCCACGGCTGCTTGAGCCGGATGCGCACGCGCAGCGGGTCGAGCACGTCGACGCCGGCCACGCGCTCCTTCCGGGTCGACGCCGCCCCGCCGCGGTAGCGCTCCAGCGAGAACTTCACGTCCTCGGCGGTGACCGGATCGCCGTTGTGGAACCTCACGCCCCGGCGCGTCTCGGCCGGGTCGAACCACGTCGGGGCCAGCGAGACGTGGCCCGCCCACGTCATCTCGCCCTCCGGGGCGGCGACCGCCGGCCCGGCGAGTATGGCCCCGAGCGGGAGAGCGAGGAGCGTGACGGCGCGAGCGCCGGAGCGGGTTGACATCGGTGGCCTCCCGCGAGAATTATGGCCGGGCTCGAGGTCCCGTCAAGTGAGCGACAGCGGCGTCGATGGATCGAGGTTCGCGGAGCATCGCAGCGGTGCACGGCGGTCTCGTGAGCGACCCGGCGCCGGCCGGGTCTCAGGGCAGCAGGTCGGCGATGAGGATCGCCGTGCCCGGCGCCGCCATCGGCGTCACCGTGGCGGGCGGGCGCAGCACCTCGACGGAGCGATAGACCCACTCGTGCACGGCATCCGGCACCGGCTGCGGATCCCGATGCACATCGAGCGCGCCGTCGACCAGATCCACGATCCAGTACTCGGGCAGCCGCGCCCGAGCGTACAGGGCACCCTTCACACGCCGGTCGAGCCGCAGGCTCGTGTCGGCGACCTCGACGACGAGCGCAGCCGTCGTCGGGTGCCCCTCGAGGTAGTCGCGATACGTGCCGGCAACCACCGCGGCGTCGGGCTCCGGCTCGGAGTCATCGTCGAGAGCCAGTGGGGCCTGCAGGCGCACGTGCCAGCCCGCGCCGAACGCGGCACGCAGGACGTGGCCGATCTGGCCGACGATCGCCGCGTGCGGGCTGCCCTGGGGCTCACGGATGACGAGCAGGCCGGCGAGCAGTTCGAGGCGCTCTCCCACGAAGATCCCGAGATCCACCAGGCGTTCGTATTCCTGGCGCCGCCAGCGCCGGGTCTTCACGTACGGCTCGACCACCGAGGTCATGGGCGCTACGGTAGCGGGACGCCGCAGCGCCGTCAACGCGTCGAACGCGATACACCCGGAGAAGAAAGGACACGGCCATGAGGATCCTGCTGCGACGGCACGCACTGATCGCGTTCGTCCTCCTCCTCACGCTGCTCGGGGCCGGGCGCGCGTCCTCGCAGACGCCGCGCGGTCACGGCGCCGAGGCGCACGACATGGAGCTGGTCGGCCACGACGACCTGCAGGGGCGCCCGGCCTACCAGCCGACGATCCACGCGCAGCGCGGGCGCGTGATCGCCTACGTCGGCCATCACGGCGGGCGCGCGCGCAATCCGCTCACCGGCAGCGACGAGGACAACGGGACGTCGATCGTGGACGTCACCGACCCCGCGCGGCCGCGCTACCTTGCCCACATCCCGGGCGCGGCCGGCGGCCCCGAGCAGGGCGGCGCCCAGATGGCGCGGGTGTGCGACCGCCAGGGCCAGACCTACCTGCTCCGCACGTTCGGCAACAACGTGCCGAACGCCGGCCACGAGGTGTGGGACGTCAGCGATCCGGCCAAGCCGCAGAAGACCGGCACGATCGTGAGCGGGCTCACCTCGACGCACAAGGACTTCTGGGAGTGCGACACCGGCACCGCCTACCTGATCTCCGGCGACCTCGCCAGGGCCGAGCCGCTGCAGGTCGGGCCCTCGGGCTGGCGCACCGGGCGCATGACGAAGATCTACGACCTCAGCGATCCCACCAAGCCGGTGTTCATCCGCGACTTCGGCCTGGCCGGCCAGGAGCCCGGCTCCACCGGCCCGGTGCCCGTCGCCCAGGGCGTGCACGGGCCGATCGTGCTCGGCAATCGCGTGTACTTCGCCCACGGCACCAGCAACGACGGCCTGCTGCAGATCGTCGACCGGCAGAAGCTGCTCGCCGGGCCCAAGGCCCCGACGGCCGCGAACCTGAACGCGCCCGAGATCAGCCGGCTCTGGATGTCGCCCAACTGGGGCGGGCACACGGCGTTTCCGGTGCTGGGGATGAAGATCGCCGACTGGCAGGTCAACACCAAGAGCCAGACGCGCGACTTCGTCGTGCTGGTCTCGGAGGCGATCGCCAACGAGTGCAAGGAATCCCGCCACGCCAGCTTCCTGGTCGACATCTCCACCGAGACCCGGCCGTTCTCGGTGGCGACCTTCCAGGTGCCGGAATCCAAGGGCGGCTTCTGCGGTCGGGGCGGGCGCTTCGGCCCCCACTCCAGCAGCGAGTCGTTCGCGCCGATCTTCTACCGCAAGATGGTCTTCGTCGCCTACTTCAACGCCGGCGTCCGCGCCGTCGACATCCGCGACCCCTACGCGCCGCGCGAGGCGGGCTTCTATATTCCGGCCACGACCGAGCGCACGGCCGAGCGGTGCGTGACGAACGGCACGCGCTCCTGCAAGGTCGCGATCCAGACGAACAACGTCGAAGCCGACGAGCGCGGCTTCATCTACCTCGCCGACCGCGCCAACACCGGGCTGCACATCGTGCGTCTCACCGGCGACGCGGCGAAGATCATCGGCGGCAACTGAGCGGTCGACAGTCCGCGCGCGACAGGCGCAACGAGGGGCGAGCCCCTCGTTGCGGCGTTGGTGGCGAGGGTTGGACCGAAATCCAACCAACGAGTTTCGCGGACGATCCTCAGTGTCGCCCGGATCTACTCCCGTCGATCACCCCGTCAGCGGGACGATGGCGTAGAAGCGCGGGGTGTCGCCGATGACGCGGGTGATGTGGCCTTGGCCGGTGAGGTCTTCGGCGAGGACGACGTCGCCGGGGCCGACGCGGGCGATCGTGCCGTCACCGACTTCGATCTCGGCGTGGCCGGAGAGCGAGATCGAGTACTGGCGGCGGGGAGCGCAGTGCCAGCTGAGGACGTAGCCGGGAGGTGAAACGCGGAAGGTGATGCCGGTGGCGGGCTGGGGCGGCGCCGACTCGCCGTGGGCGCCCTCGACGTCGACAAAGGGCTTCATCGCCAACTCGACTTCGGCGATGCGGGATTTGCCGTCGGGGCCGCTGTAGACGCGCCAGATCTTGGGCATGATCGTCGTCCGCTCAGACCGCGGCGAGCTGGGCGCGGCTCCACGCCACGTCGCTGTCGCGCGCGGGGCTGACGCTCACGCCGGGTACGTCGGGCGCCGTCGGGCCGTCGCCGGCAATGGTCGTGCGATGCATCACGCGCCGGTACGCGCTCTCGTCCCACGGGCGACCGCGGTGCAGCACGCACCGGTTGTCCCACATGACGAGGTCGCCGGGCCGCCAGGCGTGGGTGTAGACGGCCTCGGGCTCGGTCGCCAGGTCGAGCAGCTCGCGCAGCAGCGCGCGCGCCTCGTCGGTGGGCAGGCCGGCGATCTCGCAGGCGTGCGAGCCGACGTAGAACGCCTTGCGGCCGTTGCGCGGGTTGGCCCGCACCAGCGCCTGGGGCACCGGCGGCACCTGGGCGGCGTGGTCGGGGGGCAGCAGCCCATCGCTCACGAGGCCGCGCGAGTACACGAAGCTGTGGATCGCCACCTTGCCCTCGAGCCACCGCTGCGTCGCCTCCGGCAGCCGCGCGTAGGCCACGCGCATGCTGGCGAACTCGGTCTCGCCGCCCGAGGGCGGCACCTCACGCGCGGAGAGCAGCGAGGCCAGCGCGGGCACCCGTTTGAACGAGCTGTCGGTGTGCCACATCTGGTTGCCGGCGTTGAACAGGTTGCGCTTGTCCCCCGAGGGGATCAGCCGGTCCTCGGCGTCGACGTTGGCCAGGTTGGAGATCTCCGGCCGCGTGCGGGCCTGGGAGGCGATCGTGCGAATGGTCGTCTCCAGCGGGCCGAAGCGCTGGCTGAAGGCGATCTGCTCCTCGTCGTCGATCGACTGGCCGCGGAAGAGCAGCACCGAGTGCTCCTCGAAGGCCGCGGCGATCTCGGCGAACACCGCGGCGTCGACGTGACGGATGTCGACGCCGGAGAGCTCGGCCCCGAAGCCCGGATGCAGCGACCGGATCGGCAACGCCATGGCGGCTACTCGGCCAGCCAGACGGTGTCGAGCTGCTGGTTCAGGAAGTGGCTCGGCATCACCGTCCAGCCCCGCACCCTGGCGTTGTAGGGCACGATGCGGTGCCACTGGAAGGTCATGATGTAGTGCACTTCCTCGTCGTAGAGCCGCTTCTCGAACTGGCGCAGGTAGCGCTTGCGCTCCTCGGGGTCGAGGGCCCGCGACTGCTTCTGGTACAGCTCGTCCATCACCGTGTCCTTGTGCTTGCTGAAGTTGACCGGTGACGTGGTGAGGAACCAGTGCAGGTCCATGTCCGGCTCGACGATCGAGTTGCACGGCGCGTTGGTCGAGACCTCGAAGTCGCCCGTCTTCTGGGCCTGCAGCCAGGCCGCCGACTCCAACGTGACCTGCTTGATGTTGAGGCCGATCTGCCGCCACTGGTCGATGAGCCAGATGCCCACCGGCTCGTAGGGCTGCGGCACCCCGCGGTTGAGGAGCGTGAACGAGAGGTTCTCCTGCCCCGCCTCCTTGAGCAGGCGCCGGGCCTCGGCGCGGGAGGCGGTGATGTCGTGGCTGTAGCCGGCCAGCTTCTCCAGCTCGGCCGCCGGCGTGGCCCACGGCGTGCCCGGCACCTGGATGCCCGCGACCTCCTTGACCAGTGCGATGCGCGACAACGCCTTGGAGCCCTCGTAGCGGTCGAGCGCCAGGGACAGCGCGCGGCGGACGCGCTTGTCCTCGAACGGCTTCTTGTTCTGGTTCATCGCCACCTGGATCGAGCAGTTCCACGGGCTCTCCTGCACCGTGATCTTGTTGCCCAGCGCGGCCACCAGCGAGTCGCGATCGGCCGGGGTGAAGCCGCGGAACTGGATCATGGCGCGCTCGCCCCGGATGGCCGCCACCTGGGCCCCCGAGCTCGGGATGAAGATGGCGCGGTAGCCGTCGAGGTAGGGCTTGCCCTTGTCCCAGTAGTCGGGAAACTTCTTGCCGATCCAGTGGGAGCCCCGCACGTACTCGACGAACGTGAACGGGCCCGTGCCCATCACGTTCTTCTCGTACCAGTGCGGGTCCTTGGCCAGGATGTCGGCCTTGTAGATGTAGTTCCAGGGCGACGACAGGTTGGCGAGGATCGAGCCCTCGTACCACTTCATGCGGAAGATCACGGTATCGGGCCTGGGCGCCTCCACGGCCTCGACCACCTTGTAGGCGGCCTGCCGGCTGGAGACGACGCCCGGCCCGGGGAAGATGATGTGGTCGTAGGACGCCTTCACGTCCTTCGAGGTCATCAGGCTGCCGTCGTGGAACTTCACGCCCTGGCGCAGCTTGAACGTGTACGTCCGCTTGTCGGGTGAGACGGCCCACGACTCGGCCAGGTCCCCGATGAACCTGGTGCCGGTCTTGTCGTTCGGATCGACGCGCAGCAGCGTGCTGTAGTGCGGCGCTGTCGGATGGAGCATCGCGAAGGTTTCTTCCTTGTGGCCGTCGAAGCTGGGCGGCTCGGCGGCGACCACGAAGAGCAGCTCGCCGCCCGAGCGCGGCTTGTCCTGGGCGCCGGCCGGAGCCGCCAGTCCGAGCGTGATCACCAGCGCGAGACCGGAGAGCCACGACGCCGACCAGGAGTGCTGCCTCATGTGCGACCTCCGAGAAGGGGCAAGGTGCTGCGTACGATACCATGCCCCCCGGAGGCCGCCGGGGGCGGGCTACAGCAGCCGGGCGACCTCGCCGGACTCCAGGCGGTAGACGGCCGTGACGATCGTCACCTTCCCCTGCTCGACCAGCTCGGCCAGCACCTTGCTCTTGGCCAGGATCGTCTGGGCGACGTAACGCACGTTGGCCTCCACGCCGAGCCGGACCAGTTCGTCGCCCTTGGCCTTGTCGCGCAGGGGCTTCAGCGCCGGGGCGATCCGGCTGATGATCGCCTTGAGGTTGCGGCTCTCGATCTTGCCGCCGGCGGCGGCGGCCGTCACCGCGCCGCACTTGTCGTGGCCCAGCACCACCAGCAGCTCCGAGTGCAGGTGCTCGGCCCCGTACTCGAGGCTGCCGAGCGAGATCGGGTCGGCGACGTTGCCGGCGGTCCGCACCACGAACATGTCGCCGAGCGACTTGTCGAAGACGATGGTCGGCACCACGCGGCTGTCCGAGCACCCCAGCACCATCACCCGGGGCTTCTGTCCCTTGGCCAGCTCCAGCCGGGTGGGAATGAGCGCGCGCTCCTGCGGCTTGCCAGCGACGAAGCGGCGGTTGCCCTCCATCAGGTCTTCCCAGATCTCGTCGGCCGCCGTGAGCTTGCGCTTGCCCGCGGGCGCGGGGCTCTTGGCCTTGTCGGCGGCGGGCGGCGCCGCCTTCGGCGTCTCCGCGGCGCTGGCCGGACGGAGCAGGCCACCGGCCGCGAGGAACGCACCGAGATAGGCGAGGGTCTGACGCCGGGTCACGTCCATCATGGTCCTCCAGCTGTTCGCGGCAGCAGCGCGAAGAAGATGCTGCCCTTGCCCAGGGCGCTGTGGACGCCGATCCGGCCGCCCTGCGCCTCGACGATGCGCTTGGCCAACGCCAGCCCGAGCCCGGTACCGGGCTGGCGCTTGGCGATGCCCGAATCGAGCTGCTGGAACTCGACGAACAGGCGCTTGAGGTCGTCGGGGCCGATGCCCATCCCGGTGTCCTCGACCTCGAAGCGCACGAGGTCCGCGCCCTCGGCCATCACGCGCAGGGTCACCCGGCCGCCCTCGCCCGTGAACTTCACGCCGTTGGAGACGTAGTTGTAGAGCACCTGCTTGAGCTTCCCCGGATCGAGCCAGGCCACACCGGCGTCGGGCGCGGCGACCAGGTCCAGTCGGATCCGCTTGCGCACCGCCATCCCTCGCAGCACGTCGCGGACCTCGCCGGCCAGCAGCGCCAGGTTCACCGGCTCCGGGCGGAACTCCATCGTGCCGGATTCGACCTTGGCGAGGTCGAGCACGTCGCTGATCAGCCGCAGCAGGTGACGCGCGCTCACCAGGATATCGCCGAGGTACTCGAGGTGATCGGCCGACACCGGGCCCGCCTTGCCGTCGTGCATCAGCTCGGTGAAGCCGATGATGCCGTTCAGCGGCGTGCGCAGCTCGTGCGACATGTTGGCGAGGAACTCGCTCTTGAAGCGGCTGGCCTCCTGGATGCGCAGGTTCTCGGCCTCAAGCCGGACGCTGTTGACCCGCATGGCCTCCACCCGCCGCTCCTCGCTCTGGTCGCGGAAGACCAGGACGGCGCCCCGGCGCTCGCCGTCGTCGGTGCGAATGAGCACGCCGTGGGCCGCGATGGGCCGCTCGGCGCCGTCGCGGGCCCTCAGGATCAGCGGGCGGGGATCGGCCGGGTCGCCCGCGCCGCTCAGGATCGGGGCGGCGAGACTCGCCGCCGGGCGCCGCGTCTCCTCGTCGACGGCGCAGAAGACCTCGGTGAGCGAGCGCCCGATGCTCTCCGGCTCGAGCCAGCCGGTCAGGCGCTCCGCCACGGGATTCATGCTGACGATCTGCTCCTGCAGATCCGTCGTGATCACGGCTTCACCGATGGAGCGCAGCGTCGTCGCCAGCCGCTGCTGGCTCTCGCGCAGCGCCTGCTCCGCGAACGTGCGCTCGACGATCTCGACCTCCAGCGCGGTGGTCGCCCGGTCGATCTGGGCGAGGGCGTCGGCCCGCTCATGCGCGAGCTCGGGCCCGCCCACGCCGGCGAGGGCACCGGCCACGACGACCGCGAGCAGGTCGTAGACCGCGCGGGTCGTACCGTCGAGCGGGACGGCGTTGACGGCGGCGATCAGGATGGCCGCCGGTCGCGGGCCGCCGGGCGGCGTGAGGGGCAGGACGAGCGCGGTCCGGGGAGTCTCGACCTCGAGAGCGCGGCTGGTGCGGACGACCTCGAGCAGCGGCCACGGCGACGCCCCCGGCACGTCGAGATCGACCGTGGGCATGGCCAGGGGCGCCGGCGGCACTCCGGTCGTCGCCACCAGCCGCGCCCGCGGCCGGCCGGCGTCGATCTCGTAGAACAGCGCGAAGGGCACGTCCGGCGCGAGCGCCGGCAACACCTGCGCGGCCAGCACCAGCGCCGGCTCGGGCGTCGAGACGGTGGCGGCGCGCACGGCCAGGTCGCGCAAGGCGACGAGCCGGTCCCGAGGCGAGGGCGCCACCGCTTACTCGCGCCGGCCCGGGTCGGGCAGCAGGCTGGCCACGGCGGCCAGGAGGGATTCGGTGCCGCCGGCGTGCTTGGAAACCACGCGGGTCACCTCGTCGCTCAGGCGGACGCTGTCGCCGGCCGTCAGGTCCTTGGCGGTCCACACGATCACCTGGGTGCTGCGCCCGGCCTCGCTGGCGCGGTAGCGCTCGAGGAACTCGAAGCCGTCCATCTCGGGCATCAGCAGGTCGAGGACGACGACCGCCGGCGGCTCCGCCGCCGCCGCGCGCAGCGCCCCCGCCGCGCTCGTCACGCCGACGACGCGATACCCGCGACCGGCCAACGCCGCCTCGGCGAAGCGCAGCGTCGGCGGATCGTCGTCGACGACGAGGATGGGCGGGCCGCCGGGCGGCGCCACGCCGGCTCGGGCCAGCGAGGCCAGCAGGTCGTCGGCCTCGATGGGCTTGGTCAGGAAATCGTGGGCCGCGAGGGCACCGACGGCCTCGCGCTCGGTGACCACCGTGACGACGATCACCGGCGTGCGGCGCGTGGGCTCGGCGGCCCGGATGGCGGCCAGCAGATCGATCGCGCTCATGTCGGGCAGGATGAGGTCGAGCGTGATCGCGTCGAAGGCGCGCGCCTGGACGCGCTGCAGCGCCTCGGCGCCGGAGGCCGCCCCCTGCACGGCGTAGCCGGCCTCGCTCAGCATCCGCTCGAGGGCCGCGCGCTCGGCCGGCTCGTCCTCGATGACCAGCACCCAGGGACCGAGTCGCGCCTCCGCCGGATGCCTGGCCGGGACGCTGGGCGCCGGCACCGGCGACGTCGTCGACGCCGAGCGCGGCAACACGGCGAAGAACACGCTGCCCCGGCCCAGAACGCTGCGCACGCCGATGCGCCCCCCCTGCGCCTCCACGATGCGCCGGGTGAGCGCCAGGCCGAGGCCGGTCCCCTGCTGGCGCTTGGCGGTGCTCGCATCGAGCTGCTGGAACTCGACGAACAGTCGCCCCAGATCCTCCGGCGCGATGCCGATGCCGGTGTCCTCGACTTCGAGGCGCACGAATTCGTCGCCCTCGGCCTCGAGACGGACGGTGACCCGCCCGCCGTCGGGCGTGAACTTGATCGCGTTGGAGACGTAGTTGTAGAGGACCTGCTTGATCTTGGCCGGGTCGAGCACGACGGGGCCCAGGGTGGACTCGACGACGAGGTCGGTCCGGATCCGCTTGCGGACCGCCACGCCGCGCAGGACGTCACACACCTCCCCGGCCAGCCGCCCGAGGTCGACCGGCTCGGGGTGGAATTCCATCTCGCCCGACTCCACCTTGGCGAGGTCGAGGACGTCGTTGATGAGGTGCAGCAGGTGGCGCGCGCTGGCCAGGATGTCGCCGAGGTACTCGCGGTGGTCGGGCGACACCGGGCCCACCCGGCCGTCGTGCATCAGCTCGGCGAAGCCGATGATGCCGTTCAGCGGCGTGCGCAGCTCGTGCGACATGTTGGCGAGGAACTCGCTCTTGAGCCGGTTGGCCTCGTGCACGCGCCGCGACTGCTCCTCGACCTGCACGCGCGCGTGCCGCTCGGCCGCGATCACCTGCTGCAGCGACGCCGACATCCGATCGATCGCGCCAGCGAGGTCCTCGATCTCGTCGCCGGTGCGCAGGTCGAGCCGCTGGCTGAAGTCGCCGGCGCCGATCGTCCGCGCCGCCTCCGTCAGCTGCCGCAGGGGGCCGGCGATGCGCCGCGCGAGCAGCAAGCCGAAGCCGCCCAGGCCGAGGGCCACGACGACGGCGGCGAGCGCGATGCCGCGGGCCATGGGACCGACGGACTCCAGCGCGGCCGCGGTCGGCATGACGTACGCCACCGCCCAGCCCCGCCCCTCGAGCGGCCGGTAGGCGCCCAGCGACGCGATGCCGGAGATCGGGTTGACGAACTCCAGCGTGCCCTGCTCACCGGCCAGGGCCCGCTGTACCGTCGGCACCGCGTTGAAGTCGGTCTGGTTCTCGACGTAACTCGCCCGGCGCTGGTGCGCGATGATGAGGCCGCGCCGATCGGTCACGTAGCCGTAGCCCCGGGCCGGGTTCGGCGCCACCCGGCCGAGCCGCGAGAGCCCGTCGAGCCGGAGCGCCCCCGCCCACACGCCGGCGAGCTCGCCGGTGGCCGAGAAGACCGGGGTGGCGACCACGACGCTCGGCCGTTGAGTGGCCGGGGAGATGTGCAGGTCGCTGACCACGGTCACCCGGGCCCGGGTGACGTCGCCGAACCAGGGGTGGAACGCGAGGTTGCGATGCGAGAGTTGCTGCTCGAGGGCCTGGGGCTCGAGCAGGTGCACGGTCCCGTCGACCCGCAGCAACATGACGTACTCGAACACGCTCGCCTTGCCGACGACGAGGCCCGCGAGGTCGCGATCGATCGCGAAGCTCTTGAGCGGGGGGAAGCTCGCGGTCGTCTCCAGCACCGCGCGGGCGTGGTCGAGATAGAACGCGACGGCGCGGGCGTAGACCTCCGCCCGGTCCTCGACCTCGGCGAGCGCGTCGGTCTTCATCACCGAGCGGCCGATGCCGATGGCCGCCAGTGAGGCGGCGGCGGCGGTCAGCCCCACCGCCAGGATCACGAGCAGCGCCAGCTTGACCGGGAGCCGGATGCGGAGCGGCCTCAACGGCGGGCCTGCCCCCGCTCGGCCAGCACCTGCTCGAGCAGCGTCTCGTCGTAGAGCCGCCGGGCCGGGATCGGCGTCTTGAGGAACCGGGTCTCCACGAGCAGCGACTGCATGGCGTCGAGCGACGCCGGATCGTCGCGGGCGTCGCCGGGATAGCGCAGCAGGTTGAGCCGCGCGCCCACCTCGCGGGTGAGGTCGAGGCGGCGAGCCAGCAGCACGCGGGCCGGCTCGACGTTGGCGTTGATCCAGCGCACCGCCTGCAGGTGGGCGCGCAGGTAGGCCTTCACCCCCTCCGGCCTCTTCCGGTGGAAGTCGGAGCTGACGACGATCACCGTGAAGGGCGCCCGCGTGAACGGTGGGCCGCCCCCCATGACCCAGCCCAGCAGACCGCCGTCGCCGCGCAGGAGCGACTGGGTCACGAACGGCTCGGCCATGCCGGCGGCCGCCACGTTGCCACCCGCCACCGCCAGTCCCATGTTGGCGAACGGGATCTCGACGAGCGTGTAGTCCGCGATGCCCTCGAGCCGGAGCCGCCCGACGACGGCCGCGGCGGCGACGCTGTCACGGGCGTTCACCGCGATCCGCCGGCCGGTGAGATCCCGCCAGCTCTGGACGGACGGTGCCGCCACGACCGCGACCGCTCGATGGTCCTCGTCGGCCATGTTGTTGGCCGCGACGACGACGATCGTGTCGGGCACCAGGCCGCGCTCGGCCGCCGACAGCAGCGGCACGCTGCCGATCGCGCCACCGAGATCGATCGAGCCGGCGACCATGGCGCTGATCACGCCCGCCCCCCCGGCGAATGTCGTCATCTCGAGCTGCAGCCCCTGCGCCCGGTCGAAGCCCTGGTCCTGCATGACGAAGTACGGCAGGAAGTCCTGGGTCGTGAAGTAGCCGGCGCGGATCTTGATGACGGGTGGCGAGGCCGGGCCCACGCAGCCCGCCACCACCGCGACGGCGGCGGCGAGAGTCAGCCATCGCCGGTGGCACCCGGAAGATATTTCCATGCTGCCTCGCGCGCGCGCCGACGGTCGAGAGCGTGGAATTCACGCTAGCGTAGTGCTCGCGAGATAGTCAAGGCGCGAGCTTGGGCATGACCTCCTCGGCGAAGCGCCGCAGCGTGCGCTCGACCTCGGCCCGCGGCAGCCGCGAGCCCTGATCGAACCAGCCGATGATCTGCGACAGCCCGAACTCCTCGCGCGCCTGCTGTAGCCGGTCGACGATCTCGGCGGCATCGCCGAACATGGCCTGCTCGCGGCAGAACGTCTCGAAGGGCAGGTTGGCGATGGTCTCCTCGATCGCCCGCAGGCGCGGCAGGTGCTCGCCGTACGACGCCGGGAGCTGCGAGAAGATCGCCTGCACGTTGCGGTAGTACTGAAGCACGCCGGCCCGCATGGCCTCGCGCGCGGCGGCGCCGGTGGCGGCGACGTGCATGGGGAACATCAGCGCCATCTGGTCGTCCCGCCACGGGTGACCGGCCGCCGCCAGGTGGCGGCGGTACAGCGCCATGCACTCGCGCAGCTGGGGCAGCGGCGTGGTGGTCGTGCCCGAGTAGATCGGCAGCCCCTGGTCGCCGATGTGGGCGAAGCTCTCCGGGCTGTGGACGCCGACGCGGATCGGCGGATGCGGGCGCTGCACCGGCCGCGGCACCACCGAGAGGTTGTCGATCTCCCAGAACCGGCCGTGATAGCTGAACCGCTCCTGCGTCCAGGCCAGGCGGATGATGGCCAGCGCCTCGTCGAAGCGCGCGCGGTTCTCGGCCGACGGGATGCGGAAGCCGTGGAACTGCGTCGGGATCGAGCCGCGGCCCACGCCGAACTCGAGCCGCCCGCCCGAGAGCAGATCGGCGGTGGCGGCCTGCTCGGCGCAGCTCAACGGATGGTGCAGCGGCAGCAGCGTGACGGCCGTCCCGATGCGGATGCGCCGCGTGCGGGCGGCGATGGCCGGCACCACCATGAGCGGATTGGACAGCAGCGAGAAGGCGCCGCCGAAGTGCAGCTCGGCCAGCCAGGCCACATCGAAGCCGAGCGACTCGGCCAGCGCGATCAGCTCGAACATCTCCTCGTAGCGCGCGGCGTGGCTCTGCCCGGCGGACTCCGGAACCTGGAAGAACAGACCGAATCGCATTGCCGGCGAGCATACGGCATACTCCCCTCGCCGTCACCCAGAGGAGGAGCCCGTCCATGCCGAGAATCGCGCCGGTCGCCGCCGCATCCGACGTTCCCGCCGAGCACCGCCGCGTCGCCGACGCGGTCGTCGAGGTCTTCGGCGGCATCCGCGGCCCGTTCAGCATGCTGCTGCACAGCCCCAAGCTGGCCGAGCGCGTGCTGAGCCTGGTCCAGTTCTTTCGCGACGAGAGCGTCGTGGAGGGCCGGCTGCGCTCGCTGGCCATCCTGACCGCGGTGCGCGAGCGCGAGGCCGCCTACGTGTGGGCGGCCCAGGTGGGGGCGGCGCGCCGGGCCGGCGTGCGCGAGGAGGCGATCGCGCTCATCCGGGCCAAGGGCGACCCGGCGGCCCTGCCGGTGGAGGAGCGCGAGATCGTGACCTACACGCGCCAGCTCATGCGCACCAATCGCGCCGAGCAGGCGGCCTTCGACGCCCTGCACACGCGGTACGGCGCGCAGTGGCTGGTCGAGCTGACGGCGGCGGCGAACTACTTCGCGCTGCTGTGCGGCGTCGTCAACGCGTTCGAGGTGCCCGCGCCGGCCGACGGCGACAAGCTGCCGGCGTAAGGAGGATGGCGATGCGCTTGGAGGGACGGGTGGTGGCGATCACCGGGGGCGCGCTCGGGATCGGACGGGCGACCGCGCTGCTCTTCGCGGCGGAGGGGGCCACGGTGGCGCTCGGCGACGTCGAGATCGACGGCGCCGACACGGTGGTGAAGGAGATCGTCGGGCGCGGCGGCCGGGCCATCGCCGTCGGCGTGGACGTGGGCGACGCCGGCCAGGTGCAGGCCTTCGTCGACCGCGTGGTGGCCGAGTTCGGCCGACTGGACGTGATGTTCGCCAACGCGGGCATCGCGCACGCAGCCCCGTTCCTGCAACACCCCGAGGCCCAGTGGCACCGCGTGCTGCGCGTCAACCTGACCGGCGTGTACCTGTGCTGCCAGGCCGCCGCCCGCCAGATGGTCGCCCAGGGCGGCGGGCGCATCATCACCACGGCGTCGATCAACGGCTTCCGCGGCGTCGAGAACCTCGTCGGCTACAACGTGGCCAAGGCGGGAGTGATCGAGCTGACGAAGACCATGGCGGTGGAGCTGGCGCATCACGGGATCACCGTGAACGCCATCGCGCCGGCTCAGATCGACACGCGGCTCACGCGCGGCTTCTCGGAGGACGCGCGGCGGCGGCGCACCGAGCGGATTCCGATGGGCCGCTTCGGCGAGGCCGAGGAGGTGGCAAAGGCCGCGCTGTTCCTGGCCTCCGACGACGCCAGCTACGTCACCGGCCACACGCTGGCGGTGGACGGCGGCTACCTGGCCGGCGGCCTCTGGTCGCGGCCGCCGCGGATCTGACGATGATCCGGCGCTTCTCGACGCTCTACGTGGGCCACATCGAGCTGGAGCGGTGCGGGCTGGCCGGCACGCCGGCCGACGATCGCCGCTATCCCAACCAGCGGCTCACCGAGGTCTTCGACACGGCCGCCGCGCTGGCCGAGGCCACCGACGCCCTCGGCTACGAGACGCTGTGGCTGGCCGAGCATCACTTCCAGCACGAGGGCTACGAGTGCATCCCCAACATCCCGATGCTGGCCGTGCACCTGGCCCAGCGCACCCGGCGCGTGAAGATCGGCTGCGCCTTCAACATCGTCCCCACCTGGCATCCGCTGCGGCTGGCCGAGGACTACGCGACGGCGGACATCCTCACCGGCGGCCGGGTCGTGTTCGGCGTGGGCCGCGGCTATCACTCGCGCGAGGTCGAGAGCTTCGGCAACCCGCTGCTGGACGCCGAGGCCAACCGCGAGCTGTTCGAGGAGCAGGTGGAGATCATCCTCAAGGCGTTCGGCCAGGAGTCGTTCGCGCACCGGGGCAAGCACTACACGCTTCCGCCCGACGTCCCCTACCGCGGCTACCGCCTCAAGGAGCTGACGCTGGTGCCGCGCCCGCTCCGGACGCCGGTCGAGGTCTGGCAGCCGATCGTGAGCGGCAGCGGGCGCAGCCTGGACTTCATGGCCCGACACGGCATCAAGGGGGTCATCTCCGCCACCGCCGAGAGCGTGGTGGAGCGCTGGCTGCACGACTACCAGGACGCGGCGCGCCGGCACGGGCGCGCGCTCGGGCTCGGCGAGGACGTGATCCTCGGCTTCCGCATGTGCCTGGACGAGACCGCGGAGCGGGCCATCGAGCGCGCGCGGCCGTACTTCGAGGAGCACGCCAAGTTCATGGCCCCGCTCGGCATGCTGCGCTACAGCGAGGAGCACGTGACGGCGGTGGTGGCCCGGCAACCACAGTCGCCGACCGGGGCCACGCTGGAGAACGGCGTGCGCAACCGGAGCTGGCTGTGCGGGCCGCCGCGCGACGTCGTCGCCTATCTCAAGGAGCTGGAGGCGAAGTACCCCGGGCTGGAGCACGTGATGATCGCCTGGGCGCTGGGGACGCCGCGCGATCTGATGATCGAGCAGCTCTCGCGCTTCGCCAAGGAGGTCATGCCGGCGTTCACGTCGACTGCCGCAGCGTGATGCCGCCGTCGACGGCGATCCACTGGCCGGTCACGTTGCGGGCCGCGTCGCTGGCCAGGAACGCCGCGAGGTGGCCGATGTCCTCCGGCGTCTGCTCGCGCCCCAGCGGCACGCCGCGTCTGACGACCTCCAGGAACACCTGGTACGGCTCCAGCGCCGCGTACTCGGGCACGCTGAGCTTGATCCCCTGCGCCAGCCCCTCCCACGCGCGTGTCCACAGGAAGCCCGGGCAGATCACGTTCACGCGGATGTCGTGGGCGGCGTACTCCAGCGCCAGGCTCTTGGTCAGCGAGATCACGCCGGCCTTGGCGGCCGCGTAGGCGGGGAGCCGGGGCGAGCCGACCAGCCCCGCGATCGAGGCGATGTTCACGATCGCCCCGCCCCCGCGCGATTTCAGATGGGGCGCCGCCGCCTTCGTCGTCACGAACGTCGTCCGGAGATTCTGCGAGAGCTGCTCGTCCCACGCCGCGGCCGACGTGCTGTCCATGCCGAGGCTGCCGCCCGGCGGA
Source organism: Methylomirabilia bacterium (assembly GCA_041499965.1). Lineage (GTDB taxonomy): Bacteria > Methylomirabilota > Methylomirabilia > Rokubacteriales > CSP1-6 > AR5. The sequence continues at coordinate 19,261 of JBGQLG010000072.1, forward strand.
CGCGCGATGCTGGAGTCCACCGGTCCGCGGCCGACCCCCGCGTTGTTCACCAGCACGTCGAGACCGCCGAAGCGCTCGACCACGGCCCGCACGGCCGCCGCGACGTCGGCCTCGACCGCCACGTCGCAGGCGAGCGCCATGCCCTTCGTCGGCAGCCCGGCCGCCGTCTTCTCGGCCTCGGGCCCGTCGAGATCGAGCACGGCCACGCGCGCCCCCTGCGCGGCCATCACGCGGGCGATGCCCGCGCCGATGCCCCGCGCTCCGCCCGTGACGATCGCCAGCTTGTCGGTCAGCATCGCGACTCACTCCTTCCTGCCGCCGGAGCGGCACTCGAACTCGGCGGCGGATGACACGCTCGACGCGTGGCGTTCAGCGGCCGCGCAGCTGGGGATCCAGCGCTGAGCGCAGGCCGTCGCCGAGCAGGTTGAAGCCGAGCACGGCCAGCATGATGGCCAGCCCGGGGAAGATGCTCATCCACGGCGCCGTCTCCAGATACGTCCGCCCCTCGTTCAGCATCGTGCCCCACGACGGCGCCGGCGGCTGGGTGCCGAGGCCGAGGTAGCTCAGCGCGGCCTCGGTGAGGATCGCATAGGCCAGGCTCACCGAAGCCTGGACGATGAGCGGCGCGAGCACGTTGGGCAGGATGTGGCGGAAGACGACGCGGAAGCCGCCGGCGCCGAGGCCGAGGGCGGCCACCGCGTACTCCTTGGCGCGCTCGGCGATCACCGGCCCCCGCACGACCCGGCTGAACAGCGGCGCGTAGACGACCGCGATGGCCAGCGCGGCGTTGTCGAGCCCGGGCCCCAGCATGGCCGCGATGCCGATGGCCAGGATCAGCGTGGGGAAGCTGAACAGCACGTCCATCGCGCGGCCGATCACCAGGTCGGTGGTGCCGCCGCGATAGCCGCCGAGCAGACCCAGCGCCGTGCCCACGACGAGGGCGATGCCGATGCTGGAGATGGCCACGCCGAGCGCGATGCGGCTGCCGTGGATGGTGCGGCTGAGCACGTCGCGCCCGAAGCGGTCGGTGCCGAACGGATGGGCCAGCGACGGGCGCTTGAGCGCGTCGGCCACCTTCATGTCGGTCGGGTCGTAGGGCGCCACCACCGAGGCGAAGGCGGCCAGCAGCACCATCGCCGCGATGATGCCCGTCCCGAAGAGCACGAGCGCGTTGCCCAGCACCGGGCGCCGCGTGGCCTCAGCCATAGCGGATGCGCGGGTCGACGTAGGCGTAGAGCAGGTCGACGAGCAGGTTGGAGAGCATGAACAGCGCGCTGATGAACAGGATCGTGCCCTGCACCAGCGGGTAGTCGCGCTGGAAGACCGCCCACAGCAGCAGCCGGCCCACCCCGGGCAGCGTGAACACCTCCTCGGTGATGACGGCGCCGCCGAGCAGGTAGCCCATCTGCACGCCGGCCACGGTGATGAGCGGGATGAGGCTGTTCTTCAGCGCGTGGCGCCACAGCACGCCCGGCTCGGCCACGCCCTTGGCCCGGGCGGTGCGGACGTAGTCCTGGCGCATCACCTCCAGGACCGAGGAGCGCGTCATGCGCATGAACACCGCGGCGACGGCGGTGCCCAGCGCCAGGCCGGGCAGCGCGATGATGGCCAGGTTGCGGAGCGGATCCCGCGTGAGGCTGACGAAGTCGACGGCGGGCGCCCAGTTGAGCCAGAGCGAGACGGCCAGGATCAGCATGCTGGCCTGCCAGAAGACCGGCACCGAGAGGCTGAACAGGCTGACCAGCCGCACGAGGTGATCGAGCCCGGTGTTCTCGCGCCGCGCCGACAGCATGCCGAGCGGCACGCCCACCGCGAGGGCGACCAGCATCGCGGCGAGGGTCAGCTCCACCGTGACCTCGAGCCGGCTCACGATCATCTGCACCACCGGCATCCCGGTCCGCCAGCTCGTGCCCAGGTCGCCGCGCAGCACGGCGCCCAGCCACCGCGCGTACTGCACGTGGATGGGCGCGTCGAGACCGAAGAACGCGCGCAGCGCGCGCATCGACTCCTCGCTGTACGACCCCTCGGTGCCCACCATCTGGTCGACGACGGTGCCGGGGATGAGGCGGACGAGCAGGAACACCGCGACGCTCACGCCGAGCAGTGCCGGCACGATCGACAGCGTCCGCAGGAGGACGTAGCGTCTCACGGCACGGCGGCCGCCGGCCCGGCGGGAGGCGTCCTACTTGTCGAGCGCGACGGTGCGGAACCCGTAGTAGTTCGTCGTGAAGTGCTGCTGGTACTGGACGCCGGCCTGGGTGACGTCGATCATGTCGGGCGCGAAGGTCCAGATCTGGATCGCCTTGTCGACCATCAGGCGCTGGACCTTGTCGTAGACGTCCTTGCGCCGGGCCGGGTCGAGCGTCGTCCGGCCCTGGTCGAGCAGCACGTCGACGTCGGGATCGCCGTCGTTGTTCCACTGCTTCTCGGACGAGTGGAAGCGCCGGTAGAAGAGCGAGTCGGGATCGGCGTCGCCGGTCGTGGCATTCATCGTGAGGTCGAAGTCGAAGTTCGGCTTGATGATGGCCTTGATCCAGACGCCGTACTCCTCCTGGATGATCTGCACGTCCACGCCGATCTTCTTGAGCTGGGCGGCGATCACCTGGGCGCCGGCGACCATCGTGGGGAACGTCGGGATCACCTTGAGCGTCGTCTTGAACCCGCTCGGGAAGCCGGCGTCGGCCAGCAGCTTCCTGGCGCGATCCAGGTTCGGCGTGTACCACTCCTTGAACGCGTCGGCGGAGAGCGCCCACGGCCGCATGGCCGGCGTCAGCGGGCCGGTGACCGAGCCGAGCCCGGCGGCCGCCGCCTGCAGTACCTCGGTGCGATCGACCGCCAGGCTCAGCGCCTGCCGCACCCGCAGGTCGGTGTACGGCTTGCGGCCGTGGTTGATGTTCACCATGTCGAAGCCGAGCCGCGGCGCCCGCATCGCCCGCAGCCGCTTGTCGTCCTTCACGAGCAGATAGTTCTTGTTGTCCTCCAGCAGCGCGTGGTGGATGTTGCCGGTGCGGAGCTGGGCGATGATGTTCGCCTCGTCGGGGATGACCTTGATCTCGACGGCATCGACCGCGGGCTTGCTCTTGTCCCAGTAGTCCGGGTTCCGGCGCGCCTTGAGGTGGCTCTGCGGCATCCACTCCTGCAGGATGAACGGCCCGGTGCCCATCGCCGTGCGCCGGAGGTCGCTCTTCTCCACCGCCTCGCGCGCGACGATCGCCGACCACCCGCCGGCCATGCCGGCCAGGAGCGAGGCGCTCGGCTGCTTGGTGACGATGCGCACCGTCTGGGCGTCGGGCAGCTCGATGTGATCGATGGCGCTGAGGTACCCGCGCCCGCCCGAGCCGACCTTCGGGTCCAGGATGCGCTCGTACGTGTACTTGACGTCCTCGCTGACGAGCTCGCGTCCGTTGTGGAACTTCACGCCCCGGCGCAGCTTGAACGTCCACGTCCGCCCGTCGGCGCTCGTGGTCCACGACTCTGCCAGCACCGGCTCGAGCTTGCCGTCGTGGCCCCACTCGACCAGCCGGTTGTAGAAGAGCGGATCGAGCCGCTGCCGCGAGAGCGCCTGCTCCATGATCGGATCGAGGCTCGGCGCCTCCGTCGTCTTGGCCGAGATGAACGTCCCGCCGCGGCGGGATTGGGCGGCGGCCGGCGCCGCGGCGAGGGCAGCGGCGGAAGCCGAGAGCGCGAGAAACTGACGACGGCTGAGGCGGGCGCTGCGCGGGTGGGTCATGGTGTCCTCCAGGCCTCAGGCGCCGGCGCTGCCGCCGAGAAAGCCGATGGCGTTGACCTCGACGAGGAGCAGGGGCGTGGCGA
>JBGQLG010000073.1:0-22775 GCA_041499965.1 Methylomirabilia bacterium
ACGACATAGCCGGGACGCGGGAAGTGCGCGGGGAGGACGAGCACGCCGCTGTCGGCGTGGCGCTCGACGAAGTCCTGGCGCGTCTTCCGCGCCCGGCCACCGTCGTGGCAGAACTGGCTGTTCCACTGCGGCTCGGCCACCTGCACCGTGCGGTGCATCAGGTCACCCGCGAAGACGGCCTGGCCTGCGGGCGTGGTGAGGCGCACCGCCACGTGGCCCGGCGTGTGGCCGGGCGTCGGCTCGAAGCGCAGGCCGGGCGCGATCTCGTAGTCGTGATCGACGAGCGAGACCCGCCCGGCGTCGACCACCGGGAGCACGCTGTCGGCGATGCAGCCGGAGGGCTCGCGCCCCTGCTCGGCCTCCCACTTCCAGAACTGCCACTCCTCGCCGTGGATCACGTAGCGCGCCTTCGGGAACGTCGGCACCCAGCGCTGGCCGTCCAGGCGCGTGTTCCAGCCGACGTGATCGACGTGCAGGTGCGTACAGACCACCGTGTCCACCTGCTCGGGCGTGACGCCGGCGGCCGCCAGATCGTCGAGCCACGTGCCCTGCCGCCGGTTCCACAGCGGCGTCTCGTGGCGCTCCTTGCCGTTGCCGACGCCGGTGTCGATGAGGATGGTGCGCCCGGGCATCCGCACCACCCACGTCTGGATGCGCGAGCCGAGGTCGCCGGTGGCCTCGTCGAAGAAGTCCGGCTTGAGCCAGCCGTGATGGCGCGCGATCGCCTCCGGCGTGGACTCTGGCAGCATGCTCGTCGTGGGATAGGACGAGCGGCCGATCTCCACCACCCGCGTGATGCCGACCTCGCCGAACCGGAACGTGTCCATCAGCCCTTCCTCACGCGGGCGAGCACCTCGCCCACCGGCGGCGTCGGCCCCTCCGCCTTCCTGGAGAACACCACCTTGCCGTCCACGATGACGTCGAGCACGCCGAGGCCGCCCAGCCGCAGGCGCGGCCGCTCACCGAGCGCGGAGCCGAGCTCATCGGCGAGGCGTCCCGCCTCACGCCGGATGCCCAGTCACACGAAGCAGCGCTTGATCTCGACCTGCATGGCTCCCTCCGTCAGCGCGGGAGCATCCGCGCGAGCGGCTCGAGGTTCTTCCGGTCGGGCTTCAGCGTGCCCACGCCGTGGCTGTGCACCAGCTCGACGACCTTCTCGTTGAAGGGCGTCTTGACGCCCACCCGCCGGCCCTGGTCGACGACGTAGCCGTTGAGATAGTCGATCTCCGTGCGGCGCCCGCGCATCACGTCCTGCAGCATCGAGGGCCGGCCGCCGGCCAGCTTCTTGGCGCCGGCCGCCATCTCGGCGAGCAGCCGCTCGGTGTCGCGGCCGGCGGCGGCGTCGACGAAGCGCTGGGGCTCGATGCCGTAGATCGGCTCGACCTCGAAGCCGCAGCCGCGGCCGACCAGGATCGCCTCGGCCGCCACCTGGATGGCGATGCGGGCCGGCTCCGGCTCGCTGCGGATCTCGGCCGAGCCGAGGCCGCTGAGCCCGGCCAGCGGGTTGGCCATGCAGTTCACCGTCAGCTTCGACCACCGCTCGCCGAAGAGGTTGGGCGTCACCTTGGTGCCGGCCACGTCGTTCATGACCTCGGCCAGCTTGCGCGCGCGGTCGGTCTCGCGGCCGTCCAGCTCGCCGATCTTGAAGCCGATGGCCTGGCTGTCGGTGCGCATGGCATGGCCCGCCTCATAGAGGCCGGCGCCGATCGTGATGACGCAGCCCAGCGTGCGCTCGCGGCCGGCCACCGCCGCCACCCGCTCGTCGTTGATGCCGTTCTGAAAGTCGACGACGACGCCATCCGGTTTGGCGAGATACGGCAGGGCCAGCGCGGTCGCCCACTCGGTGTCGTAGGACTTCACGGAGACGAAGACCGCGTCGAACGGCTGCGTGACCGACTGCAGCTCGTGCACGTGCAGCGCCTTCACGCGGATCACGTGCTCGCCGCAGGTGCCGGACAGCTTGAGCCCCTGGCGCTTGATCGTCTCCACGTGCTCCGGCCACTGGTCGATCAGCGTCACGTCCCGCCCGGCCTTCGTCAGCATGCCGCCCACCACACACCCGATCGCCCCCGAGCCGATGATCGCGATACGCATGTCGGTCGCCTCCCGTGAGTGGCCGGAGTGTAACACTGCTATGCTCGCGCGATGCTCCGCCTGGCCGACCTCACCTGGCCGGAGGCGCGCACCGCGGCGCGCGATCGGCGCAGCGTCGTGCTGCTGCCGCTCGGCGCCGTGGAGCAGCACGGCCCGCACCTGCCGCTATCGGTGGACTGGCTCGGGGCCGAGGAGCTGGCCCGCCGCGTGGCGCCGCATCTGCGCCGCGCCGGCTGGCATCCCGTCCTGGCGCCCTCGCTACCCTACGGCGCCAGTACGCTGGCCGCCCACTGGAGCGGGACCGTCTCGCTGTCGGTCGCGACGACGACGCAGCTCGTCGTCGAGATCGTTCGCGGCCTGGCCGCGCATGGCTTCCGGCGCGTCGTCCTGACCAACTACCAGGCCGATCCCGACCACCTGCGCGCCATCGCGGCCGCCCGCCGCCGGCTCACGCGCGGTGGCCGCGTGCAGGTGCTCGTCGCCGGGTTCGCGCCGCCCGACGGCCGGCCCAGCGCCATGACCGACCCCCGGGTGCGCGCACTCATGCGGAGCCCGCGGCCCGAGCGCGAGTGGCACTCGGGCGAGCTGGAGACGGCGATGATGCTCTCCGTCGCGCCGGGCCTGGTGCGACGCGCGATCGCGCGCCGCCTGCCGCCGGCGTGGCTCGACTGGGCCGCGGCGCTGGCCCGCGGCGTGCGGCGGTTCGAGCGGATGGACCCGAGCGGGCGCGGCTACTTCGGCTGGCCGGCGGCCGGGCGGGCGGAGACGGGCCGGCGGGTGATGGCGCTACGCGGCCGGCTGATCGCCGCCGCGCTGCTGGAGGACTTGGCGCGCGATCCGCTGCGCGGCGTCAGGCGCCGGCGGCGCTGAGGCGGCGGGCCGAGGTGCCCGTCAGCCGGGCGACCGGGCGATAGCGGAAGCAGTCGAGCGTGTGGTCGTTGACGAGGCCCATCGCCTGCATGAACGCGTAGCAGATCGTCGGCCCAACGAAGCGGAATCCGCGGCGGCGCAGGTCCACACTGAGCGCGCGCGAGACATCGGTCGCAGCCGGCACCTGCTGGTGGGAGCGCCACCGGTTCTGCACGGCGCGCCCCTCGACGAAGCGCCAGAGGTACTCGGCGAACGAGCCGTGCTCGGCCTGCACCGCCAGGAAGGCCTGCGCGTTGCTCACCGCGCTCCGGATCTTGGCGCGGTTGCGGACGATGTCGGCGGTGAGCAGCCGGCGGACGTCACGCGCGCCGAACCGGGCCACGCGCCGCGGGTCGAATCCGGCGAAGGCCCGCCGATAGCCCGGCCGCTTGCGCAGGATGATCGACCACGACAGGCCGGCCTGGGCACCTTCCAGCAGCAGGAACTCGAACAGTCGGCGGTCGTCGCGCACCGGCACGCCCCATTCGCGATCGTGGTAGGCGATGTCGAGCGGCTCGCGCGCCCACCGGCACCGCCGGCGCGCGGAGGTCGGCTGCGAGCGGGGCGATCGGGACACGCGACGGGCGGCGGCCATGGCTGAGCCGTGAGTATACGTCGGCCACGCCGGCCAGGCGGGAGCTAGCGTGAGTCCGGACGAGGCAGGCTGAGCGACTCGGTCTGATTCCAACGGTGGCCGTCCCACCGGAACACGCGGCGACTCCACGCATCGGTGATCTCGACGCGGCCGTCCGGGAGCAGCACGAACATGCGCGCAGCGGAGAGCGAGACCGGAGCCGGCTTGGCCGGCGGCGCCTCGGCCGGAGAGATCCGGGCGCCGTAGATCGCCAGCCCCATGGCGAGGAGCGAGATGGCGAGCGACAGCCAGACGGCGCGACCGGGTTTTCGCATGGTAGGGAGCGAGAACGCAAGAAGCGTTCCGCGGGGCGCGAGCGTGTTTCCGCGGGCCTGCGAGCCGAGGCGGTGGCGGCGGCCGAACGCGCCTGACGGCCGGCGTCAGAGACCCAACGCGACCGCCTCGGCCACCTCGTGGGGCCGCTCGGCGTGCAGGAAATGGCCGGCGCCCGCAATCGTCGTCACCGGGCCGCCGGCCGCTTCGAGCCGGCGCGCGTCGTCGTCGCTCACGTAGCCCGGCGCGCCGCGCACGCAGCGCAATGTCCATTCGCGCGGGCTCTCGACGATCGGCCACAGATCTTCGGCGGCCACCCGTGCGTGCAGATCCGCGAGCGCGTGCCGGTCCACGCGCCAGCAAGCGCGGCCGTCACCGGTAGCCTCGAGATTCAGCAGCAGCCAGTCGACCAGGGCGGGCGCCAGCCCCGCGCCGAGCAAATGCTCGCGCGCCCGCCCGCGGGTCTCGAACGTGTCCGGCGCCTCATTGAGAATATCGAGCACGCGCGCCATCTGGCCGCCGGCGGCGAGCGGGCCGGGCGCGATGTCGAGCAGCGTCACCGCGTCGATGACCGCGGGCGCCAGTGCCGCCGCTCGCAGCGCCACGCGCCCGCCCAGCGAGTGGCCGACGAGCGCCAGGGGCGGCCGCAGATCGAGCGCGCGAGCCGCGGCGAGGACCTCGGCGGCCAGGGTCGCCGCGTCGGCGCCGGGCGGCAGCGGCGGCGAGGCGCCGTGGCCGGGGAGATCGAACGCGATCAGATCGAGGTCGGGACGGCGCTCGGCGAGGAGCCGGGCGAGCGTACCCAGGTTGCGCGCGCTGCCGAGCAGCCCGTGCAGTAGCACCAGCGGGCGATGGCCGGTGCCCGCGCGGACGTGGGCCAGTGTCATGCGGGCAGGGCCGGAATCAGGCGGGAGTGATCAGGACGCCAGTCGCATACCCGAGCGCATCTCCCACTCCTCCTGGGCGAGGAGCGAGGCGCCGCGGATGCGCGACAGGCTGCCGCAATACCGGCAGTGCACGAACATCGGCTCGATCTCGAGAAAGCGGCTGCCGCACTTGTGGCAACCCCCGGTGTTCTCACCCGCCTGTGAGCGCACGGCGCGCTCGAGCAGACGGCGCGGCACGAACCGCACGATCTTGGCCTGCACCTCGTACGGCTCCCGGGCGCACGCCGGCGCGGCCTTCGTGGCCGCCTTACGCTTGCGGGCCGTCGGTGTCTTGCTCACGGCACCCGATTGTCGCTAAACGACCCCTCCGGGTCAAGGTGGGCCGATGACCCGTTCCACCGCGGCGATGAGCGTCGTGTAGCCGACCGGCTTGGCGAGAACCTCGGACACGCCGGCCGCGTTGACGTCGGACTGGCGCAGCCCCTGCAGCAGATGCCCGAGCGCGGAAACGATGATCACCGGCACGCGGCCGCGCTCACCCAGCTCGCCCAGCCGGGCCAGGAAGTCGGCGCCGTCGATCTCGGGCATCATCATGTCGAGCAACACCAGCGCGGGCCGATGCTCGGCGATGCGCACTAGGGCCGCCGCCCCGGTCGAGAACGCCACCGCCTCGTAGCCGGCTTCCTCGACCATGCCGAGCAGCGCGTCCCGCACCGCCTCGTGGTCGTCGACGATCACGATCTCGCGCGACATGCGTTCTATTTAAGCATCACTCGGCCGCCGGAGTGGCACACTTGCCGGAGACGGGGTGCGCGTCTATCCTCGAGCGGCCAATGACCCCGTTGACACGCCGCGCGTTTCTGCACGGGCTCGCGCTGGCCACCCTGCTGGTGGGGCGCCGGGCCGGCGCCGCCGAGCGCCTGCACCTGGTCCTCACGCCCTCCCAGAAACCCACCGACCTCCTGGCCACCGGCGAGGAGTTCGGCCAGGTGCTGGGCAAGCTGGTGGGCATCCCGGTCCGGGTCACCGTGGCCTCCGACTATGCCGCCGTGATCGAGGCGCTGCGCAACCACACCGCCGATCTGGCCTTCGTGCACCCCGGCGGCTACGTGCTGGCCAGCCGGGAGGCGAAGGCCGTCATCGTCGTGAAGAACCTCTGGCACGGCAAGTCCACGTTCACCTCGCGGATCTACGTCCGACGCGAGTCCGGCATCAAAACGGTCGAGGACCTGCGCGGCAAGACGATGGCCTTCGTCGATCCCGCGTCGTCGTCGGGCTACATCTATCCGATGGTCCTGCTGATCCAGCGGGGCCTGGTCACCAACCGCGATCCCAAGAGCTTCTTCAAGGAAGTGGTCTTCTCGGGCGCGCACGACGCCAGCATGCGGGCGCTGCTCAACGGGCACGTCGACGCCATCGCCTCCTTCGACATGGCGCGCGAGCAGTACCTGAAAGATCCGGCCGAGCGCGAGCGGCTCGTCGTCGTCGCCGAGAGCCCGGCCATCCCCGAGGCCGGCATCGCCGCCCGCGACGGCCTCGATCCGGCCACGTTCGCCAGGGTCCGCGGAGCACTGCTGCAGATCCGGGCGCCCGCCCACGCCGCGCTGCTCAAGCGCCTGTACGAGATCGACGGGTTCGAGATCGCCGAGGACCGCGAGTACGATCCCGTGCGGGCGGCCATCGAGCTGCTCGGCGCCCGACCCCGCTGAGCGCCTCGCCCCCGCCGGCCGGTCGCCTGCCGTGAGCGCGATGATCGAGGTCGCCGGCCTGCGCGTCGTGCTGCCGCCGGCCGTGGTCGCCGTCGACGGCATCGACCTCACGGTGGCGCCGGGCGAGTTCGTGGTGATCCTCGGCCGCAGCGGCAGCGGCAAGACCACGTTCCTGCGCTCGATCAACCGCCTGGTCGAGCCGACGGCCGGCACCGTCCGCGTCGCCGGCCGCGCGGTGACCGGGGCGGACCCCGCCGCGCTGCGGGCCGCGCGCCGGCAGATCGGGATGGTCTTCCAGCATTTCAACCTGGTCCGCCGCGCCTCGGTGCTCGACAACGTGCTGGCCGGCCGGCTCGGCTACGTCCCCGTGCTGCCGAGCCTGCTGGGCCGCTTCCCCGCCGGCGACCGCGACCTGGCGCTCGCCTGTCTGGCCCAGGTCGGCCTGGCACATCTCGCGGAGCGCCGCGCCGACACGCTCTCGGGCGGTGAGCAGCAGCGCGTCGCCATCGCCCGCGCGCTGGCCCAGGTGCCCGCGGTCATCCTGGCCGACGAGCCGACGGCCAGTCTCGATCCCGCGCTCACCGCGGACATCATGGATATCTTGCGATCGATCAACGTGGAGCGCGGCCTCACGCTGGTCGTGAGCCAGCACCAGCTCGAGACGGCGTTGGCCTACGCGAGCCGGATCGTCGGCTTCCGGGCCGGCCGCGTGACCTTCGACGGGCCGCCGGCGGCGGTGACACCGGCGATCGCCGACGCGATCTACGGAGAAGCGCGATGAGGCGCGCCGTCCTCTTCGGGGGGCTGGTGGTGTTCGGCTGGCTGCTGTGGGACACGGGCGCCGATCCCGTCCGACTGGCCCGCGGCGTGCCGTGGATCCTCGACTTCCTGCGCCGCATGCTGCCGCCGGACCTCGCGGTGCTGCCGTCGGCGCTGGCCGGTGCGCTCACGACCGTGGAGATCGCGCTGCTCGGCACCACGGTGGCCGCCGCGCTGGCGTTGCCGCTCGGCTTCCTGTCCGCGCGCAACGTGGCGTCGCCGGCGATCTTCTATCCCGCCCGCACCGTGCTCAACCTGTTCCGCAGCGTCGACACGCTGGTGTACGCACTGATCTTCGTCGCCGCGGTCGGTCTCGGCCCCTTCCCGGGCGTGCTCGCGGTGGTCGCCTACACGACCACCTCGCTGGCCAAGCTCTACTCGGAGGCGATCGAGGGCATCGACCCCGGCCCCATGGACGCCATCACGGCCACCGGCGCCACGCGGCTGCAAGCGCTGCGCTACGGCGTGCTGCCGCAGGTGCTGCCGCTGTTCCTGTCCTACGTGCTCTATCGCCTCGAGACCAACATCCGCGCGGCGACGGTGCTCGGCTTCGTCGGCGGCGGCGGCATCGGGTTTTATCTCCAGACGTATCTTCGGATGATCGACTACCCGGCCGCCTCCACCGCGCTGCTCGTCACGATCGTGATGGTGATGGTCATCGACGCCGCCAGCTCCCGCCTGCGCGCGCGACTGGTGTGAGGCTCGTGCCCGGTTTCACACGCGACGCGACGCACCCCTTGAGCGGCGGTCCAGACTCCACTAGGCTTGGCCCGCCGACGCCGCGCGCGCGTCGAGGGAGGACAGCGATGCCCCACTATCTGAGTCCGTCCGAGCTCGAACAGGTCGCGCCCGCCGAGACGGGGTCGTTCCGGTCGCCGGTCCCGACCCAGATCGTCTCCAACGGGGAGTACAACCCGCTGCCGCAGACACGCGATCAGCAGCGCGTGGAGGCGCGTATCAAGGAGATGGCCGACCAGCTCGGCCCGCGTCACGGCGTGAGCCGGCGCGGCTTCCTGGCCGGCGCCGCCGGCATGGCCGCCGCGTTCCTCGCCATGAACGAGGTCTACGGTCCCCTCTTCGAGGTGACCGCGGCCGAGGCCCAGCAGCCCGGCGCGGCGACGGCCCGCGCCAACGGCCTGGCCGGCCAGTTCATCTTCGACGTGCAGACCCACTTCGTGCGCGACGACTTCAAGCAGGAAGGGCTGCTCGGCCTCGCCCAGTACGCCAAGAAGAACTGGCACCCGAACATCGCCCTCGAGAACGATCTCTACCGCTTCAAGTTCGAGAACTACGTCAAGGAGATCTTCGTCGACAGCGACACCAAGGTGGCGCTGCTCTCCGGCGCGCCGTTCGACGATCCGACCTGGGACTTTCTGAGCAACGACCAGATCGCCGCCGCGCGCACCGCCATCAACCGGATCGCCGGCTCGCGGCGCCTGCTCGCCCACTCGGTGTTCACGCCCAAGAAGGCCGGCTGGATGGAAGAGATCGATCGCTGCATCGCCACCGTGAAGCCCGACAGCTGGAAGGGCTACACCATCGGTGATCCGCTGTTCCCGTCCAAGAACGCCTCGTACTGGCGTCTGGACGACGACAAGCTCGTGTATCCGTTCTACGAGAAGGCCGTCAAGTCCGGCATCACCACCATCTGCATCCACAAAGGCTTGCTGCCGGCCGACTACGAGAAGTCGTGGCCCGGTATCTGGGAGTACGCGACGGTCAGTGACCTGGGCAAGGCCGCCAAGGACTGGCCGAAGCTGAACTTCGTCATCTATCACGGCGCCCTGCGGCCGTTCCAGGAGTCACCGGACGGCGTGATGGCCGAGTTCGACAAGACCGGGCGCATCCAGTGGGCGACCGACCTGGCCGAGATCCCGGCCAAGTTCGGTGTGAAGAACGTCTACGCCGATATCGGCACCGCCTTCGCGACCTGTGCCGTGACCAACCCGCGCTTCGCAGCAGCCTTCATGGGCACGCTGATCCGCGGCCTCGGCCAGGACCACGTGCTGTGGGGCTCGGACTCCCTCTGGTACGGCTCGCCGCAATGGCAGATCGAGGCGCTGCGGAGACTCGAGATCCCGGAGGAGATGCGCAAGCAGCACAAGTTCGCGGCGTTGGGCGCGGCCGACGGCCGCGTGAAGACCGGCATCCTGGGTGGCAACGCCGCCAAGCTCTACCGCGTCAATCCCAAGACGGCGCTCGGCGCCATCACCAACGACAAGATCGCGGCGATCCGCTCGGAGTACCTCGCCGCCGGCGGCGAGCGGAGCAACGCCCGCTACGGCTACGTCGCCCGCCCGACCGTCTGAACGCTTCCGCGGCGCCGGGGCGGGCCCGCCCGTCCTGGCGCCGCCGCTCGCTCGCAGCTCACCCGAACCCAGGAGAACCACGATGCGGCTCGTCACGACCGCGCTCGCCCTTGGTCTCACGCTGTGCCCCATGCTGCCCGTCGGCGCCGCCGACCTGCCCACCGCCAAGCCCGAGGACGTCGGCCTGTCGTCGCTTCGGCTGGCCCGCATCACCGAGACCCTCAAGGCCGACGTCGAGCGCGGCCGCATCCCCGGCGCCGTGGTCGTGATCGCGCGTCGCGGCCGCATCGCCTACGCCGAGGCGGTGGGCTTCCGCGACAAGGCGACCGGCGCGCCGATGTCACCCGACGCGATCTTCCGCATCGCCTCCATGACCAAGCCGCTCGTGTCGGTCGCGGCCATGATGCTCTACGAGGACGGCCGGCTGTTCGTCAGCGACCCGGTATCCAAGTACATCCCCGCGCTGGGCAAGATGCAGGTCGGCGTCGAGCGCATCGATCCGATGACCGGCAAGAGCGTGCTCACGCTGGTCCCGGCCGAGCGCGAGATGACGGTCCAGGACCTGCTGCGCCACACCTCGGGCCTGACCTACGGCAACCGGGGCACGACGGCGATCCACAAGGCCTACCCGATGTCGTCCAGCGCGGCCTCGCGCGAGGTCACCTCGGCGGAATTCATCGACCGGCTGGCCAAGGCGCCGCTGCTCTACCAGCCCGGCACGCGCTGGGAGTACAGCTTCTCGAGCGACGTCCTCGGGCGTGTGGTCGAGGTCGCCTCCGGCAAGTCGCTCGGCCAGTTCCTGAGCGAGCGCATCTTCGAGCCCCTCAAGATGACGGACACCGGCTTCTGGGTGCCGGCCGCCAAGCAGGCCCGCCTGGCCCAGGCCTTCGCCACCGATCCCGACACCGGCAAGCCGGTGACGATTCCCGACGTGAGCGTCCCCGCCAAGTTCGAGTGCGGCGGCGGCTGCGCGGTCTCCACCGCCGGCGACTACGTCCGCTTCGCCCAGATGATGCTCAACCGCGGCACGCTCGACGGCACCCGCCTGCTCGGCCGCAAGACCGTCGAGTACATGACCTCCGATCACCTCGGCCCCGTCACCGGCGCCGGCGACTACCTGCCCGGCCCCGGCTACGGCTTCGGCCTCGGCTTCGCTGTCCGCCGCGAGACCGGTCTGGCCAGCCTCACCGGCTCGGCCGGCGACTACAACTGGGGCGGCGCCTACGGGACGGCATTCTGGGTCGATCCCAAAGAACAGCTCGTCGTCGTCTTCATGGTGCAAGCTCCGGGCGCGATTCGTGTCCACTACCGTCAACTGCTCAAGAGCTTCGTGCTTCAGGCGATCGACGAGTAGGACTCGCGCGTCGTGCCGCCGTCGTGGGCCGGGGCGCGGCGGCGTAACGTGCGCCGGGGCGCGCCCGCTTGTGGCTCTCAGGCTGCGCCCAGGGCTCTCTACGATGCGAGCGGGGCTCGCTCGGCCCCCCATCCCCCACAGGGGGCTCGGGTGTCGCCTGTCGATCGTTGGTGGCTCGCTCGCCCCGCCGGCAGCGATGGCGAGCGGTTCGGCTCGCCCTGGTTCGCAGCCTGAGAGCCACAAGCGGGCGCGCCCCGGCGCACGTTACGCCGCCGCGCCCCGGCCCACGACGGCGGCACGACGCGCGAGGTACTGCGGCAACGCGTACAGCGAGTCAGGATTCGACCCGAACGTGGCGAGGCGATCGCGGGCGGCTACAGCTGGCCGGAGTCACCCCAATTGTCGAGGAGTTGCTGGTAGGCGGGGTCGTCGTAGCGATCGAGCTGGAATGCGGGGGCGTAGGGTGGCAGCGGGGCGCCGGTGATGTGACGGGCGAGGAGGTCGGCGGCGGTGTTGGAGGACATGAGGCCGTAGCCGGAGAGGGCCCCGATGACGTAGGCGCCGTCGACCGGCAGCGGGCCGGACAGGAAGCGGTTCTCGCGCGTCTTGGTGTAGTACCCGCCGTCGACGAAGGCACGCGGCAGGCGCGAGAGGTACGCGCCCATGGCGGGGACCATGCGCGACATGCCGCGGATGACGATCTCGGGGTAGGCCTCATCCAGCGTCACCGGAAACGTCGGCTCGGTCGGCTCGACGTCGTAGGTCCAGATCAGCAGCACTGACTGGCTGTCGCCGGTGCCCTCCGGACGGCCGTGCACGCCGGCCGGGAATTCGTCGAGCAGGCGCCGGTGCTCGGAGCCGGCGAGCTCGGCGCGCTCGGCGTCGGACCATGGGAGCCGCACGGGATCGGCCCAGAGCGTCAGCGGCGCGTCGCGGGGCAGCGCGCCCAGCACGTCGTTGAAGGCGATCTTGGCGTGACGCTCGCAGAACACGGGCACGTCCACGCCGAGCATCCGGCCGACGGGCTTGAGCAGCGGCCCGGCGGCGGCCACGAAGCGCGGCGTCGCCAGCGTCCTGGTGCCGCCGGGCCCGCTCACCTGCACCGCTGACACGCGACCGCCCGAGGTCTCCACGCGCTCCACCCGGCCCTCGAGCAGGCGCACGCCCTTGTCGCGCGCGCGCTCGAGCAGGTACATGCCGAGTTGCTGGCCGCTGAACCAGCCGCAGCGGCGCGCATGGAGCAGCGCCAGCGTGTCATCGGCGAGCCAGCCGAAGTGCCGGCGGATGAGCGAGCGATCGGTGATGACGTCGGTGCCGACCGGCTGCGCCTCGAAGCCCTCCGCCGGCACCGGACGATAGTCGCTGCCCGGGCGATCGTGCAATCGCACCGGGCCGGCGCCGAGCGCCTCGGCCTCGCGGGCCGCGCGCACGAACTGGGGCACGCGCTCGGGATCGGCGGTGGCGAAGAGATAGCCACGGCGGTTCATGCGGAACACGTTGCCGCTCTCGCGGGCCAGCTCCTCCAGCAGGTCGATGCTACGGTTCATCGCGGCGACCATGGCGTCGCCGGGCCCGGGCCACCAGTTGCGATAGCACTCGGCGGACTTGTCGCTGGTGAGCGACAGCGGCGGTCGCTCGTCGACCAGCACGACGTCGGTGACGCCGTGCCGCACGGCCAGATGATAGGCGGCGGCGACGCCGGCGATGCCGGCGCCGCAGATGACGATCTCGGCTGAGCGATCACTCATAGGGCGTCCGATTGTAATACGGGCGCGCCGCGCCCTTGCCCGGTCTCGCTGGTACGCGGTTGGCATGTCCCTGGGAATCTCGTGCAGCAGGAGGGTGAGCCCATGCCGATACCCGAGCGAGGGGAGCCCGAGGCTCCGCAGGCGGGTGCCGACCTGATCGAGTTCCTCGACCAGCGGCGCCACCGGCAGGCGCAGCAGGGCCGGCAGCGCATCCTGGTGGTGGTCATCGCCGCCCTCAGCGTGGTCGCGGCGATGCTCGCTCTGTCCAACGTGATGCTCCTCAAGCGTGTCGCGTTCCCGCCGGCGCCGCGCACCGTGGCGCATCCCTCACCCGCACCCCTCTCGGCGCCCGGCACTCCGGCAACACCCACGCCGGCACCACCCCACTCGGCGCCGGGCCATCCGGCAAATGCCGCATCGGGGTCGCGGCAGTCCGCGGCGCCGGCGGACGCGCCCGCGCCACCACCGAGTGACGCCTCGCAGCCGATGCCCCCACCAGCGATGTCCGCCACGCCGGCGGACGAGCCCGATCCCGCCCGGCGCACCGCGCGCTGGCTGGTGCAGACGTACGGGCGGCTCGACGCGGAGAACCGCGCGGTGAGGGTCGCCGAATTCTACTCGGGCGAGGAGCGCGCGTTCTGGCGGCGCGTCCTCGCCGGCGTGCAGAGCGAGCCGACGCGCTGACGACAGCCGCTCGGTGCGACCGGGTGGTACCATCCGGACGCGACATCACCCGGGCCGACGCAGGAGGTTGTCATGCACACCGAGCTCTGGCGCTGGGACGCGGTCGCGCTGGCGACCGCCATCCGCACCGGCAAGATGGGCAGCCGTGAGGCGACCCAGGCGATCCTGGGACGGCTGGAGGCCGTCAATCCCAAGCTCAACGCCGTCACCGTCGTGCTGGCGGAGCAGGCGCTGGCCAGCGCCGATCGCGCCGACACGGCGCGGCGCCGCGGCGAGCCCCTCGGCGCGCTGCACGGCGTACCGGTGACCATCAAGGAGAACGTCGATCAGGAGGGCACGGCGACCACCAACGGGGTGGTCGCCTTCAAGGACGTCATCGCCGCGACGGACAGCCCGCAGGTCGCCAGCTGGAAGCGGGCGGGCGCCGTGGTCATCGGCCGCACCAACACGCCGGCCTTCAGCCTGCGCTGGCACACCGACAACGACCTGCGCGGCCGCACG
Organism: Methylomirabilia bacterium; assembly: GCA_041499965.1. GTDB lineage: Bacteria > Methylomirabilota > Methylomirabilia > Rokubacteriales > CSP1-6 > AR5. The sequence continues at coordinate 13,922 of JBGQLG010000073.1, forward strand.
TTCAATCCCTGGGACCGCGACCGCACGCCGGGCGGCTCCAGCGGTGGCGCCGCCGCCGCGCTGGCCGCCGGCATCGCGCCGCTCGCCCACGGCAACGACCTCGGCGGCTCGGTGCGCTATCCCGCCTACTGCTGCGGCGTGGCCGGCATCCGGCCGACGCTGGGGCGCATCGCCGCCCACAACGCGACGGTCACCGAGGAGCGGCCGCTCGGCATGCAGCTCATGTCCGTGCAGGGCCCGCTCGCGCGACGCGTGGCCGACCTGCGCCTCGGGCTGGCGGCCATGGCCGTGCGCGACCCGCGCGATCCATGGTGGGTGCCGGCGCCGCTGCAGGGCCCGGACCCGAGCCGGCCGATCCGCGTCGCCCTCACGGCCGATCCCGGGCGACTCGGCGTGACCGCCGAGGTGGCGGCGGCCGTGCGGGCGGCCGGCGCCGCGCTCGCCGAGGCCGGCTACGCCGTCGAGGAAGTCGAGCCGCCCGACGTGACCGGCGCAGCCACCTGCTGGGCCGCGATCGTGATCAACGAGATGCGCCACGTCACCCAGCCCTACATCCGCAAGCACGGCGGAAGCGACATCAACCGCTCGCTGGACTTCACGCTGGCGGCGACGCCCGACGTCGACCTGGGCGGCTACATCAAGGCGCTGGGGGAGCGCACCAGGCATGTGCGCGACTGGATGGTGTTCCTCGAACGCTACCCGCTGGTGGTCGGCCCGGTCTCCACCGAGCCGCCCTTCGAGGTCGGCTTCGACACCACGACCGCCGCGCGCTCGGAGGAAGCCGCGCGCGCCCAGCGGCTGCTGGTGGCCGTGAACCTGCTCGGGCTCCCCGCCGTCGCCGTGCCCGTCGGCCGCACCGGCCACGTCCCGCTCGGCGTGCAGGTCATCGGCTCGCGCTACCGCGAGGATCTCTGCCTGGACGCCGCCGAGGTGATCGAGGCGCGCCACGGCCTGCCCACACCGATCGACCCCGTGCCCTGAGGAGGAGCCAGCGTGGCCCCCAAATCCGCCGTCCGCACCGACAAGGCCCCCGCGCCGCTGCAGGGCGCCCCCTACTCACAGGCGATTCGCTTCGGCGACCTCGTGTTCGTCTCCGGTCAGCTCCCGCTGTCGCCGGCCGGCGAGGTCGTCGGCACGACCATCGAGGAGCAGACCGAGCAGGTGCTGACCAACATCCGCTTCATCTTGGAGGCGTCCGGCACCCGCATGGACAAGCTCGTGAAGACCACGGTCTTCCTGGCCAGCCACGACGACTTCGCCGCGATGAACGCGGTCTACAAGAAGCACGTCGGCGCGATCCCACCGGCGCGCTCGACGGTGGCGGTGAAGGACTTTCCGCGCGGGGTGAAGCTGGAGATCGACGCCATCGCGCACGTGTAGGGCGCGGCTCACGTCTCCTTGACGAGCGTCATCAGCCGCGCCAGCGTCGCCAGGCGCGCGTCGAGTGTCGCGCCCCCAGGATCGACGCGCAGCGTGGTGATCCCGCTGGCGCGGTAGACGCGCAGCCGCTCGCGCACCATCGCCTCGGTGCCGAGCAGGTTCACCTTCACCGCCAGTTCGTCAGGCACGCGCGCGGCCGCCTCGTCGCGCTTGCCGTCGAGCCACAGGCGCTGCACCTCCAGGGCGGCGTCGGTGTAGCCGGCGCGCTTGAACGCGTCGTTGTAGAAGTTGTGCTCGCGCGAGCCCATGGCGCCCAGCGTGAACGCCAGCCCCGGCTTGCGCGCGGCCAGCAGGCGCTCGACGTCGTCGCCGAACGCGACGTGACCACCCGCCTGTAGATCCATCGCGGCCAGCGAGCGGCCGGCCCGCTTCGCTCCCGCCTCGAGGTGGTCGAAGAACACGCGCGCGTGCTCCGGCATGAACGACGTGCCGAGCCAGCCGTCGGCGATCTCACCCGTCATCTCGAGACTGCGCGGGGACAGCGTCGCCAGGTAGATCGGCACCTCCCGGGGGGCGGCCGATGAGCGCAGCGCCTTGCCCTCGCCGCCCGGCAGCGGCAACTCGTATACCTGGCCCTTGTAGGCGACGCGCTCGCCCCGCACCGCCCGGCGGATGATCTCGGCCGTCTCGCGCATGCGCGTGACCGGCCGGTCGAAGCGGATGCCGTGCCAGCCCTCGATGACTTGCGGGCCGCTCACGCCCAGCCCCAGCACGAAGCGGCCGTTGGACATCGAGGCCAGGCTCAGCGCGGTCATGGCCAGGAGCGCGGGCGTGCGGGTGCCGGCCTGCATGATCCCCGAGCCCAGCCGGATGCGCGAGGTGCGCGCGGCCATGAACGCCAGCGGGGTGGCGGCGTCGAGCCCCCACGACTCGTGCGACCACACGAAGTCGACGCCGAGCCGCTCGGCCTCCGTCACGTACGTCGCGGCCTGCTCCCAGTCCTCGTTGGACTCCAGCCGCAGGCCGATGGCGACGCGCATCAGGCCGAGCGGGCGGGGGCCAGCGCGCCGGCGACCTTCTGCAGCTGACCGGCGTGGTCGAGGTCGTGCAGGCGGATGAACAGCAGCGCCTCGCGCCAGTTGAGCGGGCCGAAGAACGGATGCTCGACGGTGGCGTCGAGCCGGCCCGCCGGATCGGCGCCGCGCACCCGCTCGAACAGCGCGGCGCGGTCGCGTTCCAGCAGCGCCCACCACGTCGCCAGCGGTCGCGGCGCGTTGTCGCGCGCCGCCGCATCCCGCGGCGCCGCGGGCGGCTGGCCGTCGAGCAGGGAGACGATGGCACCGCCGAAGTGGCGTCCGGACTCGACCACGTGCGCCAGCACCTCGTTGGCGCTCCACTCCCCCGGCGCCGGCGCGTCGTTGAAGCGCGGCGGCGGCACCGCGTCGGCCGCCGCCCGCAGCTGCAGCATCGCCACGCCGACCTTCTCGACGATCTCCCGCGGCGCCAGCTTGGCGGCCTGCGCCACGAGGTATCCGCGGATGCGCATCTGCTCGTCGTTCATGGTGCGTCCCAGGTCGAGCCATTGCCGCGGGTCTGCGGCGCCACCACGAACTCGCGCACGAAGGTGCCGTCGTTGCCCACCCTCACGACGTCTCTGCGCCTCATCGAGGCCTCCTGGGTCGCCCTCACCACCCGCCGGGAGCCTAGGCTTCGCCGGGGACCGGGTCAAGGCTCACGATTGCAGCACCCGGCGAATGCGCTATCCTGCCCGACCATGGACACGACAACGACCACCAGCCGCAGCCGCGACGTCGCCTACCAGCTCCACCCCTTCACGAACCTCGGCCGCCACGAGAGCGAGGGGCCGCTGGTCATCAACCGCGGCAAGGGTGTGTACGTCTACGACGAGTCGGGCCGCGAGTACCTGGAGGCGCTGGCCGGACTCTGGTGCACGGCGCTCGGCTTCGGCGAGGAGCGGCTGGCCGAGGCCGCCTCGCAGCAGCTCCGCCGCCTGCCCTACTACCACCAGTTCGGCGGCAAGGCCAACGACGTGGCCATCACCCTGGCCGAGCGGGTCGTCAAGCTGATGCCGGTGCCGATGTCGAAGGTGTTCTTCAACAACTCCGGCTCGGAGGCCAACGAGAGCGCGGTCAAGCTGGTCTGGTACTACAACAACGCCCGCGGCCGGCATCGCAAGAAGAAGATCATCTCGCGCCAGCGGGCGTATCACGGCACCACGATGGTCGCGGCCAGCCTCACCGGGCTGGCCGCCTCCCACCGCGACTTCGACCTGCCCATCCCCCAGGTGCGCCACACCGACTGCCCGTACTTCTACCGCTACGGCAAGCCGGGCGAGACCGAGGAGCAGTTCGCCACCCGCCTGGCCGAGAACCTGGACGCGCAGATCCAGCGCGAGGACCCCGACACGGTGGCGGCCTTCATCGCCGAGCCGGTCATGGGCGCCGGCGGCGTGATCGTGCCGCCCGCCACGTACTTCGAGAAGATCCAGCTTGTGCTGAGGACGCACGACGTGCTGCTGATCGCCGACGAGGTCATCTGCGGCTTCGGCCGCACGGGCAAGATGTTCGGCACCGAGACGTTCGCCATGAAGCCGGACATCATGACGATGGCCAAGGCCATCACCTCCGGCTACCTGCCGCTGTCGGCCACGGTCATCTCCGAGGAGATCTATCGCGCGTGCGTGGGGCAGAGCGAGAAGCTCGGCGTGTTCGCCCACGGCTATACCTACACCGGCCATCCGGCCGCCTGCGCGGTTGCCCTCGAGGTACTCAACATCTACGAGGAGCGGGACCTACTCGGCCACGTCCGGCGCGTGGGCCCGCTGCTGCAGGACGGCGTGCGCAAGCTGGCCGACCACCCCCTGGTCGGCGAGATCCGCGGCGTCGGCCTGATGGCCGGCGTCGAGCTGGTGCCCGACAAGCCGGGCCGCGGCACCTTCGATCCCCTCGGCAGCGCCGGCGCGCTGTTCGTGGACCGGGCCCAGGCCAACGGACTGATCGTGCGCAACCTGCAAGACACGATCGCGCTGTGCCCGCCGCTGATCATCTCCGAGGGCGAGGTCGAGGAGCTGCTGCGTCGATTCGGCAAGGCGCTCGACGAGACGACGGAGGCCCTCGGGCGTCGCTGATGGCGCGCGCCGCGACCGGCGGGCACGCGCTGGGCGCCTCGCTCCGGCGCATCCTCTGCATCTCCGCCCACCCCGACGACGCCGAGTTCACCATCGGCGGGACCGTGGCCCGCTGGGCCCGCGAGGGGCGCGACGTCGGCTTCTGTCTGATCACCACGGGCGGTGCCGGCGTCAACGAGCACACGCCGTCGAGTGACGGGCTGATCCCGATCCGCGAGAAGGAGACGCGGGCGGCGGCGAAGATCCTCGGCGTCCAGGAGCTCGTCCTCCTCGATTACGTCGACGGCACACTGGAGCCGACACTCGGCATGCGCCGTGACCTCACCCGCGTGATCCGGCGCTTCCGGCCGGACATCGTCGTGACCGGCGACCCGACGGTGCGCTACTACGGCAACGAGTACATGAACCACCCCGATCACCGCGCGGCCAGCAGCGCGGCGCTCGACGCCGTCTTTCCGTCCTCCGAGACGCGCTCGATCTTTCCCGAGCTGCTCGCCGAGGGGCTCGAGCCCCACAAGGTCAAGCAGGTCTTCATCTCCGGCTCGCTCGACCCCGACATCTTCGTGGACATCTCCACCACCCTGGGCGCCAAGTGCCGCGCGCTCAAGGCGCACCGCTCCCAGGTGGGCAAGGGCGAGTGGGTCGATCAGCTGCTCAAGTCGTGGGCCATCCGCGACGGCAAGAAGGCGGGGTTGCGCTACGCGGAGGCGTTCAAGCGGATGGTGCTGGGGTAGGGAGCATGGCGCCGCCACACGAGACCTCCGTGTGATCGGAACGATCGCGATCACCGACGAGGGATGGTATCGCTTCCTGGCAGCGCGGCCGGATGTGACTGAACTCAACTTCTGGACACCATCTGCACGACGCACCTTCCGCGCCCCGCCCTTCTCGCCTTTCCTCTTCAAGTTGCGGGCCCCACACAACGCGATATGCGGGTTCGCGTATTTCGCGCACTTCTCGAAGCTCCCCGACTGGCTCGCGTGGGAGACCTTCGGACCGGGCGACGGGTGCGCCACCTTTCAGGAGATGCACGCTCGTATTGCCGAGATCCGCGAACGCATCCGGTATGACGAAACCACTGGCTCGAGTGACATCGGATGCATTCAGCTCGTGTCGCCCGTCTTCTTCCCTCCCTCCGGCTGGATTCCCCAGCCCACCGACTGGCAGCCCCGCACCCAGGTGCCCGTCAAGTACGACCTGGCCGCTGGGGAGGGGCAACGCGTCTGGCAGACGTGCCTCGCCCGCGCCACCGAACTATCGAGCCCGCCACGGGCTGGTGATCCGCTCTCGGTCGCGGAACCTGACCGCCGCTATGGCGAGCCACGCCTCGTGGTGCCCCGTCTTGGGCAGGCCACGTTTCGCATCGCCGTGCTCGACGCGTATGCTCGCGCGTGCGCGGTCACCGAGGAACATTCCCTCCCTGCCCTCGAGGCTGCCCATATCCGGTCGTACGCCGACAGTGGCCCACACGACGTCCGGAACGGGCTGTTGCTTCGAGCGGATCTTCACCGGCTTTTCGATACTGGATACGTCACCGTCACGCCAGAGCTTCATCTGGAGGTAGGCCAACGACTCCGCGATGACTATCACAACGGCCGGAGCTACTATCCAATGCACGGGATCCGAGTGAACGTCCCCCTGGCGTTACCGCAGAGGCCAGACCGGGAGTTCCTCCAGTGGCACAACGACCACGTGTTTCGTGGCTGAGGCGGGCCAGGATGTCCCCGCGCGATGGTCTCGTTCAGCTTCGCCACATCCTCGACCGCGCCCGCCAGGCCGTGGCGTTCATGTCGGAGCGAACGCGCTCCGACCTATACACGGACCGGCTGCTTCCGGGTTGAGATCGCCGCCGGTCTGCGTCGCATGTCCGGCGAAGACCGAGATCGGGAGGCGCGATGGCGCGGGCGCGGAGGACCACTGACAAGCCAGCAACCAGCAAACGGCCGATCGAGCAGTACGATCACAAGGGTCAGCAGCAAAAGAACAAGGCCTCGAGCTCGGTGCCCACAAGCGCGTGGCCGTGAAGATCGTGGACGACCGCGGCATCGAGAGCCTCAAGATCGTCTCGACACCATGACGCCGAGTCGGGCACGCATCGAGGCTTCCGAAGAGCAGCTCGCTGATTTCTGTCGTCGCCACCATATCCGGTGGCTGGCCCTGTTCGGCTCCGTACTCCGCGACGACTTCAGGCCCGAAAGCGACATCGACGTGCTCATCGAGTTCGAGGCTGGCCACCGCTACACCTATTTCACGCTCGTGCAGATCGAGGACGAGCTGTCTGGGCTTTTGGGTCGGCGGGCCGATCTTCACATGCCCAACACGCTCCACCCGTACCTCCGTGACAAAGTGCTGGGCCAGGCCGAAGCGCTCTATGTCGCGGCGGGACGATCGGCTGGCGATGCACCAAATGCTGGAGTACGCCCGCAAGGGTGTCGACCTCCTCCGTGACCAACCCTTCCTCGTGCGCCTGCGCAACGGGACCATGTTCGTCCTGGAGGTCAAAGGCCGGGACTCCCCCAGAACCAGGCGAAACGCGCGGCGCTGCACGAGTGGGCCCGTCGGATCTTCGAGACCTCGTGCGAACCGCGTCGCACTGAGACGCAGCGCCAACAATTTCGATAGCCGCGGTGAGCCAGGTTTCGCTTGACAGCCTTCCGCGTGCGCACGCGCGGCATGTCGGCCGTGTCCCTCAGATCCCATCTCACAGCGCCACAGAAGCCGTTGGCGCAGATGTGACGAGCGCGTTCCGAAAAGTCTTGGATCGTGCGGAGATCGTCGTCTGGCGCGCCTCTCAGGTGGCTCCGAAACCCAGGTGTAGAGTCGCCCGCAAGAAGGGGGACTCGCCGTGGAAATCCTCACGCTCGATCGGCTTGGCGATGAGATCGCCGAGCTCTCCGCGCACCTCGACGCCGCCACCGCCCGCCTGCTCGACCTCATCCGCGAGTTCGATGCCCGGGAGGGCTGGAACAGCGGCTTCACCTCCTGTGCCGCCTGGCTGAGCTGGCGCGTGGGCCTCGCCCTCGGCGCCGCCCGCGAGCACGTACGCGTGGCGCGCGCCCTGGGCACGCTGCCGCTGCTGGCCCAGGCCTTGGCCCGCGGCGAGCTCTCGTACGCCAAAGTCCGGGCCCTGACCCGCGTCGCCACGCCGGAGACCGAGGAGGGATTACTGGCGGTGGGCCGCGCCGGCACGGCCGAGCACGTCGAGCGGATCGTGCGCGGCTGGCGGCGCGTGGATCGTCAGGCCGAGGCCCGGGAGGCTGCCCGGCAGCACGCGAGCCGGTCCCTGCAGGTGTATCCGGACAGCGACGGTTCGGTGATCGTCCGAGGACGCCTGACACCGGAGGTCGGCGCCCTGCTCGTCCAAGCGCTGGCCGCCGCGCGCGAGACCCTCTATCAGCGGGCGCGCGACAAGGATCCAGTGGCCGACCCGCCGACGATGGCCCAGCAGCAGGCGGATGCCCTGGCGCTGCTCGCGGAGACCGCCCTCCACCACGGCATCGATCCCGGCGCTCCGGGCGAGCGCTACCAGGTGGTGGTCCACGTCGACGCCGAGGTCCTTGCAGACCCCGACGCACCCGGTCAGTCGATCCTCGAGGACGGCGCGCGCGTTCCCGCGGGAACGTCGCCGCGCCTGGCGTGCGACGCCAGCCGCGTGGTGATGCGACACGGCCGGGACGGTCGGGTGGTGGAGGTCGATGCCCGTACCCGAACGATTCCGCCGGCGCTACGCCGGGCGCTACACCATCGCGACCGCGGCTGCCGCTTTCCGGGCTGCGGCGTCCGCGTCGGCCAGGGCCATCACATCCGTCACTGGGCCCAGGGCGGCCCCACGACGCTCTCGAACCTCGCCCTGCTCTGTCGCCGGCACCACCGCAGCGTCCACGAGGAGGGCTACCAGGTCGACCGACAGTCCGACGGCGAGCTTCGCTTCCGTCGCGCAGACGGCCGGCTCCTGCCCGAGGTACCACCTACGCCGGAAGTACACGGAGATCCCGTGGAGACGCTCCGCGCCCAGCATGAGGCAGAGGGGCTTCGCCTGCACGCGGGCACCGCGACCTCTGGCTGGCTCGGCGAGCACCTGGATGTGGGGTGGGCCATCAACGTCCTGCATCCGCTGGCCCGATAGGAACGGGAACTCCGTCTCAGCGGAACGCGGCGATCAGCTCCTCGAAGGCCTTGAGCTGGCCGCCGCGCGTCGAGGACGGCACCAGGATGACCGTGCGCACACCGGTGGCCCGCCACGCTTCGACGCCCTCGCGCACCTCGGCCGCCGGACCGAACAGCGTCACGTCGCGCAGCCAGCGATCGGACATCAGCGAGGGGATC
>JBGQLG010000074.1:0-22723 GCA_041499965.1 Methylomirabilia bacterium
ACCTCCAGCCGCTTGCGCAGGGCCAGCGGCAGGGCGCGCGCCCGGGCGGCGGCGTGGGGGCCGAGGCCGCAGAGGTCGATCATCCGGTCGGCGTCGGCGCGGGCCTCGCGCGTGGAGGCCCGGCGCGTGAGGGCGCCGATCATCACGTTGTCGCGCACCGAGAGGTTGCCGAACGGCTTGACCATCTGGAACGTGCGGGTCAGGCCCAGGCGCGAGACCTCGTGGGCCGGCCGGCCGGTGACCTCCGCGCCGTCGAAGACGATGCGTCCCTCCTCGGGCCGGAAGTAGCCGGCGATCACGTTGAAGAGGGTCGTCTTGCCGGCGCCGTTGGGGCCGATGATGCCGAGCAGGTCGCCGGCCCGCACCTCGAGGCTGACCTCGCGCACGGCGGTGAGGCCGCCGAAGCGCTTGGTGACGCGCTCGAGCGTGAGCAGCGCGGGCGCCGGCGCGCTCATGCGTGGGCCCGGGTCCACCGCGCGCGCAGCCGCCCGGTCAGCCCCGCCAGCCCCTCGGGGATGAAGCGTACGACGAGGATGAGGACCACCCCGTAGACGATCAGGTAGATACCGGTGAAGCCCGACTTCACGCCGGAGAGCGCCGCTCGGAGGTATGTCTCCAGCGAGGTGATCAGGATGGAGCCCAGGAACGGCCCCAGCGCCGTGCCCATGCCGCCGATGATCGCGTTGAGGGCGAAGCGGACCGAGAGGTCGACCGAGAAGACGTAGGAGGGATCGACGAATCCGACCTTCTGGGCCCACAGCGTCCCGCACACCGAGGTGAGCGCCGCGCTGGCGGTGACCGCGATCACCTTGAGCCGGCGGGCGGGAATGCCCAGCGCCTGGGCGGCGTCCTCGTCCTCGCGCACACCGGCCAGGCGGTAGCCGAAGCGGGAGTGCTCGAGCCAGAGCTGGATGCCCCAGTAGAGGATCGCGACCGCCAGCGCCAGGTACGCCCAGGCCACGGGCTGCAGGCCGAGCGTGGCGAGGCCGGGCCGGAAGGGCACGGGGATGCCCTCCGACCCCGAGGTGAGGCCGCGCCAGCGGCTGGCCACGATGAGCAGCACCTGGGAGAAGGCGATGGTGGACAGCGCGAAGTACGGACCCTTGAGCCGGTTGGAGAGATAGCCGATGGCCGCGCCGGCGATCAGGGAGAGCCCGACGCCGATCAGCATGCCGAGCCAGGGCGACTGCTGCCACTTCGTGCCCGCCAGCGCCGCCGCGTAGGCGCCGATGCCGAAGAAGGCGGCGTGCCCGATGGAGACCTGGCCCGCGTAGCCGCCGGCGACGTTCCAGGCCGCGGACAGCGCGCCCCACAGCAGAATCAGGACGAGGCTGTCGAGGAAGTAGGCGTCGCGCACGAACACGGGAATGACGGCGGCGAGCCCGAACAGCAGGAGCGCGCCCCAGTGGCGCGCCAGCGCGGCGGCCATCACGCGCCGAGGTTCTCGGCGCCGCGCTGGCCGAAGAGGCCGGCCGGGCGGAAGACCAGGACGCCGATGAACAGGACGAAGTAGAAGATCTCCTTCCAGGCGGTGCCGAAGAGGTAGGAGCCCGCCACCTCGACCGCGGCCACGATGAGGCTGCCGATCAGCGCGCCGATCATGTCGCCGAGCCCGCCCAGCACCACCACGACGTAGGACAGCAGGACGAACTGCAGGCCGGCGGTGGGGTAGACGGCGTAGAGCGGCGAGACGAGCACGCCGGCGGCCCCGACGGCGGCGATGCCCAGCGCGAAGGTGATGCGGTACACGCGGTCGGTGTCGATGCCCATGAGGATGGCGGCGTCGTGGTCCTGGGCGGTGGCCCGCATGACGCGTCCGGTGTGGGTGAGGCGCATGAAGGCGACCAGCGCGATCGTGAGCCCGATGGCGATGAGAAAGGCCACGACCTGCGAGAGGTTGAAGGCCGTGCCGGCCAGCCGGATCGGCGTCAGGGCGTGCCAGGGCCGGATGGTGTGGAAGTCGCCCGACCACAGCACCAGGGCCAGGTTCTGGAGCGCGGTCGACAGCCCGACCGTGGTGAAGATCTGCGCGTTGTGGGAGGCGTGGATCACGCCGCGCATGATCAGCACGTAGGTGAGCAGGCCGATGCCGAAGAAGAGCGGGATGGAGACGAAGAGGACGAACCAGGGGTCGAGCGAGAGCAGGGTGTAGGCCCAGAACGCCAGGTACATGCCGAGCATCAGGAACTCGCCGTGGGCGAAGTTCACGACGCGCATGATCCCGAAGATCAGGGTGAGCCCCACCGCGATCAGGGCATAGATGCCCCCCAGCAGGACCGTCGAGACGCCGAGCTGCGCGACGACGTCTATTTGCGGGCGTCCCAGGGGCCGAGCGGGATCCACTTCGCCCGGTTGGTCGTGAACTCCTCCGGCCACACGCTCACGAGCTGGCCGTTCTGCCACTGCAGCATGTAGTGCTGCACGCGCTCGTTGGAGTTCTGCCCGTCGTCGGAGAACTTCACGCCCCAGCCGTTGATCATCGTCCCGATCGGTAGGTCGAGCGACAGGACGGCCGCGCGGAACTTCTCGGGATCGTCGCTCTGCGCCTTGTCGAGCACGACCTTGAGCAGCCACAGGCCGCCGCCGGCCAGCTGGTGAGCGCCGAAGGGGTAGGAGCCGGTCCGCTTCTGCACGGCGTCGCGGAAGTCCTTCTCGATCTTCTGGCCCTCGGGCTTGAGCGACTCCAGCTTGAAGCCCGGACCCGGCTCCAGCAGCGCGAACACGCCGTTGCCGTCGTTGCCCATGGCCTTGCCGAAGTCGCTGCCGCCGTAGCCGGTGGCGCCGGCGTGCACGAGCGCCTTGAACTGGAAGTTCTGCTCCCGGGCCTGGCGCCAGAACAGCGGCGCATCGTTCGAAAAGGCGATGTGGTGGACGACGTCGGGGTTGAGCTGCTTGAGCTTCACGATGATCGGCGTCATGTCGTTGATCGTCGTGAAGTTGTAGTACTCGGGCGGCGCCACCTCGATGAGGCCGAGCTCCTTGGCCCGGGCGCGCGCCGACTCGGTCACCCCCTGGCCGTAGGAGGAGTCCTCGGAGATGAAGGCGATCTTGAGCTGATTCGGCTTCAGATTGAAACGGGGAGCGAGGTGCTTGACGATGAACTCGATGTTGTACCAGCCGAAGCCGGTGGCATCGATCTCGGTGCGGTAGACGTTCTTGAGGCCGCGCTTGTTGAAGCGGGGGTCCACGCACGACGTCTCCCAGTAGATGACGTTGTGGCGGGCGGCCGCTTCGCTGGCCGCGCCGCACAGGCGCGACGAGAAGGTGCCGGTGATGATCTTGACGTTCTCGCGGGTGATGACGCGGTTGGCCTCGCTGGCCGCCGCCGTGGGGTCGGGGACGTCGGCGACGGCGAAGACGAGCTTCTTGCCCATCACGCCGCCCCGCTCGTTGATGAGGTCGCGGACGATCTCGAAGCCCTCGAGGTGGCGCTTGCCCTCGCCGGACAGGGGGCCGGTGAGCGGCTCGAGCACGCCGATCTTGTACTCGCCGCTGAGGGCCTGGCCCCAGGTGACGGCGGTGAGCCAGGCGGTGGCGACGGCGAGGACAGCGACGGCGGCGATCAGTGAAAGGCGACGGTGCATGTGAAGCCTCCTGGCTTGAGCGTGCGTCACGGCGGCAAGAGCACCCGCGTTTTAGCACCGGGTCGGCGAGGGTGTCAAGGCGACCGGATGCGGTAGACTGCGCGGCGTGAGCGACGAGGCCGAGCGGCGGATGCTGACGCCGACGACGATGCGCTTCTGTCCGCTGTGCGCGACCGCGCTGCGGCGCGCCTCGGTGCCGCCCGACCAGCGCGAGCAGGCGGTCTGCCCGGCCTGCGAGTTCGTCTTCTATCTCAATCCCAAGGTCGTGGCCGGCACCATCCCCGAGCAGGACGGCCGCGTGCTGCTCACCCGGCGCTCGATCAACCCCGGCCGCGGGCTGTGGACCTTCCCCGGCGGCTTCGTCGACTTCGGCGAGAGCGTGACCGACGCCGCCGTGCGCGAGACGCTGGAGGAGACCGGCCTCGCCGTCGACCTCACCGGCCTGCACAACGTCTACTCCTACCCCGGCTCTCCCGTGATCGTCGTGTACCGCGCCCGCGTGACCGGCGGCACGCTCACGGCGTGCGCCGAGAACGATCTCCTGGAATGGACGGCGCCCGACGAGATCCCGTGGGACGCGCTGGCCTTCGACTCGACGCGCGAGGCGCTCCGCGAGTGGGTCGCCGCCCGCGGGCTGATGCCAAGAGGCTGAGCCGCGACTGACCCTCGTGGAGTCGGGTGACGGCGAGGGGCGCTCGGGGGGCCGCGAGGCGCGCCGGCGTTGGCGCGGACTGGACGCACGAGCCTCGGGCGCGCCGCCGTGGCTCGCCTGTCGCCGTAACTCGCTCCGGGCCCGGCTCGCTCGGGCCCCCCATCCCCCAGAGGGGGTTGGGGTGTGGGCTCTTCGAGTTGTCGGCGGCTCGCGAGCCGGGCCCTGCGCTCGAACGGCGACGACGGCTCGCCACGGCGGCGCGCCCGAGGCTCGTGCGTCCAGTCCGCGCCAACGCCGGCGCGCCTCGCGGCCCCCCGCGCGCCCCTCGTCGTCACCCGATTCCACGTGAGTCAGTAGTCCAGTGGTCCTGAGTCAGAGGCTTCGTCGACCGGGTAGGGTGCGTTGCTGGCTCGCGGCGGGCGCGGTGGGGCGACAGGGCGCGCACTCGGTAGTCTCTCGCGGAACCTCAGGAGACCCTGTCGCCCCGCCGCGGCCGTCGCGAGCCGGCAACGCGCGCGGTCGGGCCGCGACTGATGATTCTATTCGCGGGGCGGCAGGACCACGGTGGCCTTGCCGGTCACCACGCGCTCGCCCTTCTGGTTCTCCGCCCAGACTTCGAGGTCGACGAGGTGCGTGACGTCCTTGCTCGACTTGGCGAGCACGCGGCCACGGCAAGTGATCGTGTCCTTCAGCCGCACCAGGCCGGCGAAGCGCACGCTCAGCTTGCGGACAGCCGCGGGCCCGGACCAGTCGGTGACGACCTGGCCGACGAAGCCCATCGAGAGCATGCCGTGGGCGAAGACGCCGCCCATGCCCGCGGCCTTGGCGAACTCGTCGTCCTGGTGGATGGGGTTGAAGTCGCCGGAGGCGCCGGCGTAGCGCGTGAGCTGGATCTGCTGGATCGGGCCCTTCACCAGCGGCGGCAGCTCGTCGCCGACCTTGACGTCGTCGAAGTAGACCCGGGCGTACTTCATAGCCGCACCACCGTGATGTGGCGGACGAAGGCCACGATCTCGTTGGTGGCGTCGGTCACGCTGGTCTCGCGCGCCACGAAGGCCATGGGCCCGCTGCGGCCCGTCTTCTCGTAGACGTCGAGCACCTTGCTGCGGCACACGAACGTCTCGCCGGGGCGGATGGGGCGGAAGATCTCGAACTCCTGCTCGCCGTGCAGGATGCGCGAGATATCGGTGCCCAGCTCGCGCAGGAACGCGCCGCTGTCGGCCCCGTCGCGGAACGTCGTCATGAACGTGGGCGGCGCGACGACGTCGCCCCACTCCGAGGCCTGCCCGACCTGGTCGTCCAGGTAGAGCGGGTTGTCGTCCCCGAGGGCCCGCGCGAACTCCTTGATCTTCCCGCGCTCCACCGTGACGACGAACGGCGGGGATTCTTTCCCGATCACGCCCTTGTTGATCTGGATCGGCATCAGCCCTGGCCTCTCTTCATGCTGCGGTTTTTACCGCGGGAGCAGCAGGAATTGCAAGCCCATGACCACCAGCAGCCCCTCGATGACCGCGAGGAACACGCGATCGCTCATGCGATCGAGCAGCCGTCGGCCGATCCAGGAGCCGGCGAACATCACGCTGCCCAGCACGAGGCCGATCAGCACCACCTCGCCGGTGAGCAGCCGGTAGCGGGCCAGGACGGCGCCGCGGGTGACGTGCATGGAGAAGGCGCAGACGGCCTCGGTGGCGATGTAGGCGCCCCGGCGCAGGCCGTAGGCCAGGTAGAACGGCGTCAGCGCCGCACCGATGGCGACGACGGTGGAAGACAGCAGACCGAAGACGGCGCCGATGAGCGGAAAGTGGACGAGGCGCACGCGCCAGTGGCCCATCGACAGCACACGGCGCAGCGGGACCGAGGCCAGCAGGAAGCCGCCGATGACGCGGCTGAGCGAGTCGCTGGAGGCGGCCACGAAGAAGGTGGTGCCCAGCGCGGTCGCGGGCACGGCGCCGACGAGGAAGCGCAGCGTGACCTGACGATCGGTCTCGCCGCGACTCCACCACAGGCGCGACATGTTGCCGAGCAGCATGGTCACGGTGAGCACCGGCACCGCCATGCGGATGCCCAGCGTCCACGCCGCCACCGGCAGCATGACGACGCCGGCGCCGAAGCCCGCCACGCCGCCGATGATCGAGCCGACGAACGCGGTGGCGAGCAGGATCATCCAGGTCAGCGGATCGGGCATGCCGTGCCATCATACGCCGGTGATCCGCTGGACCGCGGCGGTCGGCGCGCTCGTGATCTCGCTCGACTCCACCATGAACATCGCGTTCCCCGCCATCGCCGCCGCGTTCGCGGTGCCACCCGAGCGCGTGCGCTGGGTGATCGTCTGCTACGTGCTGATCTACGCGCTGGTCTCGCTGGCCGGCGGCGCGCTCGGTGACCGCGTGGGCCACGGGCGCGTGTTCCGGCTCGGCCTGGCGCTCAGCGTGGTCTCCTACGCGCTGGGAGCGCTGGCGCCGACCTTCGGCTGGCTGCTCGTCGCTCGGATGATCCAGGGGCTCGGCGGCGGCTGCGTCTACGGCACCGCGCCCGGCCTGGTCACGCTCGGCGTGCCGTCCGGCCGGCGCGGTCGCGCGCTCGGCTTCCTGGCCGCGGCGATGGGGCTCGGTCTCACCGCCGGGCCGGTGATCGCCGGCGTGCTGGTCGATGCCTTCGGCTGGCGCTCTGTGTTCCACCTGCGGCTGCCGCTCATGCTGGCGACGCTGGTCTGGGCGTGGTGGGTCGTGCCGGCGGCGCCGGCGCCGCGGGCGCCGCGGCTCGTCGCCGCGCGCGACCTGCTGCGCCGCCCCGTGCTCTTCGCCGGCGCGCTGTCGTTCGTCGCCAACGCCGGCATGTTCGCCATCTGGCTGCTGGCGCCGTTTTACCTGGTGGCCGCGCGCGGGATGCCCGCCTCGCTCGCCGGCGTGCTGTTCATGCTCACACCGCTCGGGACGACGCTGGCGGCGCCGCTGGCCGGGCGCCTGTCCGACCGGGCCGGCGCCCGCGTGCCGGTCGTCGCCGGCCTGGCGCTGGAGGCGGCGGGGCTCGCGCTGCTGAGTCGCGCCGACCCGGCCTCGCCGGTGCTGCTGGTCGCGGTCGCCCTCTTCGCGGCGGGCTTCGGCCTCGGCATCTTCCAGGTTCCGAATATGGCGGTCATCATGGCCGCGTTCCCCGCGGTGCAGCAGGGCGCCGCCGGCGGCTTCGCGTTTCTCACGCGCACGCTCGGCGTCGTCACCGGTGTGCTCGGCCTCGCCCAGCTCTTTGCCGTCCGCCGGCTGTCCGTGGGTCTCGCCCCCGCGGCGGCCGAGGCGTTCCTGGTGGCCGGCGTCGCGGTGGCGGTCGCGGCCGTCGTGGCCGGCGCCAGCCGTCCTGCCGCGCGGTGAGCCGCGGGCTATACTGCACGGACCATGAGAGTCCTGAGCCCGCTCGGCACCACGCCCGACACGGTCATGCCGCTCTCCAAGCGCCGCGCCAGCCTGGCCGGACTGCGCATCGGCGTGCTCGACAACTCCAAGCCCAACGCCGACGTGCTCCTCGGTCGCGTGGCCGAGGCGCTCGCCGCCGGTGCTGCGGGCGCGACCATCCGGCACTGGACCAAGCCCGGCTCCTCGCGCCCGGCGACGATGATCGACGAGATCGCGGCGTCGGTCGACGTCCTGCTCACCGGCACCGCCGACTGAGGGTCGTGCACGTCGTGGAGTATCCACGACGCCGCGCAGGTGGAAGCGCGAGGCATTCCCGCGGTCGTGCTCGGCACCGACGCGTTCCTCTCGCTGGCCCGGGCCCAGGCCGCCAGGCTCGGCCTGCCGCACCTGGCGGTGGCGCTCGTCCCGCATCCGGTCGGCGGCATCGATCCGGCGATCGTGCGCGGCAAGGCCGAGACGATCGTCGACGAGGTCCGCGCCGCGCTCACGCGTGATCCCGCGCTGCGGGCCCGGCTGACGCGCGCGCCCGGCGCCGCCCTCGTCGACGCGCCCGACGATCTCGACGCGTTCCAGACGTGGGCGATGGACGCGCGCTGGTCGGACGGCCTGCCGGTGCTGCCGTCCACGGCCGAGCGTGTCGATCGCCTGCTGGGCGCGCTGCTGGCGCGCCGGCGCGAGCCGATCGCCACGCTGGCCCCGCTCGACGGCGCGGCCACGCTGGAGGCGATCGCCATCAACGCGGCGCTGGCCGGGGCGCTGCCCGAGCACCTGCCGGTAATCGTCGCCGCAGTGCGCGCGCTGGCCGAGCCGCGCTTCAACCTCAACGCGATCCAGACCACCACGCATCCCTGCACGCCGCTGGTGATCGTCAACGGGCCGATCACCGCGCGTCTTCAGATCAGCGGCGGGCACAACGCGCTCGGCAACGGGCACCGCGCCAACGCGGTCATCGGCCGCGCGGTGCGGCTGATCTGCCAGAACGTGGGCGGCGCCCGGCCCGGCCTGGAAGACCGGGCGACGCAGGGCCATCCCGGCAAGTTCAGCTACTGCCTGGCCGAGAACGAGGCGGAATCACCGTGGGAGCCGCTGCACGTCGAGCGCGGGTTCGGCGCCGGCACGAGCTGCGTCACCGTGTGCGGCTCCGGGGGCCCCACAACGTCAACGACCACGCCTCGACGACGCCCGAGGCGATGCTGATGGTGCTGGTCGGTACCGCCGCCACCACGGGCAGCAACAACGTCTACCTGGGCGGCGAGCCGCTGGTGATCCTGGGGCCCGAGCACGCCCAGACACTGGCCCTGACCGGCTGGTCGAAGGCCGAGGTGAAGCGGCGGCTGTGGGAGGGCATCCGGATGCGCATCGACCGCTTCAGCGCCGAGAACGTCGCGCGCTTCGCCACGATCGATCCCGCGATGTTCGCCGATCGGCCGGGCGACGCCGAGGTCCCGTGGTGCGCGAGCGCCGACGATCTCATGATCATCGTGGCCGGCGGGCCCGGCAAGCACTCCGCGCTGGTGCCGACCTTCGGCGCCACCCGCTCGGTCACCGTCGCGATCGAGGAGTGACGCCGGCCGGAGCTACCCCGCCGTCACCCGCGCGAGCTCCTCGCGGGCGGCTCCGGCGACCGCGGTGCCCTCGAAGAACCTGGGATTCTGCGTCCCCCACAGACGCACCGCGTTGGCGAAGGTGAAGTCGCGGAAGTTGTCCCGGCTGATCACGCCGTCCGCCACCAGCTCGTGGGCCTCGGCCAGGGGATCGCGCATGTCGATCACGTCGAAGTGCCCGATGTCCGAGCTGTAGATCGCATTCAGCTTCGCGCCGAACGGATTGTGGGGGCTGAACGCCCAGGCGTTGGTCCGGTCGTCGGCCTCGCAGCCGAAGTAGAACGGCGTCGCGAAGAGGTCGACCCAGTCCTCCTTGCGCGTGATCCGGCAGGCGCTGAAGTCGTCGAGGTCGTCGATCCCGCCCGTCAGGCCCGCGTCGTGATCGGGCCATCCGTCGCGGGCCTGCAGCGTCGCCACGATGTCGGCGTCGCCGTACTTCTCGACCAGGTTCATCAGCAGGGCCCGGTCGAGCTTGCGCGGATCCATCCGCTCCAGCGCCGTGCGGTTGCGCCGTTCCCAGTGCTCGATGAGATCACCGAAGAGCTGGCAGGCCCAGCCGACGCCGCCTTCGAGGAAGGCGAAGCGCAGGCCGGGGAACCGCCGGGTCACACCGCCCAGGAAGATCGCCTTGGACACGGCATGGCCGGCGGCCGCGAAATGGCCGATGTGGTTGTACACGAAGTTCGAGGGGGACAGCCGCAGCCCCTGATTGCTGCCCGAGCTGTGGAAGGTCGGGGCGATCCCGAGCTTCCGGCACGCCGCCCAGACCGGATCGTAGTCGTGCTCACTGTCGAGGGCCAGCACGTCGTACCACACGCCGAGCCGTGCCGAATCCGGATCGGACGGCACCGTCGAGGCGACGCGCCGCGACATGCCGCTGCCGAACATCCCCACCTTCGCGCCGAGCTCGCGGGTGACGTACTGGAGCTCCGCGATGGCCTCCTCCGGCGTGTGCATCGGAATGATCGCGGCCGGCGTCATCCGGTCGCCCAGATTGCGGAAGGCGTCCGCGGTGACGACGTTGTGCGCGCGGATCACCGCACGCCGGGTGGCGTCGTCGCTGATCCTCGGCAAGCGCAAGCCGGCGGTCGGATAGATGATCGCGAAATCGCTGCCGATCTCCGGCAGCCGCTCGTGGAGCAAGCGCGGCATCATGGCCGTGGCGCGGTCGAGCGTGTTCTCCGCCTGCCGGCTCCAGAAGGCCGGCTGGGCGATGCGCCGGCGCCGCCGCTCGGAGAGCGACGAGCCCAGCGCGTCGCGGGTCGTCTGCAGGGCGGCCAGGAAGCCGTCGGCCGCGAGGTCGCCGCCGACCTTGCGCATCCGCTCGGCAAAGACGGGATCGAATTCGACCCAGTGACCATCGCCGTCGATCACCGGATGGTCGAGACCTGAGCGGATCTGTGCGGGTGTGCGGTGCCCCTCGGCACTCATGAGCGTTCCTCCCCAGGACCGGCGGGCTCGCGCTTCTCGCGACGACTCTGTCACTCCGAGTCTTGCGGCGGTTAGCCTAACATACCGGGCTCGAGGTCCTCTATGCCTGATCCAGCGGTCAAGCGATGGCGAGCTCCGTTTTCGAGTCTGCCGAACGAGTCCGGCTACCGCGACGGAATGACGACCGCGAGGCCGCGCGTGCGCAGCGCCTGGTCGATCGCGACGCGGCGGCGATCGGCGGCGCGGCGCTCGACGGCCGTGGCGCCGGCGGGGCGCGCCTCACCGTGACGGCGATCGAGCACGACCTGGACGTTGGGATCACCCGCGAACTTGGTCTTCAGATACTCGTAGAGGTTCACGTTCGGCTTGGCCACGATCACCAGGTGGCCGAGGGCGCGCAGCTCCGGCTCGGTGCGGTCCAGCCAGGTGCGCATGCCGAGGTCGGAGAAGAGCACGACGGCCGTGGCCAGGTGGGCCTCGGCCGCCTGCACCTGCCCGCCCCGCCGGTGGAGCTGGCCCAGCCCGAGGTGGGCGCGGGCCAGCAGCGGCCGCAATCCCAGCTCCTCGGCCAGGTCGATGGCGGCGGTGTACCGCTCGGCGGCCACCGCGAGCCGGGGCTCCGTCTGGGCGGCGGCGACGTCGGCGAGCAAGCGGAGCGCGGCGGCCTCGTGGCCGCGCTCGCCGTGGGCGCGCGCCAGCTCCAGGGCGCGCTCGCCGATCTCGGCGGCGCGGAGCGCGTCGCCGGTGGTCAGGAAGCCCTCGCCGAGCAGCGTGGCCCACCGGGCGAGATAGGCCTTGATGCCGACCTCGTCCGACAGCCGCACGCCCTCCTCCAGCAACGCGAGCCCTTCCTCCTTGCGGTCAAGGCTCACCAGGCACTGGCCGAGCAGCGCGGCCGGGATGGCCTGCCACACCGTGAGGTGGGCGTCGCGACAGATGGATAGCGCGCGGGCCAGCGGCCCTACCGCGCGCTCGAGCTGGCCGCGCAGGACGCTGACTTGCCCGGCCAGCGTCAGGGCGATGGCCTCGCTGTAGGGATGGTGGTGGGCCTCGGCCTCGGTGCGCGCGCGGTCGGCCCACGTCTCGGCGGTGTCGAATTCGCCGAGATCGGCCAGCGCGAAGGCCAGCCACGCGCAGGTGGCGACGTAGGCGGTGACGGCGTTGGCGTTCGCATCGCCGGCGACCTCACCGGCCAGGGCCTCGGCGGTGTCGTGCAGCGCGCGCACCGCCTGCTGGCCCTGACCGAGCGCGTGGTAGGCGTGGCCCATGTAGCGCCGGACGATGGACATCAGCACGCGGTCGCCCAGTCGCTCGGCGATGCCCAGACAGCGCTCGCCGTACTGAAGCGCCCGCGTCGGCTCGCCGCGCAGGTAGTGGTAGTTGATCAGGTACGAGTACGCGCGCGCCTGCCGCGCCTCGTCGCCGATCTGCTCGGCCATGATCGCCGCTTCCTCCGAGAGCCGGTGGATGTCCTCCAGCCGTCCGAGCTGCAGCAGCGGCGGCCGCAGGTCCAGCCGCACGTCGATGGCCTGGGCGAACGTCTCCCGGCTCTCGGCCAGGTGGCCGAGCGCGGCCAGTGCCTGCTCGAGGAACGTCACCGCCTCGCGGTTGGCCGAGCGCGCCGCCGCCTTGGCCGCGGCCTCCTGGAGATACGCGACCGCCTCGAACCACAGCTCGGCGCCGAGCGCGTGGTGGGCCAGGCGCTCGACGTGCTCGGTGCGGCGGTCGGGGTAGAGCGCCTCCAGCGCGTCCACGATGCGCGCGTGCAGGCCGCGCCGCTGATCCTTGAGCAGCGAGGCGTAGACCACGTCGTGGGTGAGGCTGTGGCGGAACGAGTAGGCCAGGTCCGGGTAGAGGCTCGTCGTGCGGAGGAACTGGGCCTCTTCCAGATCGGCCAGGTTGCCCATGAGCTGGTCGGGCGGCACGCCGCCCACGGCCTGCAGCAGCGAGAACGGCAGGTCCTTGCCGATGACCGAGCTGGCCTGCAAAAACGACTTGCGATCGTCGGGCAGCCGGTCGATGCGCGCGGCCAGCACCGCCTGCACGCGGTCGGGAATCTGGATCATGGACAGCGGCTTGGCCAGCCGGTAGGCGCCCGGATCGCCCACCAGCACCTCGCTCTCGATCAGCGCGCGCACGCTCTCCTCCAGGAACAGCGCGTTGCCGCCGGTGCGCTCGACGAGCAGCCGGGCCACCGGCTGCAGGTCCGGCATGGGGCCGAGCACCTCCTCGAGCAGCGCCTCGGCGCTGACGGTCGACAGCGGCTCCAGCCGGATCTCGCCGCAGTACGGGCGCTCGCGCCAGGCCGGCCGGTACTCCGAGCGATAGCTGGCCAGCAGCAGCACGCGCGCCCCGGCGATCTCGTCCACCAGCGCCTCGACCAGCGCGACGGTCTCGGAGTCCGCCCAGTGCAGGTTCTCGACGACCATCAGGATCGGCCGGGCCTCGGCCTCGCGCAGCACGACGCGCGTCACCGCGGCGAAGATGCGCCGCCGCCGCTCGGGCGGCTCCAGCGCCTCCCACTCGGGATCGTCGGTGGGGATGTTGCCCAGGGCCAGGAACGGCGGGATCGCCCAGTGCATCTGGGCGTCGAGCTCGAGCGTGCGGGTGGTGACCTTGGTGCGAATCATCCCGACGTCGTCGTCGGGCTCGATCTGGAAGTACGCCTGCAGCAGCGTCGTGATGGGCGCGTACGGCGTGTCCTTCGTGTAGGAGATGGACGGGGCCTCCAGCAGCAGCCACCCCTGCGTCCGGTGGGAGCGCGTGAACTCCCACATGAGGCGGGACTTGCCGACGCCGGCCTCGCCGATCACGCCGACCGCCTGGCCGCGGCCGGTGGCCGCGCGCCCCAGCAGGGCGTCGAGGCGGAGCATCTCCTCCTCACGGCCGAGGAAGCGGGTGAGCGCGCTCGGCGCCGCCTGCAGGCGCGAGGCCGGCGTGGCGCCGCGCAGCTCGAAGACCTCGACCGGCAGCTTGAGCCCCTTGATGGGCACCGGCCCGTGCGAGGCGACCTCGACGTAGCGGTCGGCCAGCCGCCGCGTCGTCTCGCTGATGAGCGTCGTGCCCGGCCGGGCGAGCTGCTCCATGCGCGCGGCCATGTGCGTCGTCTGCCCGACCGCAGTGTACTCGACGTTCAGGTCGCTGCCGATCGAGCGCACGACGACGTCGCCGGAGTTGATGCCCACCCGGATCTGCACGTCGAGCCCCTGGCGCCGGCGCAGGTCGTCGGCGTACTGGGCGACCGCGCGATGCATGCGCAGCGCCGCGTAGCAGGCCCGCACCGCGTGATCCTCGTGGGCCACCGGCGCCCCGAACAGGGCCATGATCCCGTCGCCCATCACCTGGTTGACCGTGCCCTCGAAGCGATGCACGGCCTCCATCAGCCGCTCGATCACGTCGTCCAGCAGCGCGCGGGCGTCCTCCGGATCGCGGTCGGCCATCAGCTCCAGCGAGCCCTTGAGATCGGCGAAGAGGACGGTGACCTTCTTGCGCTCGCCCGGCAGGGAGGCGCGCGCGATCAGGATCTTGCGGGCGAGGTGGCTGGGCGTGTAGGCGTCGGGGGAGGCGAAGCGAGCGTCACCGTTGGCGGGAGCGCTCAGGGCCAGGCCGCACTCCTGGCAGAACTTGTTGCCCGGCGGGTTGGCGGTGCCGCAGCCGGCACAGGCCGCTTCCAGCTTGGCGCCGCACGCTCCGCAGAACTTCGCGCCGGCGGCGTTGTCGTGACGGCAGCGCGAGCACTGCATTCAGTCGATCTCCGGACGGGCCTCGGCGTGGTACGGCACGTTAGCCCAGCATATGGCGAGGGAACTGGAGGGGTCAAGCGGCCTCGTCGCCCGTGCCGCGTCGCCCGAGGGCCGCCGGTCAGCCGAGCGGGCAGCGCAGGAGGACTTCCCCGTACAGGCCGACCTCGAAGGTGACGGTCTGCGCGACCGGCAGCACCCGGCCCACGACCTCCGCGAGCCGGGCGGGCGTCCGCATGAAGTGGCCGCGGTCCAGCCCCAGCAGGAGGCGACGCACCAGTCCGCGCGGGGTGCCGTCGGCGTCGACGACGACGATCAGCGTGCGGGTGATCCGCCGCAGCTCGGCCAGCAGCCGCGCGGCCTCCTCGTCGGAGAAGTGATGCAGGCTGTTGACGAGCATGGCCTTGTCGAAGTGCCCGGCCGGGTAGTGCGACTGCAGCACGTCGGCGACCTCGAAGCGCTTGCCGGTGTCCCCGGCATAGCGCCGGCGCGCCCCGCGGATGAATCGCTCGTTGAGATCGACGCCGACGTAGCGGCCGGTCACCGCCTCGGCGAACTCGCCGACGCCGCAGCAGACGTCGAGCACGGTCTCATCGGACCCCGCCGCGAGATGCTCACGGAGAAGCCGCTTCGTCGCCTGCTGGCGACCGACCAGCAGGAACCGCGCGGCGTGGAAGACGGACGGCCGGTCGAGGAGCTGCCAGACGGACGACGCGCTCATGCCGCGGCCCGCCGGCCCAGGCAGAGGAGCGACACGCCGAAGGGCAGCAGGCGCCCGAGCCCGGAACGATCCTCCCAGAGAATCTGCGCGGCGAACAGCCGGTTGACCCAGTCCGGGACGGCGAAGAAATTGTCCCGGCGCGGGATCCAGCCCAGGCGCTCCAGCGTCGCCAGCAGGAGCAGGGGCGGGAAGAAGGCGCACTTGAAGAACCGGCAGGTGCGGATCTCCAGGTCGGCCGCCCGCACGCGTCGCATGAACTCCGCCTTCCGGTAGCGCCGGAAGTGGCCGTAGGCCTCGTCGTGATACCGCCAGAGGGCCATGAACGCCGGCACCGTGAAGCAGAAGACGCCGCCCGGGCGCAGGACGCGGGCGATCTCGGCGAGCGCAACGCCGTCGTCGTCCACGTGCTCGAGCACGTCCAGCGCGATGACGCAGTCGAAGGTGGCCGAGGCCACCGGCAGCGCCGTGGACTCGCCCGAGAACACGCACCGGATGCCCTTGGTGCGCGCGAAGGCGAGGGCGTCGAGCGAATAGTCGAAGCCGTAGACCTGGCCCTCCGGCAGGAGGCGGCGCAGGGTGTTGCCCGGACCGCAGCCGAGATCGAGGATCCGCAGGGGCCGCCGTCCGGCCTCGTCCCGCAGGCGCTGGAAGTCGGGACGGAGCGCTCGATCCACCAGCTCGTTCTGGCTCGATAGCCAGAAGTAGTTCTCGCCCAGGTGGAAGAAGCGCGCCTGCTTGTCGAGCTCGTCCTTCATTCGGCGGGCCGGCCGGCGCGCGGCGTGGCGACCCGCGTCTCGCCCACGACGGCGGCGATGACGTAGGGCGGCCGGCCGCGGGTCTCCTCGTACACGCGCCCGAGGTACTCGCCCAGGATCCCGAGGCAGATCAGCTGGATGCCGCCCAGGAACAACACGCCGACCATCAGCGACGTCCAGCCGAGGAGGGGAATGCCGTGGGCGACCTTGAGGAGCACGAGCAGCCCGCCGAGCGCGATGGCCGCTACCGAGACGGCGAGGCCCAGCAGCGAGGCGAGCTGCAGCGGCCGGTGGGACATCGAGAAGAACCCGTCCAGGGCCAGTCGCGTGAGCCTGCCGAGCGTGTACTTCGGCCGCCCCGCGTAGCGGGCGTCGCGGGTGACCTCGACGCCGGTCTGGCGGAACCCGACCCAGCTCCGCAGCCCCCGCAGGAAGCGCGGCTGCTCGGGCATGGCGCTCAGGATGTCCACGACCCGCCGGTCCATCAGCGCGAAGTCACCGCTGTCCAGCGGCGTCGTGCTCTGGCTGATCGCGCCGAGGATGCGGTAGAAGGCCTTGTAGGCCGTGCGCTTGCCCCAGCCCTCGGGCCGCTGGCTCCTCACCGCGTAGACCACGTCGAAGCCCTCGCGCCACTTCGCGACGAACTCCGGGATCATCTCGGGCGCGTCCTGCAGGTCGCCGTCCATTACCACCACGGCATCGCCGGTCGCCGCCCGCAGCCCGGCCAGGATCGCGGCCTGGTGACCGAAGTTCCGGGCCAGGTGGATCGACTTGAAGCGCTGGTCGTCGCGGTTCAGCTCCCACAGGAGCGAGGCGGTCGGGTCGGTGCTGCCGTCGTTGACGAAGATCACCTCGAAGTCGCCGAGCCCCGTCGTGCCCACGCGGATCCGCCGGACCAGCTCCGGGATCGTCTCCGCTTCATCGAGGACGGGAATGATGACCGACAGCATGGCTCGTATCGACGAGTCTACTTGACCGGCGGGGGCTGCTCCAAAAGGCGTAGCCGCTCCTGCAGCGCTCGGCGGGCCGTCTCCGGCACCCCCAGTCTCAGGGCCTCACGGTAACACTCGGCGGCCGCGGCACGGTCCCCGACCGGGTTGCCGTAGACGTCGCCCAGGGCCTGGAGCAGCCACGGATTCGCCCCGTCGAGCTGTCGGGCGGCTGCCAGGGCTTGACCGGCCGCGGGCGTGTTGCCGCGCAGCGCCTCGAGGCGGCCCATCACGAGCAAGGCCGCCGCCTTCGTCGGGGCATGGGGGTTGAGGCGGGCCAGGCTCAGGGCCTCGTGGGAGGCTTCGGCCAGACGCCCCTGCCGCTCGTAGACGTTGGCGCCGAGGAGGAACTCGGCCGGCCGGTAGTAGTGGAACGCGCGCGGGACTCCGGCGAAGACGACCCGGTCCTGTAGCGCGCCGGAGGCGACGAAGACGAGGCCACCACCCAGGACGACGGCCGCCAGTCGCCCGAGGCGGCGGGCGCGGACGAAGGCCACGGCCTCGGCGAGGGCCAGAGCCGCGAACGGGATCAGGTACACGGCCAGCGTCGCGCGATAGCGGGAAAGCGGCAGCGCGATCAGGATCGACACCAGCAGGGCGAGCGCGAACGGCAGCAGCGCCACCCACTCGCGCAGCCTCCGGGCGGCCAGCGCCAGCCCCACGACGCTGGCGGGAAGGAGCAGGGTGTAGTTGGGGAGCACGCCCAGCAGGGGGCTCGCGAGCGTCGCGTAGTAGAAGTTGGCGTTGTCCGGGTTCTCGAAGGGCATCACGAGTCCCGCCACCTTGCCGAGATAGAACACGAGGAGATCCCGGACGCTCGCGAAGGAGCGGAGGCAGCCCAGGACGGTCGCCAGGAGATCGCCGCCGCTCGCCTCGATGATCGGCACGAACGTGGCGGGACGGATCTGGAAGAAGTACGGGCTCGATCCGGCCGAGTTGAAGACGGCGTAGACCGTGCTGCCCGTGACGGCGAGCTTCAGCGCCGGCGCGCCCACGATCACGTTGCGGATCACGACGGGGACACCGGCCACGACCATGCCGAGCGCGACGCCCCCCAGGAGGATCGCGAGCCGGCGCGGCTCGCGGAACCACACGAGCACAACCAGGGCGATCAGTGGCGGGACGGTCAGGAACGCTTCGTTGACGAGGATGGCGACGCCCACGACCGCCCCCAGACCCACGGCCCGGCCCGCGGTGGGACGGGCGGGCAGTCCCAGCAGGAGCCAGGTGGCGAGCAGCGAGACCAGGATGATCCACGGCCCGCGCAGCATGACCACGTCGAAGTGGATGTCGGGGGCGTAGACCGCGTAGATGAGGGCCGCGCACAGCCCCGCCGTCGCCCCGAAGATCTGCCCGGTGATCCGGCCGAGCAGGACGACGGACGCCGCCGCCGCCAGGATCTGCAGCAGCGCCAGCAGCACCATTGCATCGCCGGCGAGCCGGTAGAGCGCCGCGATCAGATAGGGATAGAACGGCGCCTTGTAGAAGACCGGGGACTCGCCGTACCAGACCTTCCACTTCTCGATCGGTGCCGAGTCGAGCTGCCACGCATTCAGCGGGTGGTACACCTGGCGGCCGAGGACATCGCCGCTGGCGATCCGGTGCGCCCACTGGTCGAACAGGTACATGTCCGACTCGGCGAACGTCTGGTGGTAGCTCAGGATGGGTGTCGAGGAGACGGCCAGGAGATGCACGAGGCGCAGCAGCACGCCGAGCGCCGCCACGGCCAGGAGCGGCCTGACCCTCACGCCGTGCCCGTGCGCATCCGGCCCCGGCGCCGATCCATGCTCGTCAGCTTAGGCCGGCGCCTGGACGAGGGGCAAGAAACACGGACGGCAGACGCCGGGCCGGGGGCGGCGGTTGCGCGCTCCCTGGAGGCGGTGATAGCGTGGCCCCTGCCTGTGCACGACGGCAAGGAGGCGGTATGGCAGCTACGCTGACGTCGAAGCGGTTCAGCGTTCGCGACGAGGCCGACGCCATGGAGATGGCGTTCGACAAGGGATGGTCGGACGGCCTGCCGGTCGTCCCGCCCACCGAGGCCCGGGTGCGGACGATGCTCGAGGCCGCCCGGCTCGAGCCCAATCACCAGGTGGGCTTCGTCGCCCACCGGGCCGTGTCGATCACGGCCGAGAAGGTCGCGATCAACGCCGTGATGGCGGGCTGCCGGCCGGAGTACATGCCGGTGGTCGTGGCGGCGGTGGAGGGGATCGCCGACCCGCGCTGGAGCTATCACGGGCCGGGCACCTCGACCGGCGGCGCCGCCGTGCTCATGATCGTCAACGGGCCGGTCGCCAAGGAGCTCGACGTCAACGCGGGCGACAACCTCTTCGGACCCGGGTGGCGCGCCAACCTCACCATCGGCCGGGCCGTCCGCCTGGTCATGCGCAACGTGTGCGGCTCGCTGCCCGGCCTGCTCGACCGTGGCACGCTGGGCCATCCCGGCAAGCTCTCCTACGTGATCGCCGAGAACGAGGCGGAGAGCCCGTGGACGCCGCTGCACGTCGAGCGCGGGTTCCGGCCCGAGCAGAGCACGGTGACGGTGATCGCCTCCGACGCGCCCCACCAGTTCTACAACCAGCTCTCGCCCACGGCCGAGGGCGTGCTGACGACGTGCGCCGACGACATGCGCATCTCCGGGAGCGTGATGGGCCAGTCCACCTACGTGGTCTGCCTGGCCGGCGAGCACATGACGACGATCGCCGCCGACGGCTGGGACAAGAAGCGGATCCGCCAGTTCCTGTTCGAGCAGACCCACAACTCGTACGCCCACCTCAAGCGCACCGGCCGGATGTCCAACGCGCTCGCCGACGGCGACGAGCAGCGGATGCGCCCGCTGGTCGCCTCGCCCGACGACATCCTGGTCGTGGCCGCGGGCGGCCGGGCCGGCGCCTTCTCCTGCTACATCCCCGGCTGGGGCAGTGCCAAGTCCTCGCAGGCGGTCACCAAGGAAGTGAAGGAGGTCACGCGATGATGGAGATCCTCGATCCCACCACGGAGGCAGCCACGCAGAGCATCGCGTACGCGCCCCGGCCGACGGCGCTCTCGGGCAAGCGCGTCGCGCTGGTGCAGAACACGAAGTTCAACTCCGACCGGCTGCTCGCCCGGATCGGCGACATCCTGAAGGCCGAGTACGGCGTGGCCGAGTGGCGGATGTACGACAAGCACAACGCCAGCGTGCCCGCCCACGCCGAGATCATCGAGCAGATCAAGACGTCGGCGGACGTCATGGTCGCCGGCATCGGCGACTGAGGCTCGTGCTCGTCGGGCAGTGTGCTCGACGGAATCCTGCTGGAGAAACACGGCGTCCCCTCGGCGTCCATCATCACCGACGTGTTCCAGGCCACCGGCCGCGCGATGGCCGAGCAGTGGGGCCAGCCCCACTACCGGTTCCTCGCCATGCCGCATCCCATCGCGAACCTCACTGACGCGGAGCTCGACCGACGCGCGCGCGAGATCGTGCCCGAGATCGTGAAGCTGCTGCTCACGGGCCAGCAATAGCCGCGGCCCCGTACACGCCCCCCTGGTGGTGCCGTAACCGTCACGTCCAGACGCTCTGGGCGGTGACGCGCCGGCAGCGCCTCGGGGGCGTCACGCGGGAGCGCTTCGACACGCCCGACGGCGACTTCGTCGACGTCGACTGGCTGCCGGGCCGGCCGGGCGCCCCGCTGCTGTTCGTCCTGCACGGGCTCGAGGGCGGTGCCCGCTCGCACTACGTCGGCGGGCTGTTCGGGCTGGCGGCGGCCCGCGGCTGGCGCGCCGGCGTGCTCTACTTCCGCTCCTGCAGCGGCGAGCTGAACCGGCTGCCGCGCTTCTATCACTCCGGCGACACCGGTGACTTCGACCACGTGCTGCGCACGATCGGCGAGCGCGAGCCCGGCGTCCGGGTGGGCGTGGTCGGCGTCTCGATCGGTGGCAACGTGCTGCTCAAGTGGCTGGGCGAGCAGGGCGACGCCGCGCCCACCCCGCTGGCCGGGGCGGTGGCCATCTCGGTGCCGTTCGACCTCGAGGCCTGCGCGCGCATGATGGACCAGGGGCTGCCGAAGGTCCTGTACACGGCCAGCTTCATCCGCTCGCTCCACGTGAAGACACGGGCCAAGGCGCGCGTGCATCCGGGCTTCGTCGACGTGTCGGCCGCGCTCCGCGCCACGACCTTCGCGGCCTACGACCGCGCGGTCACGGCGCCGCTGCACGGCTTCGCCGACGAGATCGACTACTGGCGGCGGGCCAGCAGCGGCCGGTACCTGACGCACATCCGGCGGCCGACGCTGCTGCTGCACGCGCTCGACGACCCGTTCATCCCGTCTTCGAGCCTGCCCGATCCGCGCGGGCTGCCGCCGGCCGTGCAGGCTGAGTTCGTGCCCATCGGTGGCCACGCGGGATTCGTCGAGGGAGCGCCGTGGCGCGCCGGCTCGTGGGCGGAGCGCCGCGCCGTCGAGTTCCTGGCCTCCGTGCTCGATCCCGTCTGCTAGCATGGGCGCCATGCCCCAGGATCTGTACGGCCTCACCGTCAGCAGCACCTCGTCGGACGCGCTCGCCACCTACGATCACGCGGTGCTCTCGCTGCTCGGCTGGCAGGCGGATGCGCTGGCGCTCTTCCGCGCGGCGGCGGTGCAGGACCCGGGCTTCGCGCTGGCCCACGCCGGCGCCGCCGTGTGCCTGTTCCTGGAGGAACGCTTCGCCGAGACGAAGGAGGCGACCGAGGTGGCGCGCGCGGCCGTGGCCGGACAGTCCGAGCGCGAGCGCGGTCACGTCGAGGCACTGACACTCTGGACGAGCGGCAAGAACGACGACGCGCTGGCCGCCATGCGCCACCACCTGGAGCGCTTCCCGCGCGACGCGATGGTCGTGCAGCGGCTCTACTACGTCTTCTTCTGGCAGGGCCGCTTCCCCGAGATGCTGGAGGCGATGACCGCGCTCGTGCCGCACTATCCCGGCGACTCGTTCATGCTCGGCATGCACGCCTTCGCGCTGGAGGAGGGCGGCCGCTGCGCCGAGGCGGCGCGCACGGCCGAGCAGGCGCTGGCGCTGAACCCGTCGGACGCCTGGGCGGTGCACGCGCTCGCGCATGCGCTCTACGAGTCGGCCGACTTCGACGGCGGCATCACGCGGCTGCCCGCGGCCATCCATCCGTGTCGCGGGCTCAACTGGTTCCGCAACCACCTCGTGTGGCACCTGGCGCTGCTGCACTTCGGCCGCGGCGATTACGCGCGGGCGGCGGCAATCTCGCGACGGGCCTTCGAGCGCGCCCCGTCGTCCATCGCCGGCGACCTGCACGACTCGATCTCGCTGCTGTGGCGCATGGAGCTGGCCGGCCGCCCCATGGGCGCGCGCTGGCAACCGTTCACCGCCATCGCCCGCGAGCGGATGAACCGCCAGGGGCTGGCGTTCCACGTCGCCCACGTCGCCATGGCGCTGGCCGCCGGTGGTGACTGGGCCTCGGCCGACACGCACCTCGCCATGGTGCGCGAGCGCGCGCCCAAGGACCGCACCCGTCTGTCGGGCGAGGTCGTCGCGCCGCTGCTCGAGGGATTGCACGCCTTCGCCGGCGGGGACTACGCGCGCTGCGTGGCGCGGCTGGAGCCGTTGCGGCCGCGCGTGGTCGAGCTCGGCGGCAGCCGCGCCCAGCGCGACGTCTTCCACGACACGCTGTTCGAGGCGGCCTTCCGCGGCGGCGACGCGGAGCGCGCCCACCGCTTTCTGGCCGAGCGTCTCGCCCGCCGTCCCGATCACTTCTGGCGGAGTCGTGCGGCGTAGTCGCCGGACGCCGGGGCCGGAGCTTCGCCCCGGCCGATCACCGAGGGTGGCGTGGATCGCGACGTTGTGAGCCGGCCCGCCGTGGC